>SLSZ01000023.1 GCA_007130125.1 Bacteroidales bacterium
GGGGAGAGAGGCGGCCGGTAATCGGTGGTCGGTGGTCGGTGGTCGGTAATCAGTAGTAATTAGAGTTATTGACTCATTAAAAAAACATTCGATATAAATTAATTTTATATATTTGCTATCTAAATTATGCTCATCTAAAACAAACTCATCATGAAAACAAAACTTATTTTACTAACTATTTGTTTAATTGCATTTTTGCAAGCATGTAATATGGAAACTAAAGAACAAATCCCTCCATTAATTGACAGGGAAATATTTTTTGACGACCCTTTAATTTCGGGTAGTCAGTTATCACCTAAAGGTGAATATATTTCATTTTTAAGGCCTTATGATGGTAATCGCAATATATGGGTAAAAGAGCGTGAAGCGTCTTTTGACGAAGCTATACCGGTCACTGCGGAAACCGAACGCCCGGTTATGGGTTATTTTTGGTCGAGAGACGGACAATACCTTCTATATGTTATGGATAAAGGTGGAGACGAAAACTTTAATATATATGCTGTTGACCCGCGTGAAGCTGAAGAAGGTGTGATTCCTGAAGCACGTGGATTAACTGATATGGAAGGTGTTCGTGTACAAATATTTCACATTTCACGAATAGATCCCGATTTGATTTTTGTTGGATTGAATGATCGCGACCGTTCTTGGCACGACCTTTATAGTTTGCAAATTTCTACCGGTGAGATGGAGTTGATACGGAAGAACACAAACCGCTATACTTCCTGGAGATTTGACCATGAAGATAATTTGAGATTGGCCAGCCGCTCAAAATTGGATGGAACAAATGAATTGTGGAGAATAGATGATGATGGTGAAACACTGCTTTATTCATGGGATGTGCTGGAGTCTGCCTACCCTCGTGCCTTTAAAGAAGATAATCAAAATTTCTACCTGGTCTCTAATGTAGGTGAAGAAAACAATTTGTCAAAACTATACTTAATGGACATTGAAACGGGTAAAAAGGAGTTCGTTGAGAAAGATCCAAAAGACAAAGTTGATTTTGGAGGAATGATGATATCCGACAAAACACAAAAAGTATATTATACCTCCTATACTGATGAACGCACAAGGCGTTATTTCAAGGATGATGACTTTGAAAAAATGTTTAATAAGATTAAAAATGAACTGGGTGATAATGAGATTTCTCTTTTTAATTCTACTTTAGATGAACGTTTTTGGTTGGTTAATGCTTATGCCGACACAGACCCTGGAACTGTTTACCTTTATGACAAAGAAGCCGGAGAGTTGAACTTTCAATACAGTCCGAGGCCTGATCTTCCCACAGAGCACCTTTCTTCAATGCAAAGCATAAGATATACCTCATCGGATGGTACTGAGATTCAAGCTTATTTGACTAAACCAAAAGGTTTTGGAGGTAAAGAATTGCCTGTTGTTGTGCTGCCTCATGGAGGGCCTTGGGCAAGAGATTATTGGGGATATAGAGGATATGTGCAATTTTTGGCCAACAGGGGTTATGCAGTGCTTCAACCTAACTTCAGGGGTTCTTCAGGCTTTGGTAAGGAGTTTCTGAATGCAGGTAATCAGCAATGGGGTGAACTGATGCAGGATGATATTACATGGGGTGTGAAATATCTTATTGAAAAAGGTATTGCTGATCCTGACAGGATTGGCATTTTTGGCATTTCATATGGAGGCTATGCCACTCTTGCAGGCTTAGCATTTACCCCGGAAGTATACGCTGCAGGAGTTTCATTTGTTGGGCCTTCAAATCTGATTACCCTGCTTAATTCTATACCGCCATATTGGGAAGCAATGAGAATAACAATGTACACCCGTATGGCTGATCCTGATACCGAAGAAGGACGAGAAATATTAAAAAGACAATCCCCGTTAAACGCTGCTGACGAGATAATAGCCCCTCTTATGGTAGTCCAGGGAAAGAATGACCCAAGAGTGCTGGAGGCTGAGTCTGAGCAAATTGTAGTTGCTCTGCGCGACAGGGGGTTTCCGGTAGAATACCTGAATGCTCCTGATGAAGGACACGGTTTTGCAAGGCCGGTTAATAACATGGCTTTTGTTGCGGCAATGGAAAGGTTTCTTGCAGAGCATATTGGTGGCCGCTACCAGGAGAGTATGACTGAAGAAGTTGAAAAAAGGCTTAAAGAGATAACTGTTGACGTAGATACAGTTGAATTGGATTAGTCCAGCTGTAATACAGCCATAAATGCTGACTGTGGAATTTCAACGTTCCCAACCTGGCGCATACGCTTTTTACCCTTTTTCTGTTTCTCGAGAAGCTTTCGCTTACGGGTAATGTCACCACCGTAGCATTTGGCAGTTACATCTTTACGCAATGCTTTGACAGTTTCGCGTGCAATTATTTTTGAGCCTATACCGGCTTGTATGGCCACGTCAAACTGTTGTCTGGGTATCAGTCCGCGTAATTTTTCACAGACCTTTTTGCCGAATTCGTATGCTTTATCACGGTGTATTAAAGCAGATAGAGCATCAACAGGATCGCCATTAAGAAGTATGTCAAGCTTGACAAGGTTGGAAGTTTTATATTCCGCTGGTGAATAGTCAAAAGAAGCATAACCTCGTGATATCGTCTTTAACCTGTCGTAAAAATCAAAAACAATCTCTGCCAGGGGCATTTCAAAAGAAAGCTCCACACGGTCGGTAGTAAGATAGATCTGATTTTTGACAACTCCGCGTTTATCAAGACACAAAGACATAACAGGTCCGATAAATTCTGATTTGGTGATTATTTGGGCATTAATGAACGGCTCTTCTATATAGTCCAGTTCATTGGGGCCGGGAATATCAGATGGATTATTAACAATAATTTGCTTACCGTTTTTAATGTAGGCTCTATATGAAACGTTTGGAACAGTGGTGATCACAGTCATATCAAACTCCCGTTCGAGCCTTTCCTGAACAATTTCCATATGTAGCATTCCAAGAAACCCACACCTGAATCCAAAACCCAAAGCAGCAGATGTTTCCGGTTCATAGGTTAAAGAGGCATCATTGAGCTGGAGCTTTTCCATTGCTGCACGCAGATCTTCAAAATCTTCCGTTTCTACAGGATAAATACCTGCAAAAACCATAGGCTTTACATTTTCAAAACCTTTAACAGCAGCCTCAGTGGGTCTTTCAATATGTGTAATTGTATCACCAACTTTTACTTCCCTGGCATCTTTAATGCCCGATATAATATATCCCACATCACCGGCTGATATAGATTTGCGTGGGAATTGCTTAATCTTTAATACCCCAATTTCATCAGCATGATATTCATGTTTAGTAGCCATGAACTTTACATGATCACCGGTCTTTATTTCTCCGTTAAATACCCGGAAATAGGCTATAACACCTCTGTAAGGGTTGTAAATTGAATCGAAAATAAGAGCCTGTAATGGTAATTTTGGATCACCTTCGGGATGAGGGATCCTTTCCACTATTGCCCTGAGAATATCTTCAATACCTTGCCCCGTCTTTCCGCTTGCAGGTATTACATCACTCTCATCACAACCAATCAAATCTACTATCTGTTCAGTGACTTCTTCCGGCATTGCACTGGGAAGATCCATTTTGTTGAGTATGGGTATAATAATAAGATCATGATCCAATGCTAAATACAGGTTTGATATAGTTTGGGCTTCGATGCCTTGTGCAGCATCGACAATTAACAAAGCACCTTCGCATGAAGCTATTGATCGTGAAACCTCGTAGCTGAAGTCAACATGGCCCGGGGTATCAATAAGATTTAGAGTGTAAATATCACCATCATACTCATAATCCATTTGTATAGCATGACTTTTAATAGTAATGCCCCGCTCGCGCTCCAGATCCATATTGTCTAAGACCTGGTCCTTAAACTCCCTGTCTGTAACGGTTTTGGTATTCAACAGCATACGGTCTGCAAGCGTTGATTTACCATGATCAATATGAGCAATTATACAAAAGTTACGTATTTTTTTCATAGCTTGCAAAGTTACTACATTTCGTTGAATCTAGAAGTAAAATACTGCAAATAAATGTATTTGAAGGTTGGTTTATGGGTTGATGGGTTTTATGGTTTAGGGGAGAGTGGTAATCGGTATTCGGTAATCAGTAATCAGTAATCAGTGATTTGTAAACAATTAAACCATAAAACTATAAAACCATAAAACCATAAAACCATCTTTAATTAAGTAAATTCGTATATTCGCAAAAAAATGTTTATTGAAAATCATCATATATAGTGCTTATGGATTACGGCTGGCTTTCTGTTATTCCTCCACTATTGGCAATATTACTTGCGATCACTACACGGCAGGTTTATATTTCTTTATTTCTGGGCATTTTGGTTGGATGGATAATTCTTTCAGATTGGAGTATATTAACAGGGCTTGCCAATAGTATTGATGCTTTGATCAATGTTTTTCAGAGTCCGGGCAACACACGCGTAATAATTTTTTGTGCACTGATAGGAGCATTGATCACATTAACACAACGTAGTGGTGGAGTAAAAGGGTTTACAGATTGGATACAGGGCAGAAATATTGCCCGTACTCCTCGTGGAGCAGCCGGCCTTGCCGGTATTATGGGTTTTTTGATATTCATCGAATCAAGTATTTGCTGCTTGATATCAGGATCAATATCCAGGCCGTTATTTGAACGTTTGAAAATATCGCGTGAGAAGTTGGCATATATATTAGACTCCACTTCTGCTCCCAATTGTATACTTATACCACTCAACGCCTGGGGGGCTTTTGTAATAGGATTGCTGGAAAGTGAAGGGGTGGATGGCCCAATAAATGTTTTTGTCAGAAGCATTCCCCTTAATTTTTATGCAATATTTGCAATTCTGATGGTTGTGTTCATAATCGTAACTTTTAGAGATTTTGGCCCAATGAAGAAGGCAGAGGAGCGGGCACGCAAAACAGGTAAAACTATTGCTGACGGTGCTACCCCAATGGTATCTGAAGAGATCATTTCAACGGAAGCTAAAATCAATGTTCCATACCGTGCTTTTAATATGATACTGCCTGTTTTGACAATGATGGTAATGGTGCCGGTAGGTTTATATATTACGGGTGATGGCAATATTACTGCCGGCACAGGTTCAACAGCAGTGCTTTGGGCCGTGTTGGCTGCTATAGCAATTGCAGGTATTTTGCCAATTATACAGAAAATCCTAAGTTTTAAGGAAGTGATTGACCTATCTTTAAAAGGTATTGGAGGGTTAATACCTTTGGCTATAGTTATGACTCTTGCATTTGCTATTGGTGACACTACCAGGGAACTGGGAACAGGTGTTTTTGTTGCTTCATTAGCTGATGATTTTCTACATCCATATTATATTGCTGCAATAATTTTCTTTTTATCGGCTTTTATTGCCTTTTCTACCGGAACAAGCTGGGGAGTGTTTGCTATAATGATACCCATTGCTGTTCCTACAGCGCTTATGATGGATATAAGTCTTCCGCTATGTCTTGCTGCAGTTTTAGGCGGAGGAGTTTTTGGGGATCATGTATCGCCAATATCCGATACGACCCTTGTATCATCAATGGCAGCGGCAAGTGATCATATCGATCATGTACGTACCCAACTACCATATGCTATGGTTGCCGCCGTTGCAGCAATTATATTTTTTGTGTTGTTTGGAATAATTCTGCACTAAAGTTAGTAGACTCCAGTCCATAGTCGGAAGTCAGCAGTCAACAGTCAAAAAATCAAACAATTAAACGACTCAACAACTAAACATTCACAACAGTATGGGATTTGTTAAAAAACACATCAAACAGAACACTATTTCCAAGTTATACGTACAATATATGAGATAAAATATGGTTATTTTGTAAAAACAATTTTATAATGTTTAAACTTTCGGGCCATGAATAATAACAAGCTATTAACAATTATCTACATTTTGTCATCAATGCTGATTTTACAATTTTTTGTTTTTTCAACAAATCCTGAGCAGTATGATAAGATCTACCTGGAAGAAGTCAGAGAAGGATATAATATATATGCTCTTCCAATTCCTGATTACATGGAATTTGCCGGTGAGCCTGTTCCAATGGAAGAGTTTGATATTATAGAAAGGTTTGACAGGGAATTATTGGTTAACAGTTACTGGCAGTCACAGACTATGCTGTTCTTTAAGAGGGCAAACAAATGGTTTCCGGTAATAGAACCTATTTTGGAAAGCAAGGGAGTTCCGGAGGATTTTAAATATCTGGCTTTAATTGAAAGCGGTTTTCAAAACGTTGTTTCACCTGCCGGAGCTACAGGTTTTTGGCAGATTTTGTCATCTACGGGAAGGGAACTAGATTTGGAAATTAATACCGAAGTTGATGAGAGATATCATGTTGAGAAATCTACCGAGGCTGCTTGTGACTTTTTAGTGGATGCTTATGAGAGGTTTGGTAGCTGGACATTAGCAGCTGCAGCATATAATATGGGAAGAACAGCTTTAGTGCGCCAGCTTAATAATCAAAAAGTTGACAGTTATTATGATCTTATGCTTAATGAGGAAACATCCAGATATATTTTCAGAATATTGGCAGTGAAACAAATTTTCTCCAACCCGCAGGAAGCCGGATTTAATTTTCGTAAAAAAGATCTTTATGACCCTTTAGAGTATGATATTATTACAGTTGATTCTACAATTACGGACCTTCCACAGTTTGCCCTGGATCTGGGCATCAATTATAAAATTTTGCGGGAGTATAACCCTTGGCTCAGGCGCTATTCTCTCACAAACAAGAACAATAAAAGTTATGAAATTAAAATCCCAGTAGATTTACTTGATGAATCCTAGGCTAAAGGGTATTGGAAAAACCAAAACCAATTGTTACTTTTGCTGAAAACTGAAAAATAAATAGCTATGTCGGAAGTTAGTGAAAACCTGAAAAATGTCCTTAGCAAATTACCATCAAGTGTAAAACTTGTTGCTGTGAGTAAAACAAGAACCCCGGAGGAGATAATGGGCTTGTACAATTCAGGACAAAAGGTTTTTGGTGAAAGCAAGGCGCAGGAGCTTGTTCCAAAATATGAAGAATTGCCCAAAGATATTAAGTGGCATATGGTAGGCCACTTGCAAAGAAATAAGGTTAAATATATTGCACCTTTTGTTGAAATGATTCAGTCAGTAGATAGTTTAAGATTGCTTAAAGTTATTGATAAGGAAGGAGAAAAAAACGACAGGGTAATAAAATGCCTCCTACAGATGCATATTGCTGAGGAAGAAAGCAAGTTTGGAATGTCTGAGGATGAGTTATGCCAAACGCTTGAAAGCGATGATTTCAAGAAGATGAAAAATGTTTCAATAAACGGATTGATGGGTATGGCTACTTTTACTGAAGATGAAGAACAAGTCAGAAAAGAGTTTAAAATGCTTAAGTCTGTTTTTGATGGCATCAAAGAAAAATATTTTCAATCGGACGATAACTTTTCCGAAATATCCATAGGCATGACAAATGATTATGAAATTGCCATTGAGGAGGGTAGTACAATGGTGAGGATTGGTACTGCGTTGTTTGGGGATAGGTGATGTGGCAATGTGGCAATTTGCCAATGTGCAAATGTGCTAATGTGCCAATGTGCCAATGTGCCAATGTGTTAATAAGTGAATTGTTAACCACTTTTACAAACTACAAACTGATTACTGATTACCGAATACTGATTACCGATCACCGACTATCAGCTGACTTTTTCTTATTAAATACCACGTACAACACCGGTATAAGAATTAACGTAACCAAAGTAGCGATTAGCAATCCTCCTATTATTGTTACTCCCAGTGGGGACCAAATTTCCGAGCCCATCCCTGTACTTAAAGCCATAGGTATCATAGCAAGAATAGTTGTGAAAGATGTCATTAGGACGGGCCTAAGCCTGTTTTTACCGGCCTGAACTACGGCTTCCATGAATGGCATGTCTCGTTTTATTAATAAATTTGTATAATCAACAAGCACAATACCGTTGTTAACAACAATGCCTATAAGCATAATAATACCCAGGAAAGTAACAACGCTTAGTGTCAAACCTGTTATCAGAAAAGCAAGAACAATACCTATTATAGATAGAGGTATTGTAAATATTATTATAAAAGGATTTTTAAATGATTCAAATTGTGATGCCATAACCATAAAGACGAGTATTAATCCTATTATAAAAATCAGATAAAGGTTTTGGAAAGCTTCTTGCTGTTCAGCTACCTGTCCTCCAATTTCAATATTAACCCCGTCAGGAACATCTATTTCATTCACTTGATTTTTTATCAGATCAGCTGCTTCTCCCAGTGACAGTTCATGAGAGCCTGCAGATACGTATACTGCACGTTGTCTGTTTTCGCGCCGGATTTCCAGCCTGCCAACACCTTCTTCGATAGTAGAGATTAGATTCAAGGGTATTTGGTTACCTGTCAATGTGCTTAGCATTATGTTTTCAATATCTTTTGTACTACTTCTGTGGGCCAGAGGATACCTGATATTAAGAGGTATGTTTTCATCTTCAAATCTAATATTACCACCATCAGCACCATAAAGACTTTGTCTTATTTGCATCGATGCCAAAGCCGTGCTTAAGCCGACAGATGAAGCTTTGTCTTTGTGAAGGATTACTCTTAATTCAGGCTTTCCGCGGTCAATAGTTGATTCAACATTAGTTAGTTCAGGTATATTTTTAAGCCTTTCTTCCAGGTTTAATGCCACCTTGTTCAGAAGGTCAAGATCAAACCCTGTGATCTTGACCTCCACAGGTTTGATGTTTCCCATAACAGCAGCCGAGATCAGACTGCCGCCGGTGGTGGTATGTATCTCAACTTCCGGTATTTCTGCAACTCTTTTTCTGATTATTTCGGCTACCTCTACAGACGACCTTTCACGATCTTCCGGTAAAACCATTCTTCCGAAAATAGTAGAAATATTTTTACCTTCACTGAAACCGACAGTACCAAGCAGGCCCTCTTCACTTTGTCCGGTCAATGAATATAAGCTACGCAATTCAGGGATCTCCTCCTCAAATATCTTTTCGATCTTCTTTGTTATTTTCAATGTTTCATCAGTGCTTGCATCTATCCTGGTTTCAGCAACCACACTCACATCTCCGGCATCAAATTCAGGGATATAGTCTGTGCCAACAAATCGTGTCAGGTAAAGTGATGAGGCAAATAGAATTACTACTATTGATATTATAAGTGTTTTATGATATAAAGAGTAGTTCAATATTTTAAGATAAAGCTTATCAACAGAATTGAAAAACCTTTCGCTAAACTTAAACATTGAAAGGCTTTTTGTTTGATCAGAGTTTTTCTTTAATAGCTTTGAGCATAACATCGGAGTAAAAAACAATGCAGTAAACAGCGAGGTGATCAAAGTTATCGCGGTTAATATAGCCAGCTGCCTGAAAATAATCCCTACAATACCTGTCATAAATATAAGGGGGACGAATATGGCTATTGTAGTAAGTGTTGCAGCTGTAATAGCCAACCCCATTTCCCTGGTGCCAAACACAGCTGCCTGCATTGGTGGTACTCCATTTTCAATATGCCTGGTAATATTTTCAAGCACCACAATGGCATTATCTATAACCATGCCTATTGCTATGGCTAGAGATAAAAGAGAAAAGATGTTCACTGTATAACCGGCGAAATTCATGTATATAAATGCAACAATCAATGAAAAAGGAATCGTGAGGATGATTATCAGGGAGCTTTTTATTTCACGCAAAAAGAAAAGCACTACAATTATTACGAATAAAGCGGCGAAAAATATTGCACGAAACAGATTTCTTATGGAAAAGACAACCAGTTCTGAATTATCCATTAATTCTTCTATTGTGACATCATCCGGTAATTGCGGCTCAACATTTTTAATTTCTTTTCTTACGGCTTCAACCACCTCAAGCGTATTGGCACCTGATTGTTTCATAACAAAAATACCAACCCCATCTTTTTGATCAACACGGGCAATTTCGTTTGGATCTTGTAATCCCAGCGTTATAGATGCAATATCTGAGAGTCTTATGGCTCTTCCGTCAAAAACGGTTATTAAAGTGTTACCAATGTCATTTAAATCCTGAAAGTCGCCCGGCACAGTTACGGAGAGGTCGCTTTTTCCGGCAACTATGCTGCCGGCCGGTATTGTAATATTTTCTGATCTGAGAGCCTGGACAATATTGCTTATTGAGAGTTTATATGCTTTTTGTTTCAATGGGTCAATTTCAATCTTGATCTCTTTTCGTGGCTCACCCATAACCAGGAGAGCGCCAACGCCCTGAGCTCTGTTAATAGCGTTTACTATATTATCATCAATTATACGCCCCAGGTTATCATAATTTTCAACTGCATTGACACCATATATTAAAACAGGGAACATGTCGGTATCAACACGCATGACCGTTGGCCTTTCCGCTTCAGCAGGCAGATCTCTTTCTTTGAAATCGATAAAATCTCTAACCGCACTGGCAGCTTCTTCCAGGTTAGTATGCCAGTCAAACTGAAGGGTAATAAACGACACATTTTCCTTTGACTGGGAGTAAATGTTTCTTAGATTTCCGGTGCCTGCCAGAACTTCTTCAAGTTCACTGGTAACTTGTTCTTCAACTTCTTCGGCTGATGCACCTGGATATACTGTTGCAACTGTTAAAGCCGGCATCTCTATCGCCGGCAATACATCTTTTGGTAAAGTTATATAGCTTATCACTCCAAATAGTAATATTGCTAAAAACAGCATTAAGGTAAAAACCGGCCTGCCTACTCCTGTGCGTGGTAAAATCATTTTTATTTTTGGTCGTTTAGTTGTAAATTACTTTTTATCATACGTTTATTGAACAATTATTTGTTCGAATACCCAAATCCTAATATTTACTACCGGATTTATTCACCGGCAACCTTTACATCCATGTTTTCAATCAAAGCATTAATTCTTGAAACGGCAATAGTATCACCATGCCTGATACCTGTGACTGCAAATCTTCCATTATGCTCATCCAGGATATTTATTTGTATTTTTTTTGCTTTACTTCTTTTTATCATCCATACATATCCCGTTCTCTCATCCTTATCTAAAACGGCATGTCGAGGTACAAAAACTAAAGAATCTTCTTCCATTTTCAGGTTAACTCTTGCAAACATTCCCGGCATTAGTTTATTATCAGGATTGTTTATGGTAACTTCAACCGGAGCTGTGCGTGAAGCAGGTGATAATACAGGTTTTATGAAAGTTATTTCACCTTCAAATTCTTCATCAGTGTAGACGTCTGTTGATATGCTTACCTCTATAATATTATCCAGTTGAGGAATAATATTTTCACCTACGTTTATTGTTGCTTTTACAGGATTTAACTGCATTAGTCGTAATATACCGGATGCATGCGAATAACCGGGCTCCAGACCCGGAGAAAAAGTAAAGGTTTCTCCTTCATTAACGAGGTATTCAACAATAACACCCGAAAAAGGTGCTCTGACTTCACTGTTGCTTTTAAAAAAATCATATTTAGCTTCTGCAGCTTTGAATTTTGCTTTAACATGGTCATAGTCTTGTTGTGTGGCACTACCTCTTTCACGAAGTCTTTCTACGCGTTCATAGTCCTTTTTTAAAGTTTCGTATTCGTATCTTGCCATTGCTGTGGCTTCTCCGGAAAGCTGTACGAGCAAAGCACCCTTGTTAACCCAATCGCCTTCAGAGAAATAAAGCTTTTCAACCCTTCCGGGTATTGCTGTTCCCAGATTTGCTTCACGGAATGGTTTGATTGTACCGGTAAATGTCAGCACCGGCCTGAAGCTTTCCTTTTCTGCAATTATTACAGATACTTCGCTGACATCGTTTTGATAGTCATTTTCATCTTTATCATTACTGTTGCAGGAAAACAGCAGTATAACCATAAAAAATAAAACAGTTTTTTTGATCATTGCTTATAGATTAAGTTTAAGTTAAATGTCTTTTGTTATTAAATAATATTTATAAGTTATTAATCATTAATCAGTTCACCTATTGCTTTTTGCATGTTTGTGCGTTGGACCTTTAGGTTTGATTTAGCTTCAATATTGTTTACGTATGCTTCGCGCCACAAAGTTTGAGCTTCAAGAAGTTCGGTTGTGGTTATTTTTCCAACTTCGAAGTTGTCTTCGGCAAGTTTTAGATTTTCACTTGCTTGTTCCAGTGAAAGTTCTGTTATGTTCACTTTTTCTCTTGCCTCATAAATTTCATAATATATTTTGTTTACTTCAAGTTGAATGAGTTCTTTATAATCTTCAAGCTTTAATTCCTGAACCTTCTTCTCATGCCTTGAGGCATTAAGTATATGCCTTCTTTCGTTCCAGTGGAATATTGGTATACGCATCACTATCCCTACATTCCAGTCCCTGCCAAATTGATTACTGAAACCATGATAAGGGTCCGGATTAGCCATGAAATAATTTGCGCTAAGTGCTACATCAGGCAAAAATCTTGATTTGGCCAGATCTACTACTGATTCACCTAGTTTAACGTTTGTAGAGGCGATCTGAAGTTCAGGCCTTTTGTCTAAAGCCTGATGTAATAATTCATCCAAAGGTCCCAGTTCATCATTAATCCATAATGTATCGGTGACTTTAATTTCTGAATTAATTGACAATCCAATCATTCTGCATAGTGCCATCTTTGAGAGCTCTAAACCGTTTCTTGCCTGTGTTAAAGAAAGATTTGCTTCATTCAGTTTCACTCGTGCTTTAAGAAGGTCATTTTGAGATATTATACCTTCGTCATATAGGTTACTCAGGTCTTCAACCATCTCTTTCAGCAACGAGTGGTACTTTTCCGCTAAAATATGTTTTTCCTGAAGCGAGTATACTTGCCAATAAAGTTGTTCTGTTTCATAGAGTACTTCAGATAGTTCAAGTTCTTCACCATGTTTGGCCATAGCCTCGATTTGTTGAGTTATTCTATATTGAGTCCTTATCTTGCCACCTGCATAGATAGGCTGTGTCATTCCTAAGTTTAATAAATAATTGTTTTTTTGGCCGAAGGATAATTGATCTTTTGGAAGCCATGTGTAGCGGTAAAAAACAGGGTTGCCGTCAGGGTCGGTGTAGTAATCTGATGTGCCTGGGATAAAAATTATACCGGCATTATCAGGATGAAGGTCCGGGTTAAACAGGCGATTTGGATCTACCTGCCCTGTTTGTGGGTCAATAGCACTTACGGGAATAACCGGCAACAACATATCTTCTTCAAGAAAATTAAATTTTTTATTTGTCCGCAAGTATGAACCCGTAAAATCAAAGCCCGGAAAAAACTTTGTATATGATGCTTTTCTCAATGATGTTGCAGCCAAACGGTGTTGGCTAGCTATTTCCAGCTGTTGATTGTTCTCTATAGCTAGCTCCCTGCAATCTTCCAATGATAACTCGCGCGGTTGAGCATGAGTAGATATTGCCCAAAAATAAAGGCAAAACGTAAAGATTGCCGGTAAAAAGTATTTTTTGCAAATAATTACTTTAGTAGAATGCATGTCAAACTATTGTTTATTAAGTATTGTTGGATTATTTAAAATTCCGTTGTAGATAATGTTGATAATCTCATCAAATATATAATCAATGTTTTTTGGTATATTGCCTGAAAGCTCTGATGGTACTAATTTGTCAATTGATGTATTTATTAAGTTATCCATTACACTTAACATTACCATCACGGCTATACCGCGGTTGATTTTTTTCTTTACATATCCTGCTTTAATTCCTTCATCCATTAAACTTACAAACACTGTATTTACCATATCTCTCCGGTAATTAGACAATTGTTGCCAAACTTCAGGAACGTTTCGTTGAATATCATCAATAAATTGACGTGATATTTTCGATAAAACTTTTGTTGTTACTGTTAAGGCGGTATGTAGTTTATCAGGAAAATTTGAATCTGAATTAATAATTTTGTATAGCTCTGATGAAAGTTCCTGTGCGTTTTTATTAATAATCGCCTGCAAAATATGTCTTTTGCTTCGATAGTACTTATAAAGGGTGCGTTTACTTACGGACGATTCCCTGGCAATGTCCTCTGCAGTTGTTTTTGTGAAGCCTACACGAAAAAACAATTCTTCGGCTGTTTGTAATATGCGCTCTTCAATTTCTTTAAATTCCATGATTAATTTTTTAGATAAAACAAATATACTAATTTGGTTTAATTAGTGCAAATATATAATTAAATTTTTATAGGATAAAAATAAAATCAAAAAAAAGTTGATAAAAATACTTTAAAGCTGAAAAGTGAGAAAATTTGGCTTTTTTATTAAGTGTTATTTTATTCGGAGAAGAATTGATCAGAAAAGCTGATAAGGTATAGGTTGTTTGTTGCTCTTGTAGCAGCAGTATAAAGCCATCTGAAGAATTCTTTATCAGGGTTTTTTCCGGGTATTAAACTTTGTTCAACAAATACGTTTTTCCATTGCCCTCCCTGGGATTTGTGACAAGTTAATGCATAAGCAAATTTAACCTGAAGTGCATTATAGTACTCGTTATTTTTGGTTTTAAGGTATCTTTTTCGTTTATCTGGTATGTCTGAATAATCATTTTGAATTTCTTCATAAAGCTTGCGAAGATCATTAAATGACAGAGACGGTTTATCTACATGAAGAGAATCGACAATGATTTTGAGTTCCAAAACGGGTTCATCCGGGTAGTCAAGCAGCCTTACCGATACATCGGCAAAGCGGAATCCGTAGCATTCTTCAGTTTTAACAACTCTCAGCACTTCCATCATATCGCCGTTAGCAATAAAACCTGCCTCTGAGCTTTCGGGTAGCCAAAAATAGTTGTTTTTGGTGGCCATTAAGTAATCACCACTGCTTAATTCTTCTTCAAAAAATAGTATACGATTTCGTATCTGTTGATTATAAAGGTTTGCTCTTTTGTTTGACCGGCATATTATAATGGATTTTTCTTTTTCATTACTGCTGAATGAGCTTACTACCGTATCTTCCAGTTCCCAGCCCTGAATTCTTTTGATGTCATCAAATCCATTCAGCTTAAAAACCGGTATGGACTGACGGGTTTTATTCAATTTATTTCTTATAAGTGTGGCATTATATAATATTCCTGATTCAAGGCTTTGTCTTACTACCTGGGTAAGCTGGGCAGAGTACAACTTTATGCTGTATTTTGTTTTAAGGTATTTTTCATCAAGTGCGGGGCTTTTGTCATAATGCACAGGTGGAAGCTGTGCATCATCGCCCAGAAGAAGCATTTTGCAATTATTCCCGCTATATACATATTCTACAAGGTCATCAAGCAGGTTGTTGCTCCCGAAAAGATTTTGTTCTTGATTTTCAGTACCAGCATTGATCATAGAGGCTTCATCAACTATAAATACTGTGTTTTTATGTTTATTGTTGGTTCTTACGAAGGATGCAAGGCCTTCATTATTGGTGCGTAACCTGTAAATCTTTTTATGTATTGTAAAAGCCTTTTTCCCGGAATATAATGATAAAACTTTTGCTGCTCTGCCGGTAGGAGCAAGTAGGACAAAGTCGAGGTTTAACAAAGGCAATACTTTAACAAGACTGCTGACAAGGGTAGTCTTTCCTGTACCTGCATAACCTTTTAAAACAAAAAGCGGAGCTTCGGAGCTATCAAATAAAAACAAACTGAGCTTTTCGATTGCTTTTAACTGATCATCAGTTGGAGTATATGGTAGTGCTTTGCAAAAAGCAGATGAAGCTTTTTTGGTGTTCATGTTTTTTTTAGGTTCCATTCAGGCAAATTTAAAGTATCTTATTGAGAAAAACTCAAAATTATAAATACACGGTTTAATAATTTCCAGGTTTAAAATCCAAAGTTCAAAATAAATCCCAAGAATAAAATCCTAAAATTCGAAAAAACCTGGCAGTTTCAGTCAATAAATACCTGTTAATGATTACCGATTACTGGTAACTTAATTCTTCCCAGCATTTCAACGAATCCACGCCTCCACAATCATTAGCCGAAAATTTTGAATTTAGCCAAAACAAAATATATTAACGCATACTTTAACACAAAAACCATATATTCGCAACGGAAAATCCATAACAGAATCATTCATTTAATTTATAGGTCATGATATCATTTCCCGGGTGCAAGGTCAATATTGGTTTACATATTCTTGCAAAGAGGCCTGACGGTTTTCACAACATTGAAACATTGTTTTATCCATTAGGGTTTACTGATGGTTTGGATATAGTTCAATCAGATGGAGCAATGGAATTCACGCAATCCGGACTTCATTTGCCGGGGGATCAAAAGTCCAATCTTTGCATAAAGGCTTATGAATTATTAAAAAGGGATTATGACCTTTCAACTGTAAAGATACACCTACATAAAAAAATACCACCTGGATCCGGTCTTGGAGGTGGAAGCAGTGATGCAGCGAATACTTTGATACTGTTAAACGAGCTTTTTCAGCTTGACCTAAGTAAAGATCAATTGGCCGGATATGCAAGACAACTTGGCGCAGACTGTGCATTTTTTGTTTATAATAAACCCTTAATTGGCAAAGAAAGGGGAGATGTGTTTGAAGAAACTGTAGTTGACCTTAGCGGATATCATATAGTAATTATAAAGCCCAAAGACCATGTAATAACGTCAAATGCTTATGGAAAAGTTACTCCCTGCAATAGTCGCAAACCTCTTAAAGAACTGGTAAAACAGCCTGTTAATAAGTGGAGGGATACCATGGTGAACGATTTTGAGGATGTTATATTCAAGGAATATCCAAATATTAAAAATATCAAATCAACATTGTACAAAAAAGGAGCAATATATGCTTCAATGACAGGGAGTGGTTCTGCTGTTTATGGTATTTTTGAACATGAACCTAAAAAACTGGAAAATGTTTTTGGGGATTATCTTTTGTGGAGGGAGAAGGTTTAATAAGCTCAAAATCCAAAATAAATCCCAATTTTTTTAAAATCCCAAGTTCAAAATAAAGTCCAACTTACAAAAATCTCAAACCCGAATGTTTGTAGATTGGGATTTATTTTGGATTTTGAGCTTTGAGCTTTAAAGTCGGGATTTTCAAAAACTTTTTCTATTTTTACCACTTGATTTAAGAAATATCATTATACAATTAATAATCAAAAACAAATAAATTATGAGATTAAATGATTCTAGAACCTTCGTTTTTGCTTTATCTATGCTGTTTTTAGCATCGGTAAGTATCACAGCAGAAAATGATAACATTTTTACACCACAGAAATTGTTTGAATTAAATACTGTGGTTGAAGTATCTATTTCGCCGGATCATAAGCATGTTGCTTATAGTGTGCTGGTTCCGCGGCCATTTGATCATGATCCGGGATCCGATTACCGTGAGCTGCATGTTTATAATATGGAAACAGGCGAAACTACTGAGCTTATTACCGGCGAGCATATGATCTATTCTCTCGGCTGGACACCACAGGCTGATGCCGTTACTTTCAGAGCAAATATGCCTGATGTTGATGGTGTGCAAATCTTTACTGTTTGTTTGGAAGATAAAGAATATGAGCCGCTTTTCGAACATGACATGTCAATACGTCAATATGAATTTGTAGATGAAAATACGGTGGCTTTTGTTGCATCAAATCCAATGCCTGAGGACACAAAAGAGTTCAGGGATAAGGGTTTTAATATAGAAATATATGAAGAAGAGTGGCGTCATCTGAACCTTTATTTAAAAGATTTGAATAATGGTGAGATTCGCCAGCTAACCGATGGCATGACTGTATTTGACTTTGTTGTTTGTCCTAATGGAGAAAGAGCTGCAGCTGCAATAGCTCCACGGAATTTGGTTGATGATTCCTATATGTTTAAGCGTATCTATGTTGTAGACTTTAAAACCGGTGATGTGGAACTTGTTATGGAAAATCCAGGTAAGCTTGGAACAATAGCATGGAGCCCTGATGGAAAGAGAATTGCGTTTCAGGCAGCTTCCAAGCTGGAAGATTCAGTTTCGGGCAGCTTGTTTGTATTTGAAGTGCCTACCGAAAAAGAGTTTGAAGACTTGCGCAATTATGTTGAGGGTATGGAGTTGTCTGTGACCAGTGTCGACTGGATGGATGATAACACCCTTCTGTTTTCTGCCGAGGAAGGCGTGGATATTGTTCTTAGCAAACAGGAGCTTGACTCACCTACCCGTACCAAGTTAACACAACCAGGCGAACTTGTGTTCAGAGGATTTAATCATGTTAATGGAATGGTTGCTTTTGCAGGAAATACTGCATTGCATCCTTCTGAACTATTTGTTATGGAGTTGGAAAATGGAGAGCTGGAGCGAAAAACGTATCACAATACCTGGCTGGAAGATATTAAGCTTTCCAAACAACGTAAGGTTGAATATCATGCGCGTGATGGTAAAAGAATAGAAGGTGTTTTATTATACCCATTGAATTATGATGAAGGAGAGAGCTATCCGCTAATTACATATATCCATGGTGGTCCTGAAGCTGCTGTGCAGGATGGTTGGACTACACAATATTCTATTTGGGGACAGGTAGCCACTGCCAGGGATTATTTTGTATTTATGCCTAACTATCGTGCCAGCTCAGGACGAGGTGTTGATTTTACAATGGCCGGATATGGTGATCTTGTTGGCACAGAATACGATGATGTGCTGGATGGTATTGATTACCTTATTGATATCGGATATGTTGATCCTGAAAGAGTGGGCATGGGAGGTGGATCCTACGGTGGTTACTTTTCAGCATGGTCAGCAACTAAGCATACCGAACGTTTTGCCGCTTCAGTAGTTTTTGTGGGAATCGGTAATCAAATATCAAAACGTAATACTACTGATATACCATATGAAGATTATTATGTGCATTGGGGTTTCTGGACTCATGAAGACTATGAAAGGGTTTATGATGCAAGCCCTGTTAAATATGCACATCAAAGTAAAACTCCTACCCTGGTTTTACATGGTACCGACGATCCAAGAGTGCACCCTTCTCAAGGACTGGAGATATACAGAACTCTTAAATTGCATGGAGAAGCACCAGTCAGGATGGTTTGGTACAACAACGAAGGGCATGGTAACCGAATAAACCTGAACAGATACGATTACCTGCTTAGAACAATGGAGTGGTTTGATCATTACTTAAGATTAGACAAACCAAAAGATGAAAAGCCTCCGAAATATTTGGAGTATGGCTTTTAATTATATTTATAAAATCAGTAGCGTCTGATAAAATATACATTATTTCTCATTCCACTTCATTGCTTTCGGAATAGCAATGCTTTATATATGTTGTGGGTAGGGTTGATGGAGGCTTAGTTCCACCAGCCTTGCCCACACGTTTTATGTAAGAAAATACTTGTCATTGCTCGTAAAGTGTGTGGTCTGATTAGTTTTACCGGAAAAAATTAAACAATTATTAAAATTATTTGATGTATTTGTTGAAAATCAGCTAACAAAACTCCCGGAAAAAGTTTTTATGATTCTTTAATACTTTGGATAAAAGGAATATTGGTATTTTTACGGTACTTTACAAAGTATGATTTAGTTATTTTTGCAATCGAAAAATTACCCTTTTTATTTAATCCTTATTAGCTGCTCCTGCTGGCTGTATTAAAAGTTGTACTGCAATAAGGTTAAGGTTTTGAACATTATTATAAAATAACTGTTCAATTTTTAGTTATGATTATTATAAATTGTTTTTTGTCAAATGAGGATTTAAAAATACTACCAAATATGGTTTTTATAAAATATTGTTTTCACAAATTTGTTTTATTGGTTATTTTATTAATGTTCTCAAATTTACATATTGACGGTCAGGGCTCTACGATTGTTGATCATGCACAACTGAGGGATAACGGCAGAAGTTTAATAACAGTGTTTTTGGATTGTAATGGGTGTGATATTCATCATATAAGGGAAAATATACAATATGTGAATTATGTAAGAGATCGTGAAAATGCACAGGTTCACGTTTTAGTTGCTGTGCAGAGAGCAGGAGTAAGTGGTACTAACTATTTGATGTTTTTTATTGGCAGAAAGGAATTTGAGGGTATGGATAATGAGATATCCTATTTTGCCCCCAGAACCAATACCTGGGGTGAGACCCGTAACGGAATAACCAATCGTATTAAATTAGGGTTGGCACCTTATGTAGGCAATACAGAAATAGCTAACTTATTGCGTGTGGATATGCCGCTAGAAGAACATTATGAGCGTGAGGAACTTGATTGTCCCTGGAAAAACTGGGTGTTTGAAATATATGGTGGAGCTAATTACAGAAAAGAGGAAACTCAAAGTTCTTTCAATGCGAGATATGGCTTTTTTGCTGATAAAGTTACGGAAGATTGGAAAATAAGGATCAGACCATATTTTAATTATAATGAGAATGTTTTTGAGACAGACAATGGCACTGTAAGGAGCTTATCCCATCGTGATGGTTTTAATGGTTATGTTATTAGAAGCATAAATCAAAATTGGTCGGTCGGGATGTTTTCTGATATGCTTTCAAGCACCTTTCACAATATGGATTTCAGTGTTGATGTTTCTCCCGGAGTAGAATTTAGTATTTTCCCATACACGGAAGCTACCAGGAGATCCATTACATTTGTTTACAAGGCCGGCTATGCTTATCAAAATTATATTGAAACAACAATTTTTGAGAAGGATAAAGAAAATCTGTTTAAGCAGGAACTTGTAGCTTCTGTTAGTTTTCAGCAAACCTGGGGTTCTGTTAGGGCAGGGCTTTCCGGATCACACTATTTCCACGACTTCAGTGCTAACAGGGCAGAATTTTTTACAAATATTAATCTAAGATTATTCAGTGGTTTTTCCTTAAGCCTTCGTGGTAATTTTGATTTAATAAACGATTTGGTTGCTATTCCGGCAACTGATATAACCTTAGAGGAAATATTATTGCAACAACGACGCCAGGCAACAGATCATCAGGTTTTTGGTTCAATCGGAATTTCATACAATTTCGGATCAGACTACGCCAATGTTGTTAATACCAGGTTTTAGGTGCTAGATGTCTGTTTTTATTACGCATAGCTGATTAATCATACTGTATTCTGTATTTCCTGTCATTTTATTTGTCAATGTTAATGACAACTCCATTCTAATCATTGCTATTCATATTGTAACTACTTACCTTGTAATTGTTTTATCAAATTCCTGCCTGTAATAGTTAAGTGAATCAAAAAATTATATCTTTGTCGGGTTTTATAAAAATTGGATCTTTATTTATTCAATTTTTTATTGATATTTATGATGTAGAAATTATATTTTAAAAAATCAAAACACAGATGAAAACATTTTGGGATAAAGTAAGGCATTATTCAAAAAAAGCATTTTTAAAGTCACTTGATTATATTGAAATAGTAGGCAATAAGCTTCCGCATCCTGCCAGTATATTTGCGTTATTGGCTATTTTCGTTATATTGTTATCGTGGGTAGCTCATTTAGCCGGCATTTCTGCAACTCATCCTGTGGATGGTGAAGTTGTTAAGATAAACAATCTTGTGAGCGGCGATGGTATAAGATGGATTTACACCAATATACTTGATAACTTCCTCAAATTTCCTCCTCTTGGTTATGTTTTGGTAGTTATGATTGGTATTGGTTTGGCAGAAGGTACTGGCTTGTTTAATGTAATGATTCGTGCCTTGGTTCTCAAATCACCTCCAAGGCTTATTACAGCTGCTGTAGTATTGGCCGGGATTATTTCAGGCCTGGCTGTTGAGGCCGGCTATGTTGTTTTGATACCTCTTGGAGCTATGATATTTCATGCCATAGGCCGGCATCCTATGGCGGGTTTGGCAGCAGCCTTTTGTGGAGTTAGTGGTGGGTTTGGCGCAAACTTTTTCATAGGTTCTATTGATCCTATTCTTGCAGGTATATCTACCTCTGCAGCCCAGTTAATACAAGAAGATCTTGTAGTGAATCCTGCTGTTAACTATTATTTTATGGTTGCTTCAAGTTTTGTAGTGTTGTTTGTTGGTACATGGCTAACAGACAAAGTCGTTGAACCAAGATTAGGAAAATATGAAGGCCAAACGGAGAAGTTTACCATTCAGATGTTGACGCCCGAGGAAAATCGTGGATTGAAGTGGGCAGGTATTAGTGCATTACTGTTTCTCGCTTTACTGGCACTTACTGTTATACCTGAAAACGGCCTCTTCCGTTGCCCTGAAACCGGATCTGTTTTACATTCACCATTCTTTGATGGAATAATTATAGGCATAATGGTGTTGTTTTTTATTCCTTCATTAGTATATGGAATAATTGTGGGCAGTATTCGTAATGATAAGGATATGATGAAACATATCATCAAATCCATGAGCGGTATGGGTTCATATATTGTATTAGTTTTCTTTGCCGCCCAATTTGTATATTTTTTCAATCATTCCAACCTGGGTTTGATTATTGCTATAGAAGGTGCGGCCGGTCTTAAAGAAATAGGCTTTACCGGTCCGGCACTCATCGTAGCATTTGTGTTGCTATCTGCCTTTATAAATATGTTTATGGGTAGTGCTTCAGCGAAGTGGGCGATAATTGCACCGGTGTTTATTCCAATGCTTATGTTGCTGGATAATCCTTACCACCCCGGTATTACTCAGGCTGCTTTCAGAATTGGCGACTCACTCACAAACCTTATAACGCCAATGATGAGTTATTTTGCTCTAATTGTGACTTTTGCCCAAAAATACGATGAAAAATACGGAATAGGTACAATTATATCAACAATGCTGCCGTACACTATATTCCTGGGAATAGCGTGGATAGCACTGTTGGTCGTTTGGATGTTGCTTGGTATACCGCTGGGGCCTGACGGGCCAATATTCCTTAATGGCTAGAAGTATTAAAGAATTAGTTTTTTGTGTAAATAGCAGAATTCTTTTTTACAAAAAAGTTGACAGTTGACAATAAACAGTTGACAAGATGTCCTAATTGTCAAAATAATATTTAATAAATGAGTGTATTTTTTAATAGCATAGCTGCCGAATCAGGTTTAAAAACATGGCAAGTTTCCAATACTGTTGAACTGTTAGAAGGTGGAGCTACAATACCTTTTATTTCCAGGTATAGGAAGGAAACTACAGGGTCATTGGATGAAGTTCAGATCCAGTTTATTCGTGATAGATATGCTCAGTTGAAGGAGTTGGAAAAGCGAAGGGAAGCTGTTCTTGAGTCTATTAGAGAGCAGGAAAAGCTTACCGATGAACTGGAAGAAAAAATTAAAACGGCACAGACCCTTAGTGAGTTGGAGGATTTGTATCTCCCATACCGTCCTAAAAGAAAAACACGTGCAACGGTTGCTGTAGCTAAAGGCCTGGAGCCGTTAGCAAAAAAGATATTTTCTCAGCAAAAGATTGATCTTGAACTGGAAGCCGAAAAATACATTTCAGAGGAGAATGAAGTGTCTAATATTGAAGATGCGTTATCCGGTGCAAGAGATATTATTGCGGAATGGGTTAATGAGAACGCTACTGCACGAAATCGTATACGCAGATTGTTTGAAAGGGATGCTGTTATCAAGAGCCGTGTTGTAAAGGGTAAAGAAACAGAAGGCAGTAAATACCAGGCTTACTTTGACTGGGAAGAGAGTCTTTCAAAAGCTCCATCCCATCGTATACTTGCAATGTTCAGGGGCGAAAAAGAGGAATACCTGAGGATCAGTATTGCACCTTCGGAAGATAATGCCCTGGAAATTTTGGAGAAGTTGTTTGTCAAAGGGAATACAGAGTCTTCAAAACAAGTTGTTGAAGCTTTCAAAGATGGCTATAAAAGATTAATGGCTCCATCAATGGAGACTGAAATGAGGCAGGTTTTAAAGCAAAAAGCAGATGAAAAAGCAATCAATGTTTTTGCTGACAATTTACGTCAGTTGCTTTTGGCCCCACCTTTAGGGCAAAAAAATATACTTGCTATAGACCCTGGATTCAAAACTGGATGCAAGGTTGTTTGTCTTGATAAACAAGGCAAATTGTTGCATAATGAAAATATATATCCACACCCTCCACAAAGAGAATGGAAGCAGTCTCAAAATAAAATCCAGAGCCTTGTTGATGCTTACGATATTGAAGCAATTGCTATTGGGAATGGTACGGCCAGTCGTGAAACAGAGAATCTTATCAGGAGTATTAGGTTTGACAGGGATGTAAAAGCTGTAATGGTCAATGAAAGCGGTGCTTCTGTATATTCAGCTTCATCTGTTGCCCGTGAAGAGTTTCCTGAGTATGATGTGACCGTACGGGGTGCGGCATCCATTGGCAGGCGTTTGGCCGATCCTTTAGCGGAGTTGGTAAAGATCGATCCTAAATCTATTGGCGTTGGACAGTACCAGCATGACGTTGATCAAAAAGCTTTACAGCAAAGCCTTGATGATGTTGTTGTTAGCTGTGTTAACGCTGTGGGCGTTGAAGTGAATACAGCCAGCGCACAATTGCTCAAATATGTGTCGGGGCTAGGACCCGTATTGGCTAAAAATATTGTTCAGTATAGAGATGAACATGGCCCGATAAAATCAAGAGAGGAGTTAAAAAATGTGCCCCGGTTTGGAGATAAAGCTTTTGAGCTTGCTGCTGGTTTTCTTAGGATCACTCAATCAGACAATCCTCTTGATCGTTCAGCAGTACACCCTGAAAGCTATCCGGTAGTTGAAAAAATGGCTGCTGACCTTAATGCATCTGTGGATGATCTTATAAGAGAAAAAGAGTTACGAAAGAAAATTGATATTAATAAATACGTTACCGAAAAGACAGGCTTACCTACTCTGAAAGATATTCTTGAAGAGTTGGCAAAGCCGGGCCGCGACCCCAGAAAAAAATTCGCTTCCTTTGAGTTTGATAAAAATATTAACTCAATAAATGATCTGAAAGTCGGTATGATATTGCCGGGTATTGTCACTAATATCACTGCTTTTGGTGCTTTTGTTGATGTGGGTGTTCACCAGGACGGACTCGTACACATAAGCCAAATGGCAGATCAGTTTGTCAGTGACCCTTCTGAAATAGTTAAGCTAAATCAACCGGTTACAGTTAAAATACTTGATGTAGATGTAGACCGAAAGCGGATCAATATGAGTATGAAGGTATGAGATTAGAGTGGAAACTAATCAGTGTCCTTTAATTAATAACTTATTAAATGTTATTTGCCAGATACCTATTACTGCTAATCACTAATCACTAATCACTAATCCTTTCACTATTATTATTATTGCCATTGCTGAATATCTGGTTAATCAAATGTACATATTCTTTGGCAAGATGAGATCTACGCACTTTAAGTGTAGCGCTTAGCTGTCCCCCTTCTACCGACCATTCATGATCGACAAGTGCGTATTTTTTTATTCTTTCATATTCACCGAAAGAATTGTTGTATTTTTTTACCTCTTCATCAATTCGTTTTTTAATTACCGGTAGATTAACCATATCGGAATAATTATTGCAATCAATCCCTTTAACATCACACCATGACTGCAGGTGTTCGAAATTTGGAACAATAATAGCGCCGGCAAATTTTTGATTTGCACCAACAACCATTATTTGATCAATAAAAGGAGATTCTTTAAACTTGTTTTCAATTATTTGTGGGGCTATGTATTTTCCAAAAGAAGTTTTAAAAATAACTTTTTTCCTGTCGGTAATTTTTAATTGTCCTTCGGGAGTTATATGTCCAACGTCGCCGGTATGGAACCAACCTTCTTCGTCAAACACTTCACGAGTTAGCTCGGGCGCTTTGTAATAACCGTTCATAACGTTGGGTCCTTTGACAAGGATCTCTCCATCTTCAGCGATTTTCACTTTTACTCCTCTTAATACAGGTCCAACTGTACCAAACTTGATCCCGTTCGTGCTAAAATCGCTGACTGCAATTACAGGTGAAGTTTCGGTAAGCCCATACCCCTCTAGTATTCGTAACCCCACAGCCCAGAAAATTCTGTTGAGTCTTGGTTGTAAAGCTGCACCCCCGGAAACTATAATATCCAGGTTTTCGCCGAAAGCAGCTTTCCACTTTGAAAACACAAGCTTTCTGGCTAATTTAAGCTTTGCGCCATATATCAATTCTTTTTCACGCCCAATGTCGTATTTCATTCCAATA
This sequence comes from Bacteroidales bacterium, assembly GCA_007130125.1. Taxonomy (GTDB): domain Bacteria; phylum Bacteroidota; class Bacteroidia; order Bacteroidales; family UBA7960; genus PUKZ01. The sequence goes on from SLSZ01000023.1 coordinate 25,998, forward strand.
TTGTGAGCCCAGAAAAACATTTGCTTTTTAATCCCTGTTAAAGCACGCCCTTTAGCCATAATCTTATCATAAACTCTTTCCAGCAACCTTGGCACTGTAGTCATAACATGTGGGTTAATTTCCTTTAATTGGTCTGCTACATGAGCTATGTTGGATACATAATACATTGAAAGCCCTTTATACAATAAAGTGTAATTCATCATTCTTTCATAAATATGGCAAATAGGCAGAAAGCTTAAAGCTCTGTGTTCAGGGCCGAATGGCGGGATATGTGCCACGGCCATACAGTTGCTTAAGATATTACCGTGTGTTAGCATTGCTCCTTTTGGTGTACCTGTTGTTCCACTTGTGTAAATTATTGTTACAAGGTCATCAGGCTTAATAGAGTTTTTTATCTCTTCCAGCTTTTCGGGCTGAGGGTTTTCCTTTCCTTTATCAATAAGTTCGTTGAGATGTTGTACGCCGAACAGGTCTTTAAATGTGTAAATAGCTTTTAAGGATGGAACCTTGGGGATAATATGTTTAATCCTGCGGAACATTTCTTCTCCTGAAACAAAAATATACTTTACTTCTGCATGATTGAGTATATACTGATAGTCACTGTCACTAATAGTTGGGTATATAGGAATATGTATTGCCCCAATCTGTTGAACCCCCATGTCAAGAATATTCCACTCAGGCCTGTTGAAAGTTATAGAAGCAATATTATCGCCCCTTTTTATTCCCAGATCTAAAAGGCCATAACTGAGATTATTGGTTTTTTCAATAAATTCATCAGTAGAATATTTATTCCATACGTCTTCATCTTTACCACAAATAGCATCTTGTTTGTCGGGACATAACTCCTTATACCAGGGAAGGAGATCAAATATTCTTGTTACTTCCATGTTGTTTTGTTTTGGTTTATATTAGATATAAATAGTATAAACGAAATATAATGAGACAATTAAGGTGAAAAATGTTATACGTTTGTTTAAAATGATTGAGCGAAAATAATGAAAAAAATAATACCACTGTTTTTTTTCATTAAAAAACAGATTTTGTTATAAAAGGTTTGAATTTAGACGGATTTTTGTTTCTCAAACAATTCTTTGATGGTGGGGAAAAAGTATGGTTGGAAATATATGTTTATGCCGGGTTAATTTCACAATCATTTAATAACATGGAGTTTTAGTATTTATTTTTATTTAATCACCGTTACTTTTGAATTCCATTATGAATTCTTCAATCATGTTTTCATCAATTTTGGAAATAGACTCTTTAATGCCTGAGATCTTTTTGACTATCAGTTTTTGAAAAAAATTCATTTTCTCAAACAAAAATTCGCCACCAACAACTTTAGTGCTTTTTGCATGTTTTCGGAGTTCTTCGGGAAAAGCCTTTTCCAATTGCGATTGGTATTCAGGAACATTCATTCCACAAATAAAAAGTCCAAGAGGCTTTTGTAAAAGTACACTCATATTTTCTCTGCAGAAATCTTTTACTCTTTTTTGTATCATGCCGGCGTGTATTGACCCACCAATGATAATTCCTTCAAACTGCGACAGATCAATGTCTTTTTTATTTTTTAAATTAAAAGTAACGGTATCTTGCTTTCCAAGCAAATCTTGCATTTTGGCAACAACCTTTTCGGTTGTACCATGCGTTGTGGTATAAACAATAGCAGTTTGCATGAGTTTAAAATTTTTTTAAAGTTCAGATTGCAGTTTTTTTAGTAACGGGTAACGAGTAATGAGTAACAGGATGTCAATTGCTAACTTATTCTTTTTACAAAAGAACAAAAAAAATAAATACAATAATTAGAACTAAAATCAAAAAATAACATTTTATATTCTGAAATCATATGTTGTAATATAAGAAATTATGCTTACATTTGTCCACGTACTATAAAAACAGGGGTGCCTAACTCTCAGGCTGAGATCATACCCTTAAACCTGATCAGGGTAATACCTGCGTAGGGAGAAGAAAAAATGAACACTGCCTGAAGTTTTATAACTCCTTAACTGGTTATTGAAATAATATTGTTTATTAACCGGCTTATCCGGTTAAAAGGCAAAGGTGTAATATTTTTAAAACAAAAACTAATGGAGCAAATTGTATCTACCGGGATTATAGATTCTTATTTTAAAAAGTTAAAGGAAAGCTTAAGCGTTGATGCTGCTATTGTGGGTGGAGGCCCTTCAGGATTGGTTGCTGCTTATTTTCTGGCAAAAAAAGGTTTAAATGTTGCATTATATGAGAGAAAATTAGCACCCGGAGGAGGTATGTGGGGCGGAGCTATGATGTTTAATGAAATAGTCGTACAAGGCGAGGCTTTACATTTGCTTGATGAATTTAAAATCAAGTACAATAAATACAAAGACAATTATTATACTATTGATTCGGTACATGCTACATCAGCATTGATTTATGAGGCTACAAAGGCAGGTGCAAAAATATTTAACTGCACTTCTATTGAGGATGTTGTTTTTCATGATGGTAAGGTAAGTGGGATTGTTGTAAACTGGGCCCCGGTACACAGGGAAGGGATGCATGTAGATCCGCTGGTTGTAATGGCTAAGGCTGTCGTTGATGGTACCGGCCATGATTGCGAAGTGGCACGTACCGTTGAGAGGAAAAACAATGTTAGGCTCAACACTGAAACCGGAAAGGTGGTTGGCGAACGCTCACTTTCTGTTGAAGAAGCAGAACGCACTACCATAGAAAATACAATTGAGATTTTCCCCGGGCTATATGTATCAGGAATGGCTGCAAATGGAGTAAGCGGAAGTTACAGAATGGGGCCAATATTTGGGAGTATGTTGCGATCAGGCGAAAAGGTTGCTGGCCTTATTGCTGAAGAACTGAAGACTTAGTTTACAATGAAGTAACTGGTGGCCGGTGATGGGTAACGAGTGACGGGTAATCGGTATTCGGTATTCGGTAATCGGTAATCGGTAATCAGTTATCGGTAATCAGTTATCGGTAATTAGTAATCGGTAATCGGTAATCAGTAATCGGTAATCGGTAATCAGTAACTGAAGTTTGTAAAAGATTCGTTATTCGATACAATAAATAGCTTTCAAAAAATGAACGATTTTGGTGTATATATAATAATTACCAGGCCTGATTTGCCTTATGCTACTATTGCAAAAAAGTGTGTGGAGAATGGTATAAAAATGCTTCAATTGCGTGAAAAGCATCTTCCTGACAGAGAGTTGGTGAAGATAGCAAAAGAAATAAGAGATATTACAAAAGGTACTGACACATCCTTTGTTATTAATGACCGCCCTGATATTGCAGCTATCTGTGAAGCTGACTATTTGCACCTGGGGCAGGATGATATAACTATAGAAGAAGCTAGAAGAATTGTTGGCGATATGAAAATAGGGTTATCCACTCATTCAATACAACAAGCAAAAGATGCGTTGGCTAAAAACCCGGATTATATCGGTTTTGGACCAATTTATTCGACTAATGCCAAAGCTAATCCTGACCCACCGGTAGGAACGCAAAAGCTAAAAGAAGTACTTGGTTTTTCAAATGTGCCTGTGGTTGCTATCGGTGGAATTTTTCCGGAGAATATCCAACAGGTAATCAACGCAGGAGCTAAAAATATTGCTATGGTCAGATATTTTATGAAAACCAGTGATTTTGATCATAGAGTTAATGAAATTAAAAATCTATTAAATTAAATAATTATGATTACACAACTTCAACATGCCAAAAACGGGCATTTAACTAAAGAGATGAAGGCAGTGGCTGAGCAGGAAAATGTTAGTCCCGACTGGCTACTCAATGAAATTGCCAATGGAAGAATTGTTATCCCAAAAAATATAAATCATGATTTCCCTCCACGAGGAATTGGTAACGGACTTAAAACAAAAATAAATGCCAATATCGGAACCTCCGAAAAGCGATGCAACTTCGCAGAGGAAATTGAGAAAATGGAAGAATCAATAAAGTATGGTGCTGATTCGATAATGGATCTTTCCACCGGGGGTGATTTGCATTTGATCTTAAATAAGATAATAGAGCAATCACCGGTAATGATAGGTACTGTACCAATTTATGGTGTTGCCACTGAGTTGTTGCGGGCGGGCAAAGAAATCAAACAGCTTGATCCGGAGGACTTATTCAGGGAAATGGAATATCAAGCCGAAGCAGGTGTTGATTTCATGACTTTACATTGTGGGGTAACAAAGACATCAATTGAGTTTTTACAAAATGATCCCAGGCTGTGTGGAATAGTCAGTAGGGGAGGATCATTACTTAAGCGCTGGATGCAGGATAATGATGCTGAAAATCCTTTATACGAGCATTATGACAGGGTCCTTGATATTTGTGAGAAGCATGATGTAACCATAAGCCTTGGTGATGGTATTCGCCCCGGTAGCGGAGAAGATGCATCAGACAGGGGGCAGATGGCTGAATTATTGGTACTGGGTGAGTTGGTTGATAGAGCTAGGGAGAGGGGAGTTCAGGTTATTGTTGAAGGCCCTGGACATGTGCCACTTGATCAGATAGAAATGAACGTGAAAATAATGAAAAAGGTTTGCAAGGATGCACCATTTTATGTTCTTGGACCATTAACAACAGATTCTGCACCCGGATATGATCATATTGTCGGTGCAATAGGTGGGGCGATTGCTGCGGTACATGGTGCTGACTTCCTTTGTTATGTCACTCCGGCTGAACACCTGTGCCTGCCTACTGTGGAAGATGTTAAATATGGCGTTATGGCAAGCCGTGTGGCTGCACAAAGTGCTGATGTCGTTAAAAATGTGAAAGGAGCAAGACAAAGGGATCATATCATTTCAAAAGCAAGACGGGAGCTTGATTGGGAAACAATGTTTGAATACTCTCTTGATCCTGAAATAGCAAGAAAAAGAAAAAAGGAGTCGGAGAGCGGCGAGGAGGATTACTGCTCTATGTGTGGAAACTTGTGTGCGGTGAAAACGGATCGGGGAAAAAGTTAAAAGTTAAAAGTTAAAAGTTAAAA
>SLSZ01000101.1 GCA_007130125.1 Bacteroidales bacterium
CAGTATGGTTAAGTTTTATGCCCAAATCAGGTTCGTTACTTTTAAACTCCACCTTAAGCTCCTCGGTAAATTTCATTATCAACTCTTCAAAACTTTTCAGGTATCTTGAAGGCACCATTATTATGGCAAAAGCTTCTCTTGGAATAGCATTGTGCAGATTACCTCCGTCAAACTTTGATAACCTGATTTCAAACATTCTCTCACAATCCCACAGTATGCGGTTCAGAATTTTATTTGCATTGCCACGATGTTTGTCAATATCATCACCGGAATGCCCGCCTTTAAGCCCACTAACAGTTATTTTGTAGGCTTTATGGTTAGGAGGAACATCCTCTTTATTATACTTGAAAGTTGCAAGTGTGTCTATTCCGCCCGCACAACCAATAAAAAGTTCACCCTCATCTTCTGAATCAAGGTTGAGCAAAATCCTTCCTTCCAAAAGGTCTTTTTCAAGGGAAAAAGCTCCGGTAAGCCCTGTTTCCTCATCAACAGTAAACAGGCATTCAACAGGCCCGTGCTCAATTGAATCCGCCTCCAGGATAGCGAGCTGTGCAGCCATACCAATTCCATCATCAGCACCCAGGGTAGTACCGGTGGCTTTAACCCAGCCTTCCTCTATTCTGGGGCGAATAGGATCTTTATCAAAGTCATGCTCCACATCACTGTTTTTCTCGCAAACCATATCGATATGGCTTTGCAGAACAACAGTTTTTAACCCCTCCTTCCCTTTGGTTGCCGGCTTTTTAATTACAATATTACCGGCTTTATCTTGCTTTGATTCTAAACCATGTTTTTCTGCAAAATCAAGAATATATTTGGCAATTTTATGCTCTTTCTTTGAAGGCCGAGGAATTTGTAATATCTCTTCAAAAATCTCCCATACTCTTTTGGGCTCCAATTGTCCTAATACTTTTCCCATTGTCTTTTACTTTTTAATTAAACATCTCTGAAAACGAAATGCCAAGGTAATAATTTTTTTTTAATTACTAATCGTGGATTTTCACCGGAATCGAACACCTGCGAAGTTTCCTGAGCTGGAAACTCCTTACAACTGGAAGAACTGTAAATCAGGTGAAAACGGAAGAACTTTCATCTTTCGGGGTTACACTGCACTTTATACCCTGAAGTTACATTTCCTAATGCTTTAGAAAGCCGGAAACATCTTATGGTAGCTGAAAGCTTCAAACATTAACTTCCAGCTACCTCCGGCTCAATATTACAAGACTCCTATTTACCGGTTTCAAATAATAACTACCTTTGTGTAATAAATTAACGACTTACTTTATGGAATGGATATTATATGCCGTACTGGCTTTTGCGCTGTTTGTTTTTTTAGGATATAACCGGATTATACGTTTGCGAAGTAATGCTTATAAAAGCTATGAGGGGCTGGACAGACATATAGAAAAACGTAACGATTTGACTAATGATATTCTGTCATTTTTGCAAAAGACAATCAAAAATGATAATTCAAAGCTGATTGAACTTAATGATTTAATACTTAAGGACAAAAATGATGATCTTACTCTAACACAAAGGATCAGGCTAAACAATAAAATTACCCTTTTGGCTAAAGAAATAATGGAGGAGTTGGAAGATAATCCTGAATTGAAAAACAACAAAGATTTCGAACATTTTAAAAAGTCGCTTAACGATATTAGCCAGCAACTAAGAGATGTTTCAGGCAATTATAATGAAGCAGCCATGATGTACAACAATTCTATTTACATGTTCCCATCAAATGTTTTTGCAATGAGTTTTGGGTTTAAACCTTTACCGGAGTTTGAGGATAGTAAATAACACAAAACTTTTATACTTAACTAACATATTTTTTAATGAATTCTATAAGCAAATAACATGCATTCACCAATACTAACACAACCACTTACATAACTTTCACTATCACTCATATTTGAGTACTTTTCCCGGACTCACCATTGACGCCCTTACGGCATGGTATGCTACAGTTATGACGGTTACTAAAACAGTAACGACAGCAGCAATTATAAATGGCATTACTGACAATGAAGTGCGGTAAGCAAAGCTATCCAGCCAGTCATTAAGAAAGAACCACGATATTGGTAATGCAATAACAAAAGCCACGGCAGCAAGCTTAAGAAAATCTTTGAGTAAAAGCAACACTAGTTTACTCATATCCGCACCCATAACTTTCCTTAAAGCCAATTCACGGGTACGTCGCTCTGCCATAAATGATGACAAACCCAGAAGTCCAAGACAAGCTATCGCAATAGCAAAGACTGAAAAAATTACAAATATCTTATTAAGTTGTTTCTCTGCTCTGTAGTTTTCATCAAAAGTGTCTGTCAACACCTTATATTCAAAAGGTGATGCCGGTGCAAACTCATACCAAACTTTTTCAATATGACTTATAGCTTCATTGAAGTGGTTACCGTTAATTTTAACTGTGGCATTATATGATCTTGGATCATTCCATAATATTACAAGTGGAGGAATAACGTTATGCAAAGAATTGAAGTGGAAATCGGGTACAACGCCAACAATCCTCAATCCGTCGTCAAAAGGTTGTCCGATTACATCTTCATACGTGCCTTCATATTCAAAGTATCTCACTGCCCGTTCGTTAAGTAAAATTCCTTCCATGTGATCAGAAGAATAATCCTTTGAGAAAATTCTCCCTGCAATTGGTTCAACACCCATCAATGACAGGTATTTGTCATCAACAGTCATCATTGTATGTTGTCTGTTTTCATCGCTGTTGCCCATAGATGATTCCTGCCATGTGATCCTGCCGGGCAACTGTGATGAACGGGCTACACCCTCAACGGCATGATGCTCCATGAGCCGTTTCTCAAAAGTTTCACGTCGTGGAAAAGTATTTTGATTATGCTGAAAAGTTATGCTATTATCTATATTTATGCCAAGCTCTTTTCCCTGCATATAGTTTAGCTGACGGGTTATAACTATGGTTGATGTAATGAGTATTACAGATATCAGAAACTGAAACACGATGAGTGCTTTGCGAAAGAATGCTCCTTTTTTTCCTTTTATACTTTGACCTTTTAGCACATCCACAGGTACAAAAGATGTAAGATATAGTGACGGGTATATTCCGGAAAAGATACCAACAATAATAGTTCCTGTGACAATTATTCCTGCCAGACTAAAATACCCCATATCACTAAAACGATAAGAAACGTCAGTAAAATCTGTAAACCATGATAAACCTATCTCAACAAATGCCAATGCTAAGATCACCGCTAACACAGTAATCAATACTGCCTCGGAAAGGAATTGAAGTATAAGGTTTTTTCTTTGGCTGCCAAGCAAACGACGCACACCAACTTCGCGGGCGCGCAACGATGAACGTGCTGTAGACAAGTTAATAAAGTTTACAACGGCAATGAACAAAATAAAAAATGCTACCGCCAGAAATATCCGCACAGTTTGCATGTGGCCGCTTAGTGTTGGTGAAACATGCATAATATCATCAGCAAAGAAAATTTCTGATAAAGGCCTTAAAAAGAAGGTCTTGTCTATTTCAAATCCCATAGTTGCATATATCTCTTCATAAAAAGCGTCATTTGCTTTACTTTCCAGATGATCAATATCAACACCAGGAGATACAAGTATATAAGTCATAAAATTCCAGCCACCCCAATTATAAAGATAGCTGTCTCCATCTTCAACAAACTCACCCAACAAATGAAAAGGTGCTAAAGCTGCAGTTTCAATATGAAAGTGTTCAACGTCTTCAATCACACCTGTGACAACAAGATTTTCCATGTCGTTAAACCTTAAAACATTACCTAATACATACGTGGAACCAAAAATGGTTTCAGATAATGACTCCGTCAAGACAATCGAACGGGGGTTTACCAGTGCACTTTTAGGATTACCGGCAATAAATGAGAAAGAAATAATGTCGGTTATCGTACTATCAGCAAAAACAATGTTTCTTACACTAAACAAATCCTCATTATGCTGCAATGAGTTATGATGGTCTCCTGTGGATACCCTTGCCGCAATTTCAACTTCAGGCAAAGTACGAACCATATATGGTCCATAGGCAGTCCCTAATATTGCCCAATCCGGCCTCTCTAGCCGATAAATACGTTCATTTTTGTCAACCCACCGGTCATACGAATACTGATCTAAAATGAACAACGTAATAAATAAGAAAACGGCAATACCCATGGCAAAGCCAAGTATATTGATAATACTATAAAACTTTTGCCTGTACAAAACCCGGAAAGCTAATTTTAGGTTATATAAAATCATAATAGCTATTTTTTTTAAAATATCTCAACAACCATTCCAAATAAACTATATGTCTGTTTATTAATTAATTAACTAATCAAATTATACTTTTATATATTACCTCTTGTTCGCCTTAGGACAACAAGTGTACGATTACGGGCAATAATAACAAAAAAATGTTTTTTTTGTAACATCTCGCCACAGGTTTCCGTCTTACCTGTGTTCTACATAATTATTACTAGATAAATAAGATTAATAATAAAAAAACTGAAGATTTGAGGAAGAGCTTACTACTTTATCAAAACTATTAGCCACCAAGCTATTAGTTTATTTATTTATATATACCTCTGCAAAAATAGCCGGCATATTGGTTTTGCCGGCTATTGCTATTTAAATATAAAAGCTACAAAATATAAAATCTTTCTGCCTCATTTTTTATTCATCAAACTATATCAGCGATTTTCCCTCCATATCACCGGGCTTTGATAAATCCAACATTTCGAGTATTGTAGGTGCCAGGTCTGCTAATCTGCCACTTTTAAGTTTTTTATGGTCATCATCAATAAGCCAGCAAGGAACAGGATTAGTAGTATGAGCGGTATTAGGCGATCCATCGGGGTTTATTGCAAAATCAGCATTACCGTGATCTGAAGTTATGATAACCGAATAGCCTTTTTCAACAGCAGCTTCAACAACCTCTTTGAGGCAGCCGTCTACTGTTTCAACGGCTTTTTTGATTGCATCATAGACTCCTGTATGGCCTACCATGTCGGCATTTGCAAAGTTCAAGCAAATAAAGTCAAAGACATCTTTATTAATTTCTTTAATAACCGCATCTTTTACTTCCGGGGCACTCATTTCCGGTTGATGATCATATGTGGGAACTTTGGGAGAAGAAATCATAACCCTTTCTTCTCCTTCAAAAACATCTTCACGGCCGCCACTGAAAAAGAATGTAACATGAGGATATTTTTCTGTCTCTGCTATACGTAACTGCTTTTTATTATGCTTTGCGAGAACTTCACCAAGAGTATTTTTTATGTCTGGCTTATCATAAATGATATTGATGTTTTTAAAAGACTCATCATACCTTGTAAGAGTAACGTAATGAAGAGGAATGGTTTTCATGTCATGTTCAGGCATATCTTTCTGCGTCAGAACAGTAGTAATTTCTCTTAACCTGTCAGTACGGAAATTAAAACAAATAACAACATCATTTTCGCTGATAGTGGCTAAGGGCTTGCCTTCATTATTTGTAATTACTGAAGGTTTTATAAACTCATCAGTAATATCATTATCATATGAACTTTGAATAGATTCAGCAGATGATTCAAACTTCTCACCCTTACCATCAACAAGCATGTCATACGCCAGCTTTATCCTGTCCCATCTTTTATCCCGGTCCATAGCATAGTATCTTCCACAAACAGAAGCAACCTTCCCTGTAGATTTTTTCAAATGATCTTCAAGTTCTTTAAGGTATTTTTTTCCGCTATAAGGGTCAGTATCTCGTCCGTCGGTAAATGCATGTATATATAAATCCTTAAAATTTTGCTCTTTAGCTACATCGCAAAGTCCGAACAGATGATCCATTGACGAATGCACGCCTCCATCTGAAACCAGCCCCAGCAAATGTATGGATTTGTTGTTCTTTTTTGCATGATCTATTGCATTAAGGATAACCTCGTTTTTATGAAAAGTGCGATCTTTTATAGCCTGGCTGATACGAACAAGATCCTGGTAAACAACCCGGCCGGCACCTATATTTATATGACCCACCTCCGAGTTGCCCATCTGTCCTTCAGGCAATCCAACGTCCTCACCAGATGTGCGTAACTTATTATATGCAGCATTATCATAAAGACTTTTTGTGTAGGGAACGTTTGCTTTGGAAATAATATCAGATTTTGAACCGTCACCTTCTCCCCAGCCATCAAGGATTATTAATATTAGTTTCTTATTCTTCATTATAAAAAATTATTTTGTGTACTTTAAAATTAAATAATAGCCCTATTTAAAAGAACTAACAAGAAAAAAATCAACTTCTCTAAACTCTACAATTCTAAACAATTTTAAAATGCAAATGTTTGAACTTTTAAAACAATAAAAGAACTCTTTTTTCTTTAAATACTTTATTCAAATATTATCAAAGTAGCTTTTGCTCAAATTGTATCACATAATCACAAACTGATTATCTGTTGGTTCTGATAGCAACCACAGGATCAAGCTTTGAAGCTGAATATGCCGGCATAAAGCCGGAAATTAAACCAATAATTACCGATACGTTTATCCCTAAAAGAATATTCTCTAAATTCAGCATCATATTCATTCCGGCAAGCAATGATAGTAATGCCGTAACACCAAACACAAATAACAACCCCACTATTCCACCTATCAAACTTAAAATGATAGCTTCAAACAAAAACTGCAAAAGTATAAAATAGTTTTTTGCTCCCAATGCTTTTTGTATTCCAATTATATTTATTCTTTCCCTAACTGATACGAACATAATGTTGGCTATTCCAAATCCACCCACTAATATTGCAAATCCTCCGATAATCCAGCCTGCCAGTTTTACTACTTTAAATAAGCTTTCCAAGCCCTGTGAAACTATATTTGCTTCATTTAATGAAAAATTATCTTCTTCTTGCGGTTTGAGGCGTCTTATTGACCTCATTATTCCGGTTAATTCATCTTTCAATTCACTTGTTGTAACATTATCCTGTCCTTTAACAATAATCATAGGATTATATCTTTCATGATTAACATCAAAAATGTTTGCAGCAAAATTCACTGGCAAGACAATTGCCCGATCATGACTGTTAAACATAGCTGTTTCGCCCTGTTTTTTTATAATCCCAATTACTTCAATTCTACGCCCAAATATTTTTATTGACTTAGCCAGGGGGCTGGTATCCTGAAAAAGAGAACCGGCTACTTCACTACCAAGAACTGCGACATTTCTGCCTGTAGTGGATTCGTAGGGAGAAAAAAACCTCCCCTGCTCTATTTCAAAATATTGTACCTCATTATAATCTGCTGTAACACCATAGATGACAACATTTGATATACTAGCACCGATATGTTCGACTGTTCGCGTGGTATGTGTTACAAATGCAGCTGCATCAGTTGCCAATGAGCGCCTTTGTATCTGTTCAAGCTCTTCCAGTTGAGGAACAGGCCGGTTTATATATCTCCACCATTGATACTCCTCTCCCATTGCCCACGGCCATTTTTGAACATAAATAACATTGTCGCCCAAAGATTCAACAGAAGTACGAATATAGTTCTCCATTGAATCAACTATTGAAAAAACTGTAATAATAGAGAAAATGCCGACAGTTATACCAAGTAAAGTCAGTATTGTACGCAACTTGTTTACAAGTATTGATGTAAAGGCAAATATTGCGCTTTCCTTTATCAGCTTTATTAGTAATATCATTTATTATTTCAGTTTTTTTAATAATTCGGATGCATAAACAAAGCTGTTCAGTTCTTTGTTGGAAGAAAACAAGATATCATTATTCGAACCTTCCCACCAAAGTTTTCCTTGGTGAATAAAAGCAACCCTTGCACCGATTTCCATCACACTATTCATATCGTGGGTATTAATAATTGTAGTTATATTGTATTCTTCTGTAATTTCTTTAATCAGTTTATCAATAACAATAGCTGTTTTAGGATCAAGTCCACTGTTAGGCTCATCACAAAATAAATACTTTGGGTTATTTGCTATTGCCCGTGCAATAGCAACTCTTTTTTTCATTCCACCACTAAGTTCTGACGGGTACAGTTTGTTAACCTTGCCTAAATTCACACGGTTTAAGCAAAAATTAACCCTTTCCAGCTTTTCTTCTTTAGAATATTTAGTAAACATATTCAAGGGAAACATTATGTTTTCTTCTACAGTAAGTGAGTCAAACAGAGCCCCACCTTGAAATAACACTCCCATTTCTTTTCTTAACAATTGTTTTTTAGCAGAATCCATTTTTATAAAGTCTTGCCCGTCATACAATATATTGCCTTTTTCAGCCTCCAGTAGTCCCATAATACACTTTAGCAATACTGTTTTGCCCGATCCGCTTTGTCCAATGATCAAATTGGTCATGCCTTTATGGAAAGAAACTGTAATGTCCTCTATAACAGCCACATTGTCAAAATATTTCCATAAATTAGTTACCTTGATCATGCCAGTAGTATTTGAGTTAATACTAAATTGAAAAATATTATAAAAATACTGCTGAAAACAACTGCTTTGGTACTGGAGTTACCCACATCTAAAGCTCCCCCTTTTGTATAATACCCAAAATAACCTGAAATTGTAGTTATAAGAAATGCAAAAACAACTGTTTTTATTAAAGCATAAGTTATATCATATTGAGAAAATTCAAGTAAAATGCCGGACATATAGTGGCTTATAGGCAAAACATCAGTAAATTTTGAAACCAGCCAACCGCCACATAAACCCAGAAATATACTTATTATAACTAAAAACGGATTAATAAATACTGCAGCTATAATTTTGGGCAAAATAAGGTATGATGCCGAATTAACACCCATAGCCTCCAATGCATCTATTTGTTCCGTCACCCTCATGGATCCAATTTCCGATGCTATCCTTGAACCTACTTTGCCGGCAAGAATAAGAGCAATCATAGTAGGTGAAAATTCAAGTATTAGCATCTGGCGTGTTGCAAAACCAACAGCATAGTCAGGAAGTAAAGGGTGATCAGTATTGAAAGCCGTTTGGATGGTAGCAACAGCACCTATGAAAACCGAAATAATAGCTACTATTCCAAGACTGTCTATGCCAAGATTATCTATCTCAACAATTACTTGTTTCCTGAAAATTGAAAATTTTTCGGGAACAGACAGTACCTTGCCCAAAAGATCAAAATAACGCCCTATATGAAAAAAAAACTTCACCTAAATCTGAACTTTTTTACCTGAAATTAATTTAAAAAAAGACATTAATAAAAATTTTGCAAAGCTTAATAAAAATTACAATTCATATAGTAAAATTAACTAATGCCGCCACGAAGATAAACATATTTTATTTTTGAATTTGAAAATTAAAATTATTATCTGAAAAGATAACGACGATTTTTATATTTTTGACCCGTGAAATTTCAATATACTTTTTATGAAATTGCCGGGAACAAATTTCCTGCAACAAATTTAGAGCTCATTACATAAAAATAAAAATCCAAAGGCTGTTGACAGTTGAGAACAAACACATTCATTCAAAAGAGATGTTAAGCAAATATTTCCCTGAAGATTCAATTGACAAGGTATACGAATATATCAAAAGGTATAACGTTAGCTTAACATTCACACGCAAAAGGTTATATAAGTTAGGTGATTATAAATCACCCTCGGGTAAAAACGGTATACACAGGATAACCGTAAATGGTGATTTAAACCCTTACTCAGCTTTACTTGTTTTTTTGCATGAATTAAGCCATCTGTTGGTATGGAATAAACACAAAAACAAAGTCAAGCCTCATGGAAAAGAGTGGAAGGAAGCATATGGCTGCATTGTAAGAGACTTTATTGAAAAAAATGTTTTCCCGTTTGTTTTACAAAAGGTACTTGAAAAAAAGCTGCATAATTTAAAAGCAAGCTTTTCATCTGACAATGAGCTTTTCAAAACATTATCACTTTATGATGATTGCAAAGTAAAACCAGTTTTTTTAGAAGAAATACCCGAGAAAACAATATTTTTAGCCAAGAATGGTAAAAAATTCATAAAACAGAACAAACTCAGAAAACGTTTTCGTTGCCTCTGTCTAGAAAACAAAAGAACATACCTTTTTCATCCTTTGGCACAAATAAAAACATTAAATGAAAAGTTTGTTTCCCGGGACGTACAAAAGAAGATATATAATGGTAATGAGCGAAAGTATACTGATAGTTGCGAGGAATAGAGCTTATGACAGGGGATGTGGATGGGTTGTTGAGTTGTTGAGTTGATAATAATATTTAAATTCAAAACTTTAAACACATTTTATACAAATAAAAAATACAAATAACTATATCATAAATTTAAGAATCATGAATAAAAACAATTATATTGTAATAATGGCAGGCGGCGTAGGTGAGAGATTCTGGCCGGTGAGCCGAATTACCAGGCCAAAGCAATTTATAGATATTCTGGGAACCGGTAAGACCTTAATCCAGCAGACCTACGAGCGCTTCCTGAATGTATGTTTACCTGAGAATATTTATATTGTTACAAATAAGATCTATAAGGATCTGACAATGCAGCAACTTCCGGATATTAAAGAACACCAGATCATTTGCGAACCAACCCGGAAAAACACTGCCCCATGCATTGCTTATGCCTCTTATAAAATTGGGGATATCAACCCTAATGCAAGGATCGTTGTGGCACCGTCTGACCATATTATTTTCAAAGAAAATATCTTTACAGACATTATAAACTCTGCCTTAAAAACGGCCGCAAACAATGACTGGCTGATTACCCTGGGCATTAAACCTACACGCCCCGATACAGGTTATGGATATATTCAATATAATAGTAAATCAAGCTTTGAAGAAGACCCAAGGCTTAAAAAAGTAAAAACCTTTACTGAAAAGCCAAACCTGGAACTGGCAGAATCTTTTCTTAAAAGTGGTGACTTCCTTTGGAACTCAGGGATATTTGTTTGGTCTTACAAAGCCATTATAGAAGCATTTGAAAAACATCAAAATGAAATAAATTATATTTTCAAAGAAGCCATAGGTAAATATAATACACCTGAAGAAATATCATATATGGACACTGCTTATGCAACCTGCAAATCAATTTCTATTGACTACGCTATTATGGAAAAAGCCGACAATGTACATGTATTTGTTTCGGATTTTGATTGGTCCGACCTGGGTACATGGGGGTCATTGTACGACACCAGGGAAAAGAATGAAGGCACAAACAGTGTTATAGGCAAGAACGTTATGTTATATGACACCAGTAATTGCATCATTAATATGCCTGATGATAAATTGGCAGTACTCCAAGGACTTGATGATTATATTGTGGCTGAATACGATAATGCCCTCCTTGTTTGTAAAAAATCCCAGGAACAGCAAATAAGAAAATTTGTAAACGACATTAAGCTCCAAAAAGGAGAAGAATACATTTAAAAACAAACAATCATATTTTACTATTATATTTTTTAAGTCTTAAATAAAATTAATTATAAAATGAATATAAAAAAGTCAATTCTATTAGCACTCATATTGAGTATCAGTATTCACATTTACAGTGAAGAAGGGATGTATCCGTTGTTTATGATTGACGAAGGGCTACATCAACGAATGCAACAAATGGGCTTAAATCTTTCTCTTGAAGAATTATACAGTGAGGGCCAGCCGGGTCTTTTAGATGCAATTGTGAGTTTCGGAGGCTATTGCACAGGCAGTATTATCTCAGACAAAGGGTTGGTTTTAACAAATCATCATTGCGGTTATGGAAGAATACAATCGCACAGCTGCGTTGATAACGACTATTTATTTGATGGTTTCTGGGCATCAGATTATTCTGAAGAATTGCCCAATCCCGGGCTATACGTTTCTTTCGTAGTAAGTGTGGAAGATGTTACCCAACAGATCAAGGAAAAACTTGAAAGCGACATGACCGAAGATGAAAGAAATAGTAAAATTCGTGAAATAAGTGCAGAAATACAGAATGAAGCTACTGAAGACACACATTATAATGCACAGGTTAGATCTTTTTATGATGGAAATGAGTTTTACCTGTTGGTTTATGAAACATATAATGATGTCAGATTAGTTGGAGCACCACCTTCATCTATAGGCAAGTATGGAGGAGACACAGATAACTGGATGTGGCCAAGACATACGGGCGACTTCGCACTATTCAGAGTATATAGTTCGCCTGAAGGTATGCCCGCAGAATACAGCCCGGAAAATATCCCGCTGGAACCGAAACATTACCTTCCGGTTTCAATAAACGGTGTTGAAGAAAATGACTTCGCCATGACTGTAGGCTATGCAGGAAATACCGACAGGTATTTAACATCATGGGGTATTGATTTTCGCCTGGAAGAGGTTTTTCCTTTGCGAATAGATATCAGGCGCAAAAAGCTGGATATTATTGAAGAGGCCATGGCAGAAAGTAATGAAGTAAGGATTAAATATGCTTCAAAACATGCAGGAATAGCTAACTACTGGAAGAACTTTATAGGTATGAGCCAGGCATTAAAAAGATTGAATGTTGCAAATCAAAAAAGAGAAATAGAAAACAATTTCCAAAATTGGTTTTCTGAATCACCAGAAAGGCAAGAAAAATATGGTGAAGTATTATCTGATTTTGAAAAAGCTTATGAAGGCTTGAAACCAACTAACAATCATTATTATAATTTTATTGAAGCAATGTGGACAGGCCCCGATATGCTAAGATTTGCCTATTCGTTTAAAGACCTTTCCGAATTACTTGAAGATCAATCAATAGAAGAAGAAGATATAGCCAATAGAATTGAAAGATTATCTGCACAGACAGAACGGCTTTTTGCAAATTATCACAAGCCTGTTGATATGAAATTATGGGAAGAAATGTTTGAACTTTACTATCAAAAAGTTCCGGAAGAACAACATCCTGAAATTTTTGAAGTAATAAGCAAAAAATACAATAATGACTTCGCAAAATATGCAGCAGACATTTATAAAAAATCAATTTTTACAGAACAATCCAAGGTTGATGAATTACTGGATAATCCAGAACGCAGACAAATAGAAAAAGACCCTATTTATAAAGCAGCCGTATCTATATTTGAGAATTACCAGGAAATTTCAGCCCATTCAGAACAATATGATCAGAAACTTGACAAAGCCTCAAGGCTATTTATCAAAGGTTTGAGAGAAATGTATCCCGACAGTCTGTTTTACCCTGATGCTAATTCAACTATACGCTTATCCTTCGGCAAAGTCAGAGGATACCAGCCTGCCGATGCTGTTTATTATGATTATTTGACAACACTTGAAGGTGTCATGGAAAAAGAAGATCCTGATGATCACGAGTTTATTGTACCCGAGAGATTAAAAGAACTGTATGAAAATAAAGATTATGGAAAATACGGGGATGACGATGTTATGTTTGTTAATTTTCTTAGCATAAACGATATAACAGGTGGTAATTCTGGCAGCCCGGTTATAAATGGTGACGGACACGTTATTGGTGTTGCTTTTGACGGAAACTGGGAAGCAATGAGCGGAGATATCCTGTTTGAACCTGAGTTGCAGCGTTGCATAAACGTAGATGCAAGGTACATTTTATTTATTATAGAAAAATACGCCAATGCTAATCACCTTATTGACGAGATGACTATTATAAATTAAAAAATAATTGCAAGTAATTACTTGATCATTCATCTATTGCAGGCATATCTGCGGGAACGGGTTCTTCAGGTATAAACTCTTCATCCGCAGTATGCCCTTCAATGATTCTTATAGAATTAAGCACCTCTTCATTCAAGCTAAGCATCAACTCCCTGTCAAGTGAATAACAATCGAATGCTTTATCAAAAGTTTCTTTTGTAATGTCATGCTTTTTGAATAGCGCAGAATAATAATAATCGGCAGAATCCCTGACTTCCGGCACAGTGCGTGATCTTACCTGGACATACCCTTCCAAAAGATAAATGTCGGTCATTATTTCTACCATCTTATCTTTTTCAATTATACGTTCACACTTATTTTTAAATGAAAAAAAAGTACAAGAAGATAAAACTATTAATGATATAAAAACCAACATTAAAAGCCCGGGCACTTTTAACCGAAACAAGTTCTTTATAGACTGGTATGTCTTTGTGATTTTATAATAAATCTTTATATTGTTAATAATCATATGATCTTTTATTTCGAAAAATGCAATAACTTACCCTTGTAAGATTCATCAATTCCCCCTTTATTGTAAACATGTTTTCCATTAACAAAAGTATGAATTACTTTTGATTTTAATGTATGGCCTTCAAGGGGCGACCATTTGCACTTGTATAATATATTGTCCTTTTTAACCTTCCATTTTGAATTAAGGTCCACAATAGCCAGATCGGCATAATAACCCTTTCTTATAAAACCACGTTTTTTTATATTAAAACACTTGGCCGGGTTATGACACATTTTTTCAATAATTGTCTCAAGTTTAAAAACTCCCTGGTCGTAAAGATCAAGCATAACCGGCAATGAGTGTTGTATCATTGGGGCTCCCGAGGGGCATGAAATATAGGGTTGCTGTTTTTCTTCAAATGTATGAGGAGCATGGTCGGTAGATATTACATCTATTTTACCTGCTATGATGTTTTTTCTAAGTGCTTCACGATCGGCTGTTGTTTTAATGGCAGGGTTCCATTTTATCAAAGACTGTTTTTGGATATAATCATTATCAGTAAATAAAAGATGGTGAACACATGCTTCAGCAGTAACCTGTTTTTCCGGTTCGCAGGGAGAATCATTAAACAACTCCAATTCCTTTTCTGTACTTATATGTAATAAGTGTAAGCGAGTATTATATTTTAATGCCAGGCTAAGAGCTTTCAAAGAGCTTTTATAGCAAGCTTCGCTGCTTCTGATCAACGGATGCATCTCCATGGGTATATTGTCGCCAAACTTTGTTTTGGCTTGTATTAAATTATGCTGAATAATGTTTTCATCCTCACAATGAACAGCTATAAGGCTTTTTGTTTTATTGAAAATATTAACAATGCTTTCCTGGTCATCTACCAACATATCACCAGTTGAAGCGCCCATAAAAACTTTAATACCCGGCACATTAGAATAATCGGCCGATAATAATTCATTCAGGTTATTGTTTGTAGCACCAAGAAAAAATGCATAGTTCACCGGCGAGCTTTCTTCAGCTATTTTTATTTTATCTTCCAGTCTTTTCAAAGTAGTTGTTTGCGGGATAGTATTCGGCATTTCCATTATCGAAGTTATACCCCCGGCAAGTGCTGCTTTTGACTCAGAATCTATACTACCTTTTTGGGTCATGCCCGGTTCGCGGAAATGCACATGAGAGTCTATGATCCCGGGGAACACATATAAACCCTTCAGGTCAATAGTGTTAGTATCTTTTGGTTCGGAATATTCTCCGGTATATTTAATAATATCATAAATATAATCGCCTTCGATAAGTATTCCGCCTTTAAAAACACCACCTTCATTGACAATTATACCATTTCTCAAGTAAAGCATAGAAGTCATGTTGTGGATAGTTTTTCAAAAAGAAATTCTGTCAAGCTGCAACCGGAATTGCCCGGTACTTTTTATATCCTTTAAAGAGGCTTTTCAATCGCAGTGAGATAACACCAAGCACGGCTTCTCTGAAGATACCTTTACTCATCTTGGAAGCGCCTTCAGACCTGTCGGTAAATACTATTGAAACTTCCTTGATCTTAAAACCAAGTTTCCATGCTATGAATTTCATTTCAATTTGAAACGCATAACCGGTGAACCTGATTTTATCGAGATTTATAGCTTCCAGTACTTCTCTCTTGTAACACTTAAAACCGGCAGTAGTGTCACGTACTTTCATGCCTGTTATTAATCTGACATACGCTGAAGCATAATATGACATTAGAACCCTGCCCATAGGCCAGTTGATAACATTAACGCCATTTATATAACGCGACCCTATAGCCAGATCATAACCATCATCTGCACAGGTATTATAAAGCCTAACCAAATCTTCAGGATTATGCGAGAAGTCAGCGTCCATTTCAAAGATATACTTATAATGGCGCTGTAATGCCCACTTAAAGCCGTAAATATAAGCTGTACCAAGTCCAAGTTTAGCTTCACGAACATCCAGATACAACTTGCCTTCAAACTCATTCAACAATTCCCTTACTGTACCGGCTGTACCATCAGGAGAATTATCATCTATAACCAGGATATGGAAATCCTTTGATAATGAAAAAATCTTCCTGATCAGCTTTTCAATATTCTCTTTCTCGTTATATGTAGGAATGATAATTAAACTATCGGACACAATTAATTATAATTTTTGATTTATATAGTAAAAATAATGTTTAACCAAATTAGCCTTAATTCAAAGTACCAAAAATAGTGTTTTGTTTCTAACAAAAAAAATTATTTAATAATTTTTCAGTTTATTAATTGCTTGTTAATATATTATTTTTGTGAAAAAACTTGACAATGATATATTTTGACAATGCAGCTTCCACTCCGGTTGAACCGGAAGTAACTCAATTAGTCCACGATCTTATGCGAGACAATTATGGGAATCCTTCTTCATTGCATGAACCGGGCCGTCGTTCTCGTGTAGTTATTGAAGAAGCAAGAAAAACTATTGCAGAGTTACTGGGAGTATCATCATCAGAGATAGTTTTTACCTCCGGCGGAACCGAAGCCAACAATCATATTCTATGGAGTTGTTTTCTGGATTTAAAAATACAACACTTTATTACCAGCCCCCTGGAGCATCCGGCTGTATTGAATACATTAAAAAATATTTCAAACCATTTTGATATAAAAATCAGTTATGTAAATATTAATTCACAAGGGCATATTGACATTGAACATTTGGATCATATACTTAAAAATTCACCTCTTACTCTTGTAAGCCTCATGCATGCCAACAACGAAATCGGCAATCTTTTACCAGTAAACCAGGTGAAGAAACTATGCGACAACCATAAGGCACTATTCCATTCAGATACTGTTCAAACCATAGGCAAATATCAAATGGACTTACATTCACTTGGGTTTGACTTTGCAGTAGCTTCGGCACATAAATTTCATGGACCTAAAGGGGTTGGCTTTTCTTATATTAATTCTGACAAAGAGCTAAAATCATTTATAACAGGAGGCATGCAGGAAAGAGACCTTAGAGCCGGAACAGAAAATATATATTGCATTGCAGGAATGGCTCTTGCACTTGAAATAGCCATGAAAGATATTAAAGAAAATAAGAAACATATCTCCAACCTAAAATCAAGGCTAATAGAAAAAATAACCAGGGAATTGCCGGAAATAGAATTTTATGGAGATGAAAAAAAAGAAGGACTTTATAGTATAATTAATTTAAAATTACCCCAGACCGAACATTCGGAAATGTTACCAATTAAACTTGATATTGAAGGTATTGCTGTTTCTGGTGGCAGCGCATGCAGCTCAGGCAGCAATAAGCCGTCACATGTGATCTCATCTCTGGACCCGGAGGAAATAAGGCCATCTTTGCGGGTTTCTTTTAGTAAATTCAATACAACAAAAGAAATTGATGTATTTGTTGAAACACTTAAAAACATTTATTTGTAATGCCTGTTATGCCATATAGGCAGTCTTGTGAATTTTAAACTGTCTTTTTGTCATTCTAAACTCCTCCTATTCTATCATTTTGACATTTTTTACCCTCTGGCATAGGCTTTGATTTTTTGTTGAGTGAAAACAAAAAAATAATGTCAAACCAAAAAATAAAGGAGGGTTGAGATATGTTACCAGCACTAAGAAATAGATTAAATATGCCAGGCATTATGGATGATTTCTTCGGTCGTGACTTAATGGAAAATTTCCTAAGTGAAAGAACAGGCGTTAATGTTCCTGCTGTTAACTTAGCAGAAAACAATGATGAATACAGAATTGAAGTAGCAGCACCGGGTCTTGACAAGAAAGATTTTAAAATAGACCTTGATAATGATGTATTGACAATCTCATCTGAGAAAGAAATAAAGGATGAAGAAAAGGATGAAAAATTCATGCGCTGCGAGTTCAATTACACAAAATTCAGCCGTTCATTCACACTACCAGAAAGTGCAAATGCCGATAAGATAAAGGCAACACACAAAGATGGAATCCTGTATGTACACATACCGAAGAAAGAAGAAGCTAAGCAGAAGCCACCAAAGCAAATAGATATTTCATAAAACTCTAATGTATTATGATCTGCCAACGGTGGTGTAAATAAAAGTGGGGTGTATCGAAAAATCAACAAAAACAAGATACACCCCATTTGAAATTAAAACAAGTTTTACTAACAAAAAACTTTGAGCTATGACAGAATTAATAAACAAACTTAATAAGGTGCGCGACAATATTGCCGGCAAAGCCATGCCTAGAAAGCCTAACGAGTTTCCAACTTTCTATCAAACTAGCAATGATTTCCCGGCAATGAATATTATTGAAACAAACTCAGGTTACAGAATTGATATGGCAATTCCGGGATTTTCAAAAGAAAATATTAATATTAAAACCGACAAAAATATCCTGAACATAAAAATAAACTATAAAGGTGAGCAGGGAAGAGCAAAAGATGAGATAGAGGCTGAACAGAAATTCTCAATAAACAGATCAATTCAAATTCCTGATGAAGTTGAGAATGATAAAATATCGGCATCTATGCAAAATGGTCTTTTGAGAATAGAGTTGCCGGCAAAAGAAGCTACAATAAAAAAGAGAAACATCTCAATTGACGTTGATTAAATTAAAAAAGTCAGAGGCAAAAAAGCCGGAGCTATACTCCGGCTTTTTTTATATATTTTGGACAAAACCACCATCACTTTACACAAAAACCGTCAAATAATCTATTATTTAAAACATTTTTTCTTTTTTTATTTTGGATGTTTGAACATTTTCATATATTTGACCATAATTAATTAATCAAACTTTAAAACTTTAAACCAAAAACCATGGCTGTAAACCAAACACACAGTCTGTTAAGAATGTATTTAAGTTCTACAGACAAAGAGGCAGACAATCCTATCTACGAAAATATCGTAAAAATGGCTAACGAAAACAATATAGCAGGCGCAACTGTTCTGAAAGGTGTGCTGGGCTATAAATCTAAAGACTCTGATAATTCCTTGGAAATTAATGAGCAGAAAGAAAAGTTCCCAATTGTCATTGAAATAGTTGACAAAAATGAAAAAATCATCTCTTTTTATGAAAAAGTAAAGTCGAAGTTCGACTCAATGACTAAAGGATGCCTTATTACTATTGAAAGTATAGATGTGTTGTTTTACAAGTAGTGTAATTGTCTATTTTATCTTTCTTATTGATATTCTAAAAAAACAAATACCGGTAAGTAAAAATTGATAACGTTTACTGTTGCTGAGCTGACTGTTTATTTTTTTAGCGTTAGAATATGTATTTCACCCATATCGGATTCATATTCCCTGTCTTCCAAAACCAGTTTTCTGTTTTCTTTTTCCTTAATAACATAGGTAGCCGTATTGCCGTATTCGGTGATAAACAGGCTGTCTCCCTTCAACTGCCATTCAAAAACAAAATGACCTGATCTACCGCTTCCATTGGCATTAAAGGTTAATTGCTCCCCTGTATCTTCTATAGTCTCAATAAGATCCTCACCAATATAGATTTCAGTTTTTTCCAGGCTCCATGTACCGGTAATGTCAAATTCTTTTTCAGCACAATTATTAAAGAAGAAAACCAATAACCCAAATAATACAATTGTTGTTAAAGATCTTTTCATTTGCTTTATATTTTAAAATAATAATGACAATAGGCGCAATCAACCCATCAACCTATCAAACTATCAACCAAGCACCTAATGTTTTTCAAGCATTTTCAATAGTTCAATAACATTATCTTGTTTTTTCAAAACATGTTTAGCATCTGTTTTAAGCATTCCAACTCCCATAGTCCATGCATGTTCAGGCATTGTTTGGAACAACATTTCGTCTGACCATCCTGAGCCAATTGCCAAAACAAAATCATACTCTTTTCTTGACAGCCAATGCATTGCAAGCTCACCTTTATTTATACCGGCATTGCAAACTTCCACAACTTGCCTGCCATGCAAAACCTGCAATCCTATATTTGTAACCATTGCAAAGAGGTAATCACTTACTTCCTTTGAAAGAAATGAAGCCTGCATAATATCTGCTTTATGATAATGCCAGGAAAGCGAATATTCCTTTTCCTCAATATAAGAACCTGGCAGTCGATCAGTGTATGTTTCAAGTATAGGAAGTATTTCTTCTTTCCATTCGTTTGACTGTGGTTTAAACAGCTTCCATTTATCAGCACTAGCTTCACGTATCCAAACTCCATGCTCAGCAGTTAAGTTAACCGTGATCTTTCGCAGCCATTTATCCAACTCATCTTTGCTACGGCCACTAATAATAACAATGTCTGTTTTGTCATTCTTATGAAGGTTTTTAAGCAGCTTAAGCAATCCGGAAGGTGGGGCAGCTTTATCAGGATCCCTTTCAAATGGCACAAGGGTCCCATCATAATTTGCAATTACAATCCTTTTACTCGCTTTATTATAATCTTCAAGTAACTTATCCAAAACATTTTGATTAACAAATTTTTCTTTTGCCGTAATTTTGGATTCGTCATATACTTCCTGAAGGCTTCCGACAAATTCATTAGCCCACCTTGTGACATTATAACGTTTTAATCGTTTTTGCATTCGTTCATTTCGCCTTATCTGCTCTTTTTCGGGTATTTTAAGTGCTTCGGCTATAGCATCAGCTATCTCATTTATGTTGTTGGGGTTTATTATAATTGTTTCACTAAGCTCTTTGGCAGCACCTGTTAACTCACTTAAAACAAGTACTCCTTTTTTATCTTGTAATGAAGCAATATATTCTTTTGCAACCAGGTTCATGCCGTCTCTCAGTGGAGTTATTAAAGAAACGTCACTCATCCGGTACTGCGCAATGAGCTCCTTGTGTGGTAATGAAGTGTATTGGTATATAATTGGCGTCCAGTTAACCGTTCCATAATTGCCATTTATGTTGCCTACCAACTCATCCAGGTTCCTTTTTATCTGTTTATAGGCAGTAACCCCGGTTCTGGATGGCACCAAAATCATATTCATAAACACTTTACCGTGCCATTCGGGATTCTTCTTTAAAAACATCTCAAAGCCTTGCAAACGATTGATAATTCCCTTGGAATAATCAAGCCGATCAACCGACAATACTATTTTAGGTTGTCCGGGGCCGGGTTTATCTGAATGGCAAGGTGAGACATCCATATCGTGAAATTTATCAAATGCTATACCCATAGGGAAAGTAGCAACTTTCACAATTCTATCGGGCAATTCAATAGTGCCCATATGATTTTCTATACCTAAAATTCTAAGTACAGTACGTAAAAAATACTGTGAATAATCGTGAGTGTGAAAGCCTATAAGATCAGCACCAAGGAGACCTTCAAGGATACCATTCCGGCTTTCCTTTGGAAATAATCTGTACATTTCATAAGAAGGAAAAGGAATATGCAGGAAAAATCCTATCGGGTTATCTACCTTTTCACGCAACATTGCAGGTAAAAGCATGAGATGGTAATCGTGAATCCAAACTATATCTCCAGGCCGGCAAATCTTCAACACTTCATCACAAAAGATTTCATTCATCTTTTTGTACTCAGTCCAGTATTCATTTTCAAAACTGGCATAATTAGGAAAGTAATGAAACAACGGCCATATAGTTTTATTACAAAAACCATAATAGACCTTATCCATCAGCCTTTGAGAAAAGAACACCGGTGAAGCCTTGTATTCATCCTGCACCTTTTGGCGAATAAATTCTTCATTTTTCTTTTCAATGGTTGTACCCGGCCATCCCATCCAAATATAATCTTTTATATCAGACTCTGACTTACCCAATCCATTGAGAAAATCGCTCAACCCAGACACCAATCCGCCAGCACTTTTACTAAATGTAAAGTCCTCTTTTTCCTTTTTTATTGATACCGGTAACCGGTTAGAAACGATTATTAACCTCATGTTTAACTGGTTTTAATTTATATAGAATTCTTTTTTATCGTTTGTTTCAAACACATGTGTCTTTCCGGCTATACCAATAGTAACCGGATTAGCCCAACCCTTATTAAAATCTATAATTATCTTCTCGTGATCAATAAAAAGTTGCATCAGGTGGCCACGATAACGCAGCCGGAACGACATAGAATTAATATCATCGGGCAGATGTGGATCAAGCCACAATACATCATCACGGATCTCCAGCCCCGTATAGCATCTTTGTACAATATCAAGTGTACCTGCCATAGCTCCAAGGTGTATACCTTCATGAGTAGTGCCCCCCTGAACATCTTTAAAATCGCTCATTAAGGCTTCACGAAAACGTTTCCACGATTCATCGCGGTGCGAACGGGCATAAACCCATGCATGTATAACCTGGCTTAACGTGGAGCCATGAGCAGTACGTTTACGGTAGTACTCTATATTATCAAGAATATATTCTCCCTTAAAATCATATCCCAACTTTCCGAAAATTGTTGCCAGCTCTTCTTTTGAAAACAAATAGAATAACATTAACACATCAGCTTGTTTGCTGGCTTTATAATAGTTGCAAGAATCTCCCTCGCTTTCAAGGATACGATCTAACCGCAGTGCATTTCCATATTTATTGTGATAATAATCCCAATCAAGCTCTTTCAACTTTTCATACCCTTCAAACTGCATTATAATGTTATTATCATCAATCGGGATATACATCTTTTTTGTAATATCTTTCCATTTTTCCAGGTCCTCTTTGGTAAAACCTACTGTTCTTTCAAGGTCTTTACAACAGTTTTCACCTACCATATCAAGAAGGTCGAGTGCGTGTTGCATAATCCAAACAGCCATTATATTTGTATAAGCATTGTTATTGAGCCCCGGCTTTTCAGAATCAGGATAATGAGTATGATATTCATCCGGTCCCATAACGCCAAGAATTTCATATCTTCCGCGCTCTTCATTATAAGTTGTAACACTTGACCAGAATAGTGCAGTAGAAATAATTATTTCTGCTCCATGCGATATCAGAAAGTCTATATCCCCTGTACTTTGGTAATAATGCCATACATTGTAAGGAATAGCAGCATTGACATGATATTGCAGATGTGAAACATCAGGCAGCCATCTCCCGGATTTGGGGTTGAGGTGTATTTTTTGTGTTTCTTCCCTACCATTGCTGCCGCTTTGCCAGGGAAACATCGCCCCTCTGAAGCCTGCTTCTTTGGCAGCGATACAAGCTTCGGGCAACCTGCGGTATCTATACATTAACAATGAGCGTGATAATTGTGGGTGTTGCAGGTTTATAAAAGGCAAAATATACAACTCATCCCAGAAGATATGTCCACGGTAGGCCTCCCCGTGCCAACCACGGGCAGGAATTCCAATATCCTTTTCTATACTAACCTTTGAAACAGTTTGAAACAAGTGAAAAATATGCAAACGCAATACTAATTGATCTAAATGACCATTTTTTAAATCAATCTTAATATCATTATAATGCCATATCTGCCTCCATAAAACGACATGTTCCTGTTTTAAATTTTCATAACTACCAAGCCTGTCCAGCCATGTACGGGCTTCCGTCATAGGATCGCTGATAGCTCTATCTCGTGAGGTATATAAAGTAACCAACTTCTCAATACCAATGGTTGACTTTTTATTACATTTTATACTAAAATCTCCCGCAATAAAACCTTTTTCTTCAACAACTTCCTGTTTTACTTCCTGTATTTCACCGTCAATAAATATATGCAATCTGGAAGCTTGCGCAACCTGTACCTTAGATTGCTTGCTTTGGCTAAGCATAAAGACACTGCTGTCATTAAAGTTGCCTTTTTCCAACACTTCAATATGATCTTGATTAAGCTGACTATATCGTGCAACATTATTGTTAATAATATCGCCATCAATTCCTGAACGTATTGTAAGCTTCCCTGACCAGTTTTCAGGTATCAGCTCCCATTTAATAACTGCAGCGTGATAGTTGTGCATGGAAAAGATCCTCTGGCTTACTATGCTTGTTTCTCTCTTTTCCTTATCACGAAATTTCATTTTGCGCACCAGAACGCCCTCTTTCAAATGAAGGTTAGTCTCATATTCAAGGATCTCAACATTTTTCAAACTAAACCACTCGCCGTCATCAATTTTATATGTTAAATACAGCCAATTAGGCCAGTTCACAAGGTCTTCGTTTTCTATGACCTTATCCTGTACTTTTGATTTCATTCTATTATAACCACCGGCCAAATATGTGCCGGGATAATTATATTCATTATCTTTCTCCATTTCTAAAGCTCCACGGGTAGCAAAATATCCATTACCCAGTGTACACAAAGCTTCCTGTAAAGGATGTTCTTTTTCATCAAATCCCTCATACTTAATTATCCAATTATTTTCCATATTCTATCTGTTTATTTTAATAATTAAACATTTATACCAGCTATTGCAAACATTTTTAATTGTGTCCATTTTGAGCTGATTCATTACAAAATCACAGCCTGCACCCTACAAGTTATTATTATTTTTCAGAATACAATTCAATAAGCTTATTAAAAAATTCCCTTACCTGGAAAACATTTTTCAGGGAATAAGTTGCATATGTTTTTTGTCCGTGGCTTCCAACCATAATGCCCAGACCTTTATCTTTCAGCACCTTAAAAGCATCTTCGTCAGTTATATCATCTCCAATAAACATGGGGATTGTGTCATCTTTTTCTGACAACTCCAGTGCATCCATTATCCATTCCACGGCTTTCCCTTTATGCCAGTCAATATCAGGTTTGATCTCAACGATTTTTTTCCCTTCACCTTTTTTATGCCCGGGATACTTTTCAAGTAGCATATTCAAAATATCATTAACCGTTTTTTCATCTTCCGGCCTTGCGTTTCTATAATGAAGCCCAATTGCGTATCGTTTTCTGTCCATTTGTGTACCTACTGTTTTTTCCTCAAGCAGTTGCTTGGCTTCTTTTTCTATTTCATCAAGTTTGGGAATTATCTTTTTTGAATCCGGATGTTCCATTGAAAGGCCGCCGGGGCCGGTAATAATATATCCGTGGCTGCCGGCATATATAAGTTCGTTAATCCCAACGAGGTTTTCAACATCTTCTTTATCCCTGCCAGTCACGATAGCAACTGTAAATATTTCAGCTAAATTTTTCAGTGTTTCTTTCATTTGGTCTGAAATAATAGCATCTTCGGGTTTTGAAACTATTGGAGTCAAAGTGCCATCATAATCAAGGAATATTGCAGGTTTCTTTCTGCTAAGAAGGTCAAATATCTCTTTATTGCCGGGAAATATTGGCTTACCCGGGCGTGAAAAATATTCTTCCACCAGTTCTTTATCATTAAGATCAAGTTCATCAAAGCTGTCAATAGTAATATCAGCTCCATTATTCAACAAACCCTCTTTGTTATTGAACCTGTTCACGCCAACCACCAGGCCAAAATATCCGCTCTGCCCCGCCTGCACGCCCGATATTGCATCTTCAAATACTACTGAATACTCAGGGCGCACATTTAAACGGTTTGCAGCTTCAGTAAAAATATCGGGATTTGGCTTACCCTTTAAGCCTATCTCTTCTGATACGGCTCCATCTACTCTTGTATCAAACATATGATCAATACCTGCAACCTCAATTATCTTTTTACAGTTTTTACTTGAAGATACTATGGCGGTTTTAAGTCCTTGTTCACGCCAACACTTTAGTTTTTCCAAAGCATCCTCATAAATTTCTACCCCATCACGTTCAAGAACTTCATTAAAAAGCTCATTTTTCATATTCCCTAATGAACATATTGTTTCCATCCCGGGCTTATCATTTGTATTGCCCCATGGCAATTCTATTCCACGGGAGTCCAGGAAGCTTTTCACTCCCTGGTATCGGGGCTTACCATCAAGATAATTCTGATAGTCCTCCTCCGACATGGAAGCCTGTTTGCCATGTTTGTCAACATTTTGTTCGAAAAATTTATCAAACATCTCTCTCCATGCCTTCTCATGAGTCGTTCGCGTTTGAGTTATCACTCCATCAAGGTCAAAAATGAGAGCATCTACCGTCATATTTTCAGAAGAATTTTTATTAGCACAATCCATTTGTTTTTTGTTTTTATCGTTAAACATATCTGTTAAAACGTTCAAAGTTAAAAAAATATCTAATCTTGTCAAATTAACAAGGACTGAATAACTTAATTAATAGTTTTTCAGTCCTTAGGATTATTACTTAACAATATGTATTTTATTTTTAGAACCTACCGTTTCTCCATCCTCTCATATTTTTCACGATATTTTTCATAGAATATTTTGTGTTGATCAGTCATATCTGATTTTCGCCCTTTGATATAAACTTGTTTGATCTGTGTTGAAAGATGCAGTAGATTACCATCGGCAATTATCAGAGATGCATCTTTACCTTCTTCTATAGATCCCATTCTATCATCAATCCCAAACATTTGTGCGGGATAAAGTGTGATGCTTTTCAGCGCTTCATCTTCAGGCAAGCCGAATGCTACTGCAGCAGCAGCATGGTTTGGAAGCCTTATTGTATTGGCCGCTGATGATTCTCCGGAAATGACAAACCTGATACCGGCTTCGTGAAGTTTTGCTGGTACCGAAAGGCTTTGATCATACGGTTCCCATTGACGTGATGGGCCTGTCATAACAGAATTAATAATAACAGGAATGTCTTTTTCTTTCAGGTGGGGTATAACCAAATCAGCCTGATTTACGCCCGACAAAATTATCTTCAGGTTTTCCTTCTCTGCCCATTCAATTGCAGCCTGAATTTGTTTGTATCCTGATGCATTAATGATCACCGGAATGTCTCTTTCCAAAACAGGCATCATCGCTTCCCAGCGTGCATCTGTTGCGTGAAAGTGCTCGGTTGAAGCAATTTTTTTTGCTTTATGATATCTTCGTGCTTTTTGAAAAGCATCATCAAGCTTTTCAATATTTTTATGATATTCGCTCGCATTTCTGGTTGACGGCCAGTTTATTATCATTGCAATAGGTGATTGATAAACCATCTCTTCCCATGACCATCCATCAGTGAGCATTGCTGCTGCCATTCCAGAAATAATGCCTCCTGTGGGCATTACTATAGCAACAGCTATACCATGTGTCCTTGCAACGGGAATATGACGGCTTTCGGCATTAAAAGCAACCTCTGCTCTGACGTTAGGGTTTATTTCACCAAACTCAACAATATCGGAGGCTTCTCTTACCCTGGAAACTTCCATAAGGCCTAAATATGTACCGGAATGAACCATGGCAGGATATAAAAACTTGCCTTCCATATCTTCAATTATTGCATCATCTGGTATATTAACATCATTACCAACGGCCACTATTTCTCCATTTTTAAATAATACAGTGCCTTGGTCTATTGTTTCACCAGACACTGTCACTACAGTTCCGTTTACCAGTGCTACCGGCTCTGCCTGGGGAGGAGAAGGCAACTGCCCATATAACCCGGGCATTAATAAGGTAACGATTATTGTCGTGGATATTATTGAGTAGATCAACGTTTTATTATTCATATTATATAATTATTAAAAATTTAAACTATCAATTACTTCTGTTCAAATATTTACTTACTCTCCAAAACTTTATTAGTTAAAGCGTTTTTCAGCTTTAATACTTCCCTGGTTAAACGCCTGTCGTCATCGCGATCAAAATATTTGCGTCCTTCGATCCATGTTTGCTCGGCGTAAGCAAATCCATTTAACGGATGTTCACTCCAGATAACAAAATCGGCATGTTTACCTTCTTCGAGAGAACCTACGAGATGGTCAACGCCCAGAATTTTAGCTGGGTTTAAGGTTATCATGTTCATAGCTTCTGTTTCATTGACCCCTGTACCCGCAATTTTTCCGGCTTCCCAGTGCATACGAGTGGCAAGCCTTGTATTATCTGAATGCAAAGATGTCAGGACTCCCTGCTCAGCCAACAACCTTGCATTATATATAATCGCATCATAAGCCTCCATCTTGAATGAGCTCCAGTCGGTCCATACTATTGCTGCTGCACCATGTTCACGGAGAACATCAGCGATTTTATATCCTTCTACAGTGTGTTCAAAGGATGTTATTTTAAAACCAAAATCCTCAGCAATACGCATAAGTTTTATCATTTCATCGTGTCGATAGGCATGAGCATGTACGATCCGATTGCCTTCCAGGACTTCCAGCAATGCTTCCAGCTGTAGATCTTTCCGGAAAGGTAAGCCTTTGCTCATTTTTTCATCTCTTTGCGTTCTATAATCTAATGCAGCCTGAAAAGCATCTCTGATAATTTGCTCTGTACCCATGCGGGTGTTAGGATAACGTGTTTGCATTCCCTTAACATTTTCTCCCAAAGCCATTTTCAGACCGGGTGTAGCTTCCTCAAAAATTACATCATTTGGGCCACCACCCCATCGCATCTTTATTACAGCATCCTGGCCACCTATCGGATTAGCTGAACCATGTAAAAGATTTGCCGTGGTTAATCCTCCTGCCAACAATCTGTATATCCAAACATTATTCGGATCAATAACATCTTTTATTCTGGTTTCCGAAGTTATGGCATTTCCAACTTCATTGACACCTCTCGCTATACTTGTATGCAAGTGCGGATCAATTAGGCCCGGAGTCACATGCTTTCCCGAAACATCTATCACCTTACAGTTACGAGGCTCTCTTATATCATTTCCTACATCTTCAATACTGCCGTTGCGTATCAACATATCACCTTCCTCTATTATTCCTTCAGGACCTTGTGTCCAAATAGTGGCGTTTTTAAGAAGCACACAACGAGGCTGATCAGGCGTTTCTGTGATGCCGTATTCCATTGGAGGGTATAATAGTGTTGACAAAGTTTCAAAATCATCTTCTTCATTGTTCTTATCATCCTCCGGCTTTTCCTGAGCATCCAAATCATCAATCTTTTCAGCTTTCCAATTAAAAATCTTGCCTGATGGTTTTTCCCCTATTCCATACATATGTTTCTCTGATACCTGGGCAGACATGCGAACTATTCCACCTTCAATATCAAAACCTTCTTCTGCCAGGAAGCTGATTCTCTGTTTATCAAACCTGACATTTTTTAATTCAATTTCCTCATCATTAAGCAAGAATTTGCCCTCATAAGCTCCAACCGTTCCTTTAAGCTTAATATCGTAAGCAATCGTATCATTAACCATCATTCTCCATTTGCCCTGTGCTGTAGGTTCATGAGGTTTATCAGCCGGATACAGTTTGCCATCTATCCATACTTCCTCAATTTTTGTATCAGAATCAAAAATATTACCGTCAGTAATAATAAAATTAGCTGTTTTACCCTTTTCTAATGTGCCGTGTGTATCCTCAATATTCAATATTTGAGCCGGATTAACGGTCAGCGCATCAAGTGCAGCATATTCCGGAAGCCCCCGATTAACGGACAATCGCAATTGTTTTAAAAACTCATTGCTATTTTTTGTACCTGCTGATGTGATTACTATTTTAGCACCTGATTCATGCAACCTGGCCGGGTTTTCGGGTGCCAGTTCCCAATGCATCAATGTTTCCAAAGACAGATCAATTGACTTATCAAAACAATCAACATCGGGCTTTTCGGGGAAATCAAGCGGAACGATAAACGGGAAGTTGCTATCCGCAATTTCATCCATGCGACGATACTCTTTTCCACTGGCTTTGATCCATAAATTAATATCAAACTCACTTGCAATATTTAAGGCTCGCAACAATGCCATCTCATCATCTACAGAGAAGATAACCGGCTGCTTACCATGAGCTGCTTCAATTAAGGCAGCCAGCGAGAGATTTTTTTCCGGACGCTTCACTCCTGCCGGATCTTCATGGTAATTATTATGAGCTTCAAGATACCATTTGGTATCATAAAATGTTTGCCTCATTAATGCAATAACCCCCATCAGTGATGTCGGATAACCTCTGCCAAACTCAGAATTTCTTTGAAATGACATTGCCTGGGCAATATTAGACCTGTTTACAAGTTCGCTACTTGAACCTTCTCCAAGTGACACCAAAGCGGTCTGTCCTTTGAAAACTCCATATGGTGGGATAATATGTGCTGTAGTAAAGCCTTTTTTACGTATATTCCCTACCCTATCCTCATCATAGCTGTAATGACCGGCTGCATCATACCAGGATCTGACGTGTGGATTCCAATGATAAGCTCCCTGTTGAGCTTTAGTTGTTAAAGCTCCGGAAAAAAATTGAGTTACCAACTCTTCATAAGCCCGGGGAATATTAATATCCTTACGAGCCTCTTCCCTGGCTGATTCAATTTTAGGTAAGCCTGCATCGGAATACATCTCAATAAAACCGGGATATATAGTTTTTCCGTTTAAATTAAAAATCCAGGCATCTTCAGGGATTTCAATATTAGTGCCAACTTGCTCTATTAAACCTTCCCTTACAACCAGGGTGCCTTCATGTATAATGTTTCCGGATGATTGATATATCCGGGCATTTGTAAAAGCAAATACCGAAGGAGTATTATCACGCAACCCAACTACCTGTTGAGTTTGTGCATTAAGAAAAACAAAAGAAATAAATAAAAAAAACACTGATAATTTAAAAATTCTAACCATAATAAAATGTATAACTTAATGATATTTGTAATTTTTTGATAGCCTGATAGTAGTGCAAATCAATCAAGGCGCAATTTATAAAAAATTGATCAACAAAAATCCGGTTAAATGTTAAAAAAGATGAAACGAGCATAATAATAACGGTAACATACATAAGATTGTTTATAAGTAGTGGAGGTTAAAAACCAGCAGGCATTCAGTAAAAGGTAAGCCCGATC
>SLSZ01000152.1 GCA_007130125.1 Bacteroidales bacterium
AATGTTATAATTGGTTTATTTTTCAAATCGGTTTAATTTTTGCTTCTCTTTTATTAAATAACTGAAAAATGAACTTTGAATATATTACCGTCGCAAGTTACAATTTTTCCAGCTTTATCATATAATTTAAAACCAAACTAGTTTTAAATGTCTTTTTGCAAAATTATTTTTTTTAGAGGGCATAATCATAAAATAATGGCATCTTTTTTTGGTTATACCAAACTATTACTCCATTGGGTTTTAATTGAATTTGATAAGATACCATTCACTTTTTTGAATTCTGCAGGCTTTGTTCTTCTGTGCACTCAGCTTTATTATAATATGCTGCCATTTTTAAGCAGGATGGTATAAATTTATTTAAAAAAAGTCCGTTTATACTTTGGAAAATCTTTAACTTCGCAACCGTAAAAGGCTTATATAATACATTATAAACAAAAACAAATAACCTTACTGCATGGGTGAAAAAACCATAAACCTTGAACAAATACATCCCATAGACCTCTTTGGATTAAAAGAGGAGAAATTAAAATTATTAAAAAAGGCTTTTCCTAAGCTAAAATTAGTTTTGCGTGGCGACAAGCTTATTATAGCCGGAAATGATGATGAGGTTGAACACTTCTCTCAAAAGATGGATCGAATACTTCAGCATTATAACCATTATAACAAAATTACAGAAGAGAATATTCTTGAAATTGTTGCAGATGAAACAGGCGAAGTTAAGCCTGAAGTAGCAGGAGATGATTCCTCACATGTTTTGGTTCACGGGCGCAACGGGATGCTTATCAAAGCACGTACTCCCAACCAAAAACGCATGGTTGACAGCTTTACAAATAATGATATGATCTTTGCTATTGGTCCTGCCGGCACTGGGAAAACATACACTGCCGTGGCAATAGCTGTTAAAGCTCTAAAAAACAAAGAAGTTAAAAGGATAATCCTTACCAGGCCGGCTGTAGAAGCAGGTGAAAACCTGGGTTTTCTTCCCGGAGACCTAAAAGACAAACTTGAACCGTACTTGCAACCACTATACGACGCTCTCAGAGATATGATCCCAATGCCTAAACTCCAATCTTTTCTTGAAGATGGCACTATCGAAATTGCGCCTCTGGCTTTTATGAGAGGACGAACTCTCGATAATGCATTTGCAATTCTTGATGAAGCACAAAATGCTACTGAAAGTCAGTTGAAAATGTTCCTAACAAGAATGGGGAAGTCTGCAAAGTTTATTATTACAGGTGATATTACTCAAATAGACCTGCCTAAAAACCAAACCTCCGGTTTGATAACATCTGCAAAATTATTGAAAAACATTAAAGGTATAGATTTTATTTTCCTTGGTGATAAAGATGTTATAAGACATCCGCTTGTTAATAAGATCATTGATGCTTATGAAAAGAAGGGTACGGAACAGGGAGCATAGGGCACGGAGCAGGGAGGTTGTGAGCTAATTAGTTAATTGGTAAAAAATAACGGGTAAAAGGTAATCCGTAAGAAGTAAGAGGTAATCAATAATAGATCGGCAGCATTTTATCATATAAACCATTGAAACTCTGTGTATAAGTCTATGCCAAAATTTGATTTAAATTTTAATTAACATTATTAACCTTAATTTAAATAATACAAAAATGTACAACAACGCATTAATTAAAACAAACTTCAATTTCCCCGGACAAACACACAAATATGAGGGTAAAGTTCGGGATGTCTATACAATTCAAGACAGGCTAATGATAATGGTTGTCACTGACCGAATATCTGCTTTTGATGTGGTGCTTCCAAAAGGTATCCCTTTTAAAGGTCAGGTTTTGAATCAAATTGCAGCAAAGTTCCTTGATGCAACTGCCGATATCGTCCCAAACTGGAAAGTTAGCACTCCCGACTCTATGGTAACGGCCGGTTTGAAATGTGAACCTTTTATGGTTGAGATGGTAATTAGAGGCTATTTAACAGGCCATGCATGGCGCGAATACAAATCGGGGAAAAGAGAGATTTGTGGAATACCATTACCGGAAGGAATGAAAGAAAATGAGAAATTCCAGGAGCCTATAATTACGCCTACTACCAAAGCAACATCAGGACATGATGAAGATATTTCTAAAGAAGAGATTATTCAAAAAGGCCTGGTTAGTGAAAGTGATTATCAAAAGCTTGAAGAATATACCAGGAAACTCTTTGAAAGTGGTCAAAAATATGCCGAAGAAAGAGGACTGATATTAGTGGATACAAAGTACGAATTTGGGAAAATTGACGGTAAAATATTTCTGATAGATGAAATACATACACCTGACTCCTCAAGGTATTTTTACTCTGAAGGTTATGAAGAGCGATTACAAAAGAACGAACCACAAAAACAACTCTCTAAAGAGTTTGTAAGAGAGTGGCTGATAGAAAATGGCTTCCAGGGTAAAGATGGACAACGTATACCTGAAATGACAGATGAGATAATTGAGCAAATTTCTGACCGCTATATTGAGCTTTATGAAAAAATTACTGGCGAAAAGTTCAAAAAGATCATTTCATCAGATACAGAACAAAGAATTGAAGAGAATTGTTTAACATTTTTAGAGATACATAATACATAATAACTAATAATAAACATATACAATCATTTACTCCATTAAGGGGAGGTGCTTGAGAGGAGCTCAGTAGATATATTTATATATTTAATTTACCGGACTCCTCTTA
>SLSZ01000222.1 GCA_007130125.1 Bacteroidales bacterium
CAACATCATATTTCTCAAGGAATTCCCCGGGCAATTCCCCTGAAAAGAAATCACAGGTAATATCAAAAATGTCAAGGATATTCTCATTAATGTATTTATTCCAAAACTCTTGCGGCGTCATCTCATTTTGTTTTACAACATTTAATTCCTTCTTAGTATTTAATTGCGAAAAATACCATTTTCCGGAACCATTCGCAATGAAACCACAGAGAGTTGTGAACAAATATTTTAACTTCTACAGCTATCACTAAGCTTTTCGGTAATTATTTTTCGGTTCATGACCCAACACCTGAACCCATAAATCAGGCCGCAAATAATTGCATTTTATCAGAATATTGTTTAAATTCATATAAGAGTTTAATCGACAACAGTCTAACACAACAATCTTATGACTTTTATAGCTTCCGTTATTGCTAAAAATGGTATTGCTATTATTGCAGATTCATTGGTCACTACATCTCATCCGGTAATAGAATATCGTGATTTTTTAAGCTTTTTCGAAACTAAAAGCAAAGCAACTAAAAGCAGTTCAATCAAATTAGATCCTCGTGAGATAATTAACCTTTTTGAAACAAAACCCCATCACACAAAAGATTTTGAAGAAAAGCTGTTTGAATATGATAAATTTACCGCAATTACTACTGCAGGTTCAGCAAATATAAATGATAAAAGCATCATCGATTTAATTGAAGAAATTAAATCAAGAAACTCAAAACAAAAAGGCTATAATGCAAAAAAAATTGAAACAAAAATCAAGGAGCTCTGTGAATATTTGGAAATTGAAGTAAAAGAGCATTTGAAGGAAAAGACCTCAATAAAAGATATTGCATTTTTAATATCTCATTATAACCCCAGGAAAAATGTTTCATCAGTATATAAAATCAACATTAGGGCCTCATCTCAGAAAAATCTTAAAGATAACAACTACAACTTCCTTGAATACAATAAATCAGAAGCTTATGAAAAAGTGGTCTGTGAGGGCCAAAATAGGATAAGCGAGAAGATCTTATTTGGTGATTTCCCCGCCGTATACAATATAATACCTAAAATTGCAGATAAAATTGCAGGAGATTTCAGTATTGATAAAAAACTGATTACACGTGAGTATCTTGACGGTTTAAGAAAAGATCAGAATATCATCTCAAGTGCGATATTCTCAGACATGAAAATGTTCAGACTAAGTGACCTCAGTTTGCAACAAGCTGTTGATTTAGCATCATTATTGATGAGACTTGAGATCGATTTTCAAAATTACACCGAAGATATCCCAACAGTGGGTGGGGTAATAAAGTTGGCTGTTATAGATAAAAAAGGATTTAGGTTTATCTCAGGTCATGAAATAGTGAAGCCAGGTAACATTTAACAAAGATCATACGTTTAGATAAAAAACATTTCATACTTTTGACATATCATGAATAACCGAAATAATAAAACAAAGCAAGCAGATATCCAAGATTTTGCTTTAAAAATCTTTGAAGATCACTTTGAAAAAAAGGCACAGAAGATTGAGCGGGAAAAAAGAGTACTGGCAGACAAGTTTGACATCCATGTAAAAGGGAAAGAAATACTCCTTGATAATACCAAGTAGTCTGCCACACAATACAGCCGACTCACATTGTTAATTATTACTGGGAGTATACCAGGAATTATATAAAATACTGAAACAGCACCATAGATAGTATCTATAGTCCGACGTCCCGCAATGCGGGGCGTTTCTTTTTTCGAGCAATTGATTAACAACAATAAAATTCAGATATTTAGCAATAAAATACAAAACTTTAGGCATATAAATCTACCCCCTGGATTATCCCAAAAATTTCCCGACCTTTATTGCACCAATCTGCAATCATGGAAGATGACCAGATTACAATATGAATCCGCACCGACATTCTCCGTGAAACCGACGGACCAATGCTGAAATACGGAATCCAGTCTCTCGATAACAACAAGATCATCCTTCCCGCCTCGCGAAAAGACTGGCCCGGCAAGGACCGCCTGCAGCAACGTTATGAAACCTTTCTGAAAGCCGTTTAGAACTTCAACCTTAATAGCCCTCCAAAATTTAACCCTCAAACCAATCACCTCAAAACCAAATCTCCCGAACAAACCAATAATAATAACAATTCCCATTCCGGGGAATGGAACCGAAATAAGGAGAAAGGAAATTAATGCCGGTTCAGTAGTACAGCACAGTCCGCATTAACCAGAAATGCTGTTTACATAAAAATATTCATATCCTCCGATAACTCCGGCATTTCACTATAGGTTCTGCCATTTAATTTACGGCCGTTTTTCTTTTTATTAAGCCCGCCCAACCAACATTTCCGGATACAATAAAAAAGTATTCCTTGCCCGACATACCGGCCATAGGCATACAACTGCCTCACATCGCCATTCTACATTTTTTATCAGTCTCAGTGAAGCACTTGAAAAGCAGACGGCTTATACCTGCTATATTGCAGAAATCATTATAGCTTCCCTGATTTCAGTGACTTCAGAAAGTTGCTGACTTCTGTTATATCCTCTTGAGATGCACCACTCTTTTTCCAATCCTCGAATATGCGGGCAATATTTTCGCCCGGTGCATCCACAACCCAATCACTATACTCCGTGTTCGCTTCCATATCAAATCGATGAATCCCCTTCAATATCCCCATGCAATGCAACCTTGCTTCCTTAAACA
>SLSZ01000226.1 GCA_007130125.1 Bacteroidales bacterium
CCCTTCGGTGAAATGAATGTTGTTTTTAATGTTAAACATGGTGTAAACGAAGATCCAATCTCACAAGCAACAGTTTATCTTGAAGGCTACGGAGAACGGTATACCAATTCCGCAGGTGTTGCAGTTTTTGAAGGTGTAGAGCCAGAAGAAGAAGTGTTTTTCGAGGTTTCTAAACAGGGATTCTATAATGATGAAGGATACTTGAACGTTACTAATCAGAATGTAGAACAAAATGTGTTTCTCTACCCAAAAGATGATACTAATGTTTCTGAAGTACCACTAAAATCACAAGCGAAATTTTTCCCCAATCCTTTGTCAGGTAATAAACTTAATTTTGAAATTAATGATATTGAACAGGAATCAACGCTTGCAATTTATACTTTAAAAGGAAGCCTGGTTTATTCAAGGCTTCTGCAACCGGCTGAAAGCAAGCAGATAAATATTGATGTAAGTGGCTGGCCGTCAGGAGTATATTTGTTTTCAATCAAAAATGACAATATAATCATTACAGATAAAATAGTAAGGTATTAAGTTTTATAACTATATGTTACTCGAAACTCTTAATCTGTTAACTGTTACCTGTTTAAGTTTAATAAAACATACTTTATCAGTTAAGTTATTTGATGCGAGAAAATAATTGTGAAGGTTCATGTTTTTTTGTAACTTTAGACCAACAAAACATAAGCTAATGATTAAAACTATAGAATTATGGACGATCGACTAATAACAATTGCAACAGATCATTACACTGCAGCGGAGGTTTTAAAAGCACGCCTGGAGGCTGCCGGTATAAAGTGTTTTTTGAAAGATATTAACATATTGCAGGGAGCTGTCAGTGAAGGTGTGAGGGTTCAGATACGTGAAA
This sequence comes from Bacteroidales bacterium, assembly GCA_007130125.1. GTDB lineage: Bacteria > Bacteroidota > Bacteroidia > Bacteroidales > UBA7960 > PUKZ01. Next base: position 866 of record SLSZ01000226.1, read on the forward strand.
AGGATGTGGAAAAAGCCCTGCAGTTGATTCATACATGGAAGGCTGAGCAGGAGAAGACTGAACTTAAGGATATAAAAGAGATACGCAGGATATTGGCTCCTGTTGATTTTTCCGAATATTCAAAGAATGCTTGTATTTATGCGCTTGATCTGGCACATAAGCTTAAAAGTGACCTTAAGATCTTTCATGTATACTATGCCCCTATAATTGACCTGGTTCCAATTACCGACGCTTATAGTGTGCAGGTGGATATGGATATTAACCTCAGGGAAATGGAAGAAAGTGCCAGGAAGAAGCTTGTAAATTTTGTAAATGAGATCAAAAGTATCGCTAAAGAAAGGGGCATGGAGGAGGTGAAAATAAGCTATTCATTGCGTGAAGGGATAATTGAAGATGAAGTTGCTGCAATGGCTAAATCATATAAACCCGGAATTATTATTGTAGGTACTAAGGGTAAAGGTGAAAAACAAACTGAAATAATCGGAAGTGTTGTATATAAAATATGTGATAAAACTCGTGTGCCTGTACTTGCAATACCTGAAAAATCCGAATTTACTATTGAAAGTAAGGTGAGAAACGTGATTTATGCTACAGATTTTGACGACTCCGACCTTATAGCTATCAGGAGACTGATGAACATTTTGTCACCTTTCAATGTGAATATTTATTGCATACATATAGCAAAAGATGGAAAAAAGTCCTGGGATGAAACAAAAATGGACGCTTTGAAAGACTACTTCAAAAAAATTAAAAAAGGGGTAAGGATAGAATGTGATCTTCTGGAAGGTAGTGATGTTTTTAAAGAACTTGAAGGTTATGTTGAGAAAAACAATATTGACCTTATAGCAATAACTAACAGAAAGCGTGGGCTGATTTACAGGTTGTTTAATCCAGATATTGCAAAGCAGTTGCTGCTTCGTAGTAAAATGCCTTTATTAATTTTCAGGTCATAAAGAATATGGCTTTACGGGAAGTTGGAGTGTTGAATTAGCCGAAAAAAATTGACGTTATTATACTTGAAAACTTATTATAACAAAAAAAACACTGCATGTAAATTTACATGCAGTGTTTTTTTTATACTACTATAATTCTATCTTACATATCATCAAGGAGTTCCCTGACTTTCTTTGAAACCTCGTTTGTTTTCTTTCTTGTGTTTTCAACTGTCTTGCTGGCATCAGACAAGACTTCGTTCCAGGTTTCGATAGAAGCTTCTTTTACCTTTTCTAACTCTTTGTCGAGTTTTTCTCTTTGTTTTTTAAGTTCAGCACGTGATTCTTTTAACTCTTCTTCGATTTCACCGGAGGCTTTTTCAATCTCTTCATCAAGATACTCAATCCGTTCCTCAACATCATTTCTAATTTGCTTGATATTAACTTCGGTTTGTTCTTTTGCTTCTTTTAATTTTTCTTCCTGGGCTCTGCGAGCTTGCCTCGACCCGTCACCGCATGAAGAAAAAACTAATGCTACGAGCAATAATAAGGTTAAACTTTGTAGTTTTTTTGTTAAGCTGTGTGTGTGGTTTGATCCGAATAAAGTTTTCATAATAATTCGTTTTAAGAATAAATATTAAGTTAGTTTTATTTAAGCTGACTTAACTAATTGTAAATCAGTTATGAGTAAAAAATATTGCACTTTCTGGTTAAAAGTAAACCTATATTGTGCAACGAATATATTAAAAATTAAGCATTTGGCAAAAGATTATAGATAATAGTTGCAAACATTATGTATTTTATCAAAATTAAAAAATTTCTTCTGTCAGAGTATCAGTTTTAATCCATCAAATGCTAATGAAATATTCCCCGGTA
>SLSZ01000254.1 GCA_007130125.1 Bacteroidales bacterium
AGCCTTTTTTTGAGGTTTTCTTCATATTCGCTGAAGGTTCCTTCGAAAAAGTATGTTTTGGAATTACCTTCAAAAGCCAGTATATGCGTACATATTCTGTCCAGAAACCATCTGTCATGTGAAATTACCACGGCACAGCCTGCAAACCGTTCTATTCCTTCTTCGAGTGCTCTTAGCGTATTCACATCTATGTCGTTGGTAGGTTCGTCCAGTAACAGCACGTTTGCTTCTGTTTTAAGTGTCATTGCCAGGTGCAGCCTGTTACGTTCGCCGCCCGATAAAACTCCCACTTTTTTTTGCTGATCGGCACCACTAAAGTTAAACCTGCTTACATATGCTCTTGCTTTAATAGTTTGTTCTCCGATCTCTATCTCTTCATGGCCCCCGCTTATCACTTCATAGACAGTTTTCTCAGGGTCTATTTTGGCATGCTCCTGGTCAACATATCCGAGCTTGACTGTAGAGCCGATTTTTAACTCACCATTATCGGGCTTTTCTTCGTCCATTATCATTCTGAACAAGGTGGTTTTGCCTGCGCCATTGGGTCCTATAACACCTACTATTCCGGCTTGAGGAAGCTTGAAGTTCATATTTTCGAACAGCAGCTTGTCATCATATCCTTTTGAAAGGTCAATGGCTTCTATAACCTCATTGCCAAGTCGCGGGCCATTAGGTATAGGTATTTCTATCTTTGCTTCTTTTTCTTTTAAAGATTCGGCAAGCATTGACTCATAGTTGTTGAGTCGTGCTTTACCTTTGCTTTGTCTTCCTTTTGGGCCTTTTTGCACCCAGTCAAGCTCGCGTTGAATTGCTTTTTGCCTTTTTGATTCCTGCTTTCCTTCTTCTTTGAGCCTGACAAGCTTTTGTTCAAGCCATGACGAGTAATTACCCTTAAAAGGTATTCCTTCACCACGGTCGAGTTCAAGTATCCATCCTGCGACATTGTCAAGAAAATAGCGGTCGTGTGTTACAGCTATTACCGTTCCTTTATATTGCTGAAGGTGTTGTTCAAGCCAGTGAACCGACTCAGCATCCAGGTGGTTGGTTGGCTCGTCGAGCAGCAATATGTCGGGTTGCTGTAGCAGAAGCCGGCATAAAGCTACCCTTCTTCGCTCACCACCGGAAATGACTTTAACGGGTGTATCTCCTGGAGGTGTGCGCAAAGCATCCATAGCCAACTCCAATTTGGAATCCAAATCCCAAGCATCAAGCTGATCAATTTTTGCCTGAACTTCACCCTGTTTTTCAATAAGCTTGTTCATTTTATCAGGGTCGTTCATTATTGCTTCGTCAGAAAAGCTGTTGTTAATACGATCATATTCATTAAGGATATCTACAGTTTCCTGAACTCCCTCCTTTACAATTTCAATAACTGTTTTCTCTTTATCGAGCTGCGGATCCTGGGGAAGAAAACCAACCGAATAACCCGGTGAAAACGCCACCTCACCCTGATATTGGTCATCAAGCCCTGCAATAATCCTTAAAACAGTAGATTTACCGGCACCATTAAGCCCCAGTACGCCTATTTTTGCCCCATAAAAGAAAGACAAATAAATATTTTCAATTATCTTCTTCCCCTGTGGTGTGTATTTGCTAACATTAACCATTGAGAAGATTACTTTTTTATCGTCAGCCATAGCATTTTTTGTTTTAATTACTCCGGCAAAGTAAATAAATCTTTGATAATTTTTTACTTGTAATTTTAATTTATATTTTAGCTACAGTACAAAATTTACAACCAATCATGAAGAAATACTTATCAAAACTTGAAAATTCTGACAATACTGTCAATATTGACGATGAATTGCCATTATGGTCTGCACCTTTTGGAATAAAGCTATTGGAAAATATTAATTATCAACGTGGTCTTTCAGCACTAGATATAGGTTTTGGGAGCGGCTTCCCTTTAATAGAGCTTGCAATGAGGCTTGGAGAAGATTCAGTAGTATATGGCATTGACCCATGCCGAAAGGCTATTGAAAGAGTAAATAAAAAAATCAATTATTATGGAATAAAGAATATTAAAATCATTGAAGGCATTGCCGAGTCAATTCCGTTGGGAAAAAATTCAGTTGATCTGATCACGAGTAACAATGGAATTAATAATGTAAGTGATGTTGAAAAGACAATTTCCGAATGTTCGAGAATTATTAATAAAGGCGGACAATTTGTTTTTACTTTGAATCTTGATAAAACCATGTTTGAGTTTTATGATCAATTTAAGAACGTTTTACAGGAATTAAAAATGGAAAAGGAAATAAAGCTTATGTATGAGCATATTTCAAAAAAACGCCCTCCACTGGAATTTATATCTTCACTACTTCAAAAGTATCAATTTACTATCAGTGATATTGAATACGACCAGTTTAATTACAGGTTCAGTGATGGTACCGCCATGCTTAATCATCATCAAATAAGATTGGGGTTCATGGATTCATGGATTAATCTGCTCCCGGAAGGCAAAACAGAACAAGTATTTGATATTATTGAAAGCAGGCTGAATGAACAATCAAAAATGTTTGGCGGTTTCAAACTGAGCATCCCATATGTAATGGTCAATACTGTTAAGCAATAGCTTTAGGCGGTAAATGCTCCGACAATTCCAGGCTGAAAAACTTATCAAATGTTTTTATAAGTATAAAGTTTTTTTACTTTTTATAAATA
>SLSZ01000185.1 GCA_007130125.1 Bacteroidales bacterium
AATGTCATTGACAGGCAAATCATCTAATTATGAGCTATTTAAAAATACTAATTGCCAATACATCAAAGAACATTTTTGTAACAAACTGCTCTTCAGGTCAATTAAAGTGGACAGCAATGATAAAATACTATAAAAAGCAATTAACAACCGAATCATTGCAATCATACATATACCCTAAAAAGCAATATAGAAGCTAATAAACACCAGGATCAAATTATTAGACCCACGCTTTACATTTATAGATTATTTTGATAATTTTTAAAACAGATGTCGTTGCTAACACCTTAGAATTTAAAGTTTGAGCTGATATTATTTTTTTGAGTTTGGCATTTAAAAAAGATTTTCTAATTTTATAAATAATTAAGGTAATTAAATGTTTAATAATTTTTATTAATTATCTAGCAAATAACTGCAAAAAAATATTCTGCCATGGAACAATTGAAAATTGAAAAAACAACACTTCAAATCGTACAGGGCGATATTACAAAACAAAACGACATTGAAGCTATTGTAAATGCGGCAAATGCATATTTACGAATAGGTGGAGGTGTAGCCGGCGCTATCCACCGAGCTGCCGGACCGGAACTCGAAAATGAAAGCACGAAGCTTGGCCCTATTGATCCCGGCGAGGCTGTAATAACAGGAGCATACAACCTTCCAAACAAATATGTTATTCATTGCCTCGGGCCTGTTTATGAACGTGACATTCCTCACGATAAGTTGCTGGCCAACTGTTACAAAAATGCAATTGATATTTGTGAAGAAAAAAATATTGAAAGCATTGCATTCCCTGCTATTTCTACGGGAGCTTTTGGATACCCTGTTGAAGATGCTGCAGAAGTTGCATTGAAAGAGATTGTAGAAAAAATGAAAATACTCAAAAGTTTAAAAACAATTAGGATGGTCTTGTTCAGCAACCAAGATCTTGAAGTACACAAAGAAACCCTAAAAAGAGTAGCAAAACAATAACAAATGTTTGATAAACAAAAAATATCCCCACTTTATACGGACTTGTATCAGCTCACAATGGCTAAGGCATATTTCATGAATCAAAAAGCTGATACAACTGCCTGTTTTGACTATTTTTTCAGAAAAACTCCATTCAGTGGTGGATACCTTGTATTTGCCGGACTGCAGGAGTTACTTGAGTTGATAGCAGAGTTAAGGTTTGAAAAAAATGACATCGATTTTTTACACAAATCAGGTTTTGAAAGCGACTTTCTGGATTATCTCTCTTCATTTCAATTCAATGGTGATATACACTCTGTTCAAGAGGGCGATGTGGTCTTTCCTTTTGAGCCAATCCTGCGGGTTGAAGGCAGTCTTATTGAAACCCAGTTAATTGAAACTTTATTGTTAAATGTATTAAACTTTCAGTCTTTGATCGCTACCAAGGCATCCCGTATAAGACATATTGCCAAAAACAAAATATTAAGCGATTTCGGCCTTAGGCGTGCGCAATCATATGGAGGCATCATGGCCTCAAAGGCGGCGTTAGTTGGTGGCTTTAATAGTACCTCCAACGTCTTTGCTGCCAGGAAATACAATATACCTTCTGCAGGCACAATGGCACACTCATACATTGAGTGCTTTAAAACAGAACTGGAAGCTTTCAGAGCATATGCAAAAGTATTTCCGGAATCATGCATATTACTGGTAGATACCTACAACACTCTAAGAAAAGGTATTCCAAATGCTATTACTGTTGCTAAAGAGCTTGAAAAAAAAGGATATAAGTTAAAAGGGATCCGACTGGATAGTGGTGATTTGGCTTATTTATCCAAAAGAGCCAGGAAGATGTTGAATGATGAAGGCCTTGATTATGTTAAAATAGCTGTTTCCAATCAACTTGACGAATACGTTATCAAAAGCTTACTCGAACAAAATGCACCCGTTGATATTTTCGGAGTAGGAACAAGCCTGATTACAGGAAGTCCTGACGGGGCTGTAGATGGAGTTTATAAACTCGCCGAAGCAGGTGAAACCCCTAAACTTAAAATTTCAGAGAACATTCAAAAAATAACATTGCCAGGTAAAAAGCAGATAGTAAGATATTATAACGGCTATGGCCAGTTTTATGGAGATGCTATTGCCATGGTGGGTGAAAAAACGCCAAACAAAATGTATCACCCTTTTGAAAAAAATAAATCTGTAAACCTTGAAAGGCTTAAAGCAGAATTGCTGACAAAGCCAGTGATGAAAAAAGGCAAAATAATTAATGAAACGCAGGATATCAAAAACATCAATGAGTATCTAACAAACCGTCTGAACCTTTTACCCGAAGAGCACAAAAGATTTGATTTTCCGCATATTTATAAAGTTGGGATCTCCCATGAATTAATGGATTTAAGAGATAATATAATTTCAAAATATACGGCTAATGATAATAGTAAATAAAAGAGTGTCCAGTTATTAGTATTTTTACATAATATTTTTTTTCTTTGAATTGTACGTGTTATAATAAAACATATTTTTTATTACAATAGTCATAAACAAACAATAAACTTATAAGATTATGAAACCCTCATTGCTTAAACGTTCGCAAAATTTAATGAGTTAAGCATGCAGGTTCCTAGAGTTAAAATCACTATATTTCAATTACCTGGACACTCAAATCATTGTAAAACCGTTTATAAACCATATTTTATAAAAATGAAAGCATTAATAATTGTAGATGTACAGAATGATTTTCTACCCGGTGGTTCACTGGAAGTACCCATGGGTGATGTTATTATACCCCTTATCAACAAACTTCAGGAAAGGTTTGAATTGGTAGTTGCTACACAAGATTGGCATCCTGCAGATCACGGCAGTTTTGCTTCAAAATACAAGGATAAAAAAGTATTTGATAAAACAACCCTGGGCGGTGTTGAACAAATTCTTTGGCCTGATCATTGTGTACAAGGCACCAAAGGCGCCGAAATATCAAGCGAATTAAATACCCATGCAATAGAAGGGCTGTTTCGCAAAGGAACCGACCCCGGCATTGACAGCTATAGCGGCTTCTTTGATAACGGCAAAAAGAAATCAACAGGGCTTGCAGGCTACCTTAAAGAAAAAGGAGTGTCTGATGTATATATTTGCGGATTAGCCGGCGATGTTTGTGTCGCATTCACAACACTCGATGCTATTGACCTGAACTTTAACACATTTTTGATCAAAGACGCTACACGACCAATAGACAAAAACAGCTTCTACGATATGATCAATAATATTAATAAAAAGGGTGGACACATAATTGATTCTGCTAAAATCATTTAGAATTTGATAATAAGATGTTTGTAAACACTGTGGAAGTTAATAATTCAAAACTTAATGTTGGTGAATATTATTGGTTTAAAATAATTAAAACACTGGATCTTGGTAACAAAAAAAAATACTATGTCCTGGAAGATCCGCCTGGTTACAAAATACTGTTACCTAAGGATTTTTACATTGACTATGGGTTTAAACCCGGGGAGAAAGTTCTATGCAGGGTAGATAAAATCAATTGCAAAGGACAAATGTTTATAGAGCCTATGCACCCCCATTACAAAGAAGAGAACGTTTACTCCTTTAAATATATAGAAAGCAAGGAAAGTATTAACTTCTTTGACGAGAAGGAATATATAATAATAGTTAGTGATCTTTTTGATAATAAATGGGAGGTTAAAACAGCGCCCGGCAATCATATTGTAAATTCCTCCGAAGTAAAATGCTATGTTGAGAAAATAAAGAAAGGAATGCTATTTCTGCGAAAAGCTGATGAAAATATGGCTGCGCATATGTTAAAGCCCGGGAAATACTACGAATTTTTGATAGTTGATGAAAAAACCAATCCCCAAAACCGAAGAAGATATTTTATCCTTGAAGATAAAAATAAAAACAAACATTTGCTTCAAAAAAAACATTACCTGAACTATCGCTTAAAGAAAGGGCAAAAAGTCATCTGCCGGGTAGACAGACTTAGTTCCGAAGGATATTATTATCTCGAACCTCTGCACCCATATTATAAAATTGGAGAAAAATATTCATTCCCGGTCAAAAGAATGGACCACAATATTTTTTCCAACGACAAACATCAATATGTGCTTGTATTGGAAGACATTTATGGCGAGGAGTTGGCAATAGACCTGGGAGAAAGCATGGATGGAATACAAACCGATATAGAACATATTGAGTGTAAGGTGACAGAAATTCACAAAGGGCAACCTGTTTTGGATATTACAAAATAACTATTTTTTGTATCGCGGTGGTACCACATTCTTCATTCAGGTTTTTGATGATTTTCTCCTTGGCATAACTAAGCTCATTACGAAGTGCAGGTGAATTTAATTTTACTATCAGCGTATCTTTTTCCAGTTTAATTTTGTCTGTTTTGCTTGCAATAAAATCACCCATAACCTTATCCCAGGCTGCAGCAACCCTTACTTGTGTCACTTTCTGCTCAAGCCCGTATGACTTTAATACATCCTTTATTATTTCACCAAGAGTTTGTTCGTTCGAACGTTTCATTACTATAAAAAGTGTTTAACGTATTGATATTTAGCTTTTTATCGCAAACAACAGTATCAATTGCCAGCAGAGTGTCAGCGACTAAACATACTCCATCAACCTATCAACCCATCAACTAATATTTGAAACTTTTCCGTTTTCAATTTCATATAAAACTGAATCTGCCTTTATATTTGAAAAAATCTCCTTTAATCTTTCCTTACTGGTATCTGTAACAAATATCTGGCCGAATTTATCGCCACTAACAAGCTTCATAAGTTGATTTACACGCAATTTGTCAAGTTTATCAAAAATATCATCAAAAGCCAGTATAGGCTCATACCCTTTTTCTTTACGGGTAAATTCATATTGGGCCAGCTTCAAGGCTATGAGAAATGATTTTTGCTGCCCCTGGCTGGCAAATTTCTTAACCGGCATATCATCTATAAAAAACAAAAGATCATCTTTATGTATACCCGCTGTTGAATATTGCAATATCCTGTCTTTTTGCAATGCTGCAGACAGCAAATCAGCCATACCCGAATCATTAAGCTTGCTATCATACTGGATGTATACTTTCTCATTTCCATTGGTTAAAAAATTGTAATTCTCCTGGAAGATAGGCAGAAAATCGTTAAAAAGACGTTCTCTCGCAAGGTAGATAATCTCACCATATTTAATTAATTGCTCATCCCATATTTCAAGAGAGGCATTATCAAAATAGTTTTTCTCAGCAAAACTTTTCAGCAATGCATTGCGCTGTTGAAGTGCTTTATTGTAGGCAATTAGATTTGAAAGATATTCTTTGTCATATTGTGATATTACTCCATCTGTAAACTTACGCCTTTCGTCACTACCGCCAAGTATTAATGAACTGTCTGAAGGGCTTACAAGAACGAGTGGGTAAAGCCCAACATGATCAGCCAAACGGCTGTACTCCTTTTTGTTTCTTTTAAAAACCTTTCGTTGGTTCTTTTTCATAGCACAATAAATTTCCTCATCCATTCCATTGCGCTTATAGTTACCCTGGATTACAAAAAAATCCTTATCGTGCAGTATGTTCTGACTATCAATTGAGTTAGTAAAACTTTTACAAAATGAAAGATAATATATGGCATCCAAAAGATTCGTTTTACCGCTTCCGTTATAGCCTGTAAAACAATTAATTCCGGGGCAAAACGACAGGCTGGCTTCACTGTAATTTTTGAAATTCAACATGCTCAAATCTCGCAGAAACATAATTTCCTTTTTTTCTTATTTGCTAAGTTAATTTTTAATTCATTAAAATCATACATAAAATTTAAAGTTAGCTATATCTTTTTTCAATGCAACAAGACCAATCACTTAAGCCTAATAAAAGGAAAACACTATTAATTATCTTCTGTTATTATAATTTATAAAAGGCTTTAATCAGCAAAATACTTTACTATGACAGCTTAACTTTTTATTCATATATTACTTTTTTTTAGATGTAATGCTGTTTATTTTAGCTTATTTTTTATTTCAACCTGTTTTTTTCGTATACTTGCATAACAAATATTGGAATTAAGTTTATAGAAGCTACTATGAATGTAAAAGGAGAGATTGTTAAATCCATTTTAAACTTTATTGCAACCAAACATTCCATATTTTTCGATGAGTGGCTTAATTCCCTGCCCGCAAGCTCCAAAGAAATATACACCTATCACATAAATGGTTCATCCTGGTATGTTTCAGATGAAGCTATAATAATGCCGATCAGAATTTTGTCTCATATAATTTATAAGAACGAAACTATGGGAGCAAGGGAGTGTGGTATGTATTTTGCCCAAAATACTTATTCCGGAACATCAGGAATTATCTCAAAATTGTTTTCACCGAAATATACAATTAGCAAAGGCTGCAGAACTTTTATCAGTTGTTTCGAAGCATCAGAATTAGAAATTGTTAATTATGAAAGACAAAATTCTACAATCCGAATCACCCACCTGGATAATCCTGACTCAATAATAGAAAACTGGTTTACCGGATTACTGGAACAAGCACTTCAATCATCAGGCTGCAAAAACATTACGATCAAAAAACCCCGCTCCTTGGTTAATGGTGATAATTCAACAGAAATTACAATTAACTGGAAATAATTGCTGATAGTTTATATAAATTATCCCTCTCCTATAATTTATATTATTACCCTCAATCTCTTAATTTTATACTGGTTTTGAATGAGTAATGACTTAAAATAAAGAAACAAATATTGATAAGTGTTTTTTTTCTACTTAACCAGTAATTTTATTTTTACTTTTGTCAGAGAAAGTAATAAAATTTTCGATTATAACATTATGCCCCGGATTAACCAACTATAAGACGATTAGCCATGAACCCAGTTCTTGAAAATGCATTTAAAAATCCCCGTCAGGTTATTAAACTTGACTTGAAAGAAGCCAGGTTGCAAGAACTACCTGAAGAGATTTATTTATTTGAGAACCTTCAAGAATTGGATATTAGAAGAAACCGACTGATTTCACTTCCACAAAGCTTGAAAAAGCTAAAAAAACTGAAAATTTTAAAGGCAGGTGAAAACAGGTTTTTTGAATTTCCAAAAGTCCTTACGTCTCTTATATACGTTGAAGAATTAGAGCTCAGAGAAAATAATATCTCAATACTTCCTCCGGAGATAGGAAACCTTATGAATCTTCGAAAGCTTGCTATCGGCTGGAATAATTTATCAGAATTACCGGCCAATATAAAACATCTTAAATATTTAAAGAAACTTGATCTCCAATACAATAATATTAAAACCCTTCCCAACTCAATCGATGGTTTAATCAACCTTCAGGAACTTAACCTTAATTGGAATAAGCTTATTACATTACCATACGAGCTGAAAAAGCTTAAAAACATCCATAGTGTTTTTTTATCAGAAAATTCTTTGGCAGAAATTCCTTCATGCATCTTTTCCCTTAAAAACCTTAAAGAGCTTGATATAAGCTGGAATCAAATATTTGACATAAATTATCATGATATTGGAAGCCTGCAAAATCTCACAGAACTAATACTGCACAACAACGATATCAAGCATATTCATGAGTCCGTCGGAAAATTAGCTAATCTAAAACATCTATCATTAAGAAATAATAACCTTAGCAGATTGCCTGAAAAATTTGGCGATTTAAAAAATCTCGAAACTCTTGACATCTCAGAAAACAATTTTACTGAGTTTCCTCATCAGCTATGCAATTTAGAATCATTAAGGAGTCTTAATTTAAGGTTTAACAGCATTGAAAACCTGCCCGGGGAGATCTCAAAAATGAAAAGTTTATCAGAAGTATACTTTGGGAGCAACAATATTCGTAAGCTGCCTGAAGAAATTAAAGAATTGAACAACCTTGCCTACCTTGGCCTGACTCAAAATATGCTTCACGAATTTGAGCCTGAGTTATTTTACAATACCAATTTGCAAGGATTATACCTTGGCGATAATCCACTTGAAGATTTCCCAAAACAGCTTAAAAGATTGAAAAGCTTAAAACATCTAACACTTCCATACGACACACAAGACCATCGACATATACGAAAAGTGCTGGCCGATGTTGATGTTGAGTTTCAGTAGAGTTTAAAGATCATATCTCAAAGCTTTTCCAAACTCCCCTTTTCAAATAATACAAAGCCAGTAAACCAAGTGTTGAAAAGTAAATAAATTCGGCAAACCATACAACGGTAGCATCCGCATCCAACCATACTGCAAGAATATAGGCAGATACAAGGTAAATAACAATAGATATTATTTCAATCTTCAAAGCCAATTTAGTCATACCTGTACCTGACAAACCATTGAATAAAACCATTGAAGCAGAAAATGCTATTAAAGCAAAACAAATTACCCTTAACAAAGGAATTGCAGCCTCTATCACATGAGCTTCGTGTGTATATAACGATGCTATTTCTGCAGGCAAAAATAAATTTACCTGCATTAATACAACTATAATAGCAATGCTTAACAAAACGATTTTTCCTATCAGGGTCATAACCTTATCTTTCCCCCCCTGTCCTATCAGATTACTTACGAGGCTATTGGTTGCTGAGCTCAAACCCCAGGCCGGGATCATCAAAACCATGTAAATGCTTCTAGTGATGTTGGAAGCTGCTAAAGCTGTCTCACCAATCTGTTCTAAGATAATAAAAAACACAAACCACGCAGAAAATGAAAGAAAAAACTGAAACATTACCGGTATTGCAAGGTTAAAAACCCTTCTATATAACTTCAAATGAGGCCTCCATAACGAAAACAACTTGAATCTTTTAAAGTCTCTTAAGTTTATTGTCCAAACAAGCAAAAACAAAAATGTAACCACCTCAGCCAAATTTGTAGCCAGTGCAGCACCGGCAATACCCATTCGCGGAAATCCGAAATTACCGAATATCAAAGAATAATCGAAAAAGATATTTACAGCTGACAAAATCACTGTACTGATTATCAAAATCCTTGTTTGCGCCACTCCAACATATAGTGCATGGAAAGTTATAATGAAAAATGCCAGCAAAAATCCATATTTACGGTATTGCAAATAAATCAAACTTTCCTTTAGCACAGCTTCGGAACTGATAAGAAACTGTAATAACCACGGGGCCAAATATGTTACAAACAGGTAAAGTATTATAGCCAATGCAACCATAAAATAAAATGCATGGTCAAGTATCCGGCCAATTTGCCTGAACTTTTGCTGGCCATTACGTCTTCCAATAAGTATTTGTATCCCAATAGCGAATCCGTTACCAAGCATAAAAAGGCTGAGGAAAAAAATACCACCTATCGCAGAAGCTCCCAGGGTAACTTCTCCTAACCTGCCCAGAAAAGCAGTGTCTATAACCAGCATGATATTCTGAGCTACCAGGCCGGCAATTATTGGATATGCGATCTTGATTATCGTACGGTATGAAGTATCTACTTTTGCCAATTTAATAACATTATTACCTTATTTGTAAAACTATCCCTTTCAAATATTCACCCTCAGGATGATATATATTAACAGGATGGTCGGGCGGATGAGACATTTGATGTAAGATCCTTGCCTGACGGCCCGATTGTATTGCAGCAGCAACTATTGTTGATTTAAATAATGAAGAGTTAACAACCTGTGAGCAGCTAAAGGTAAAAAGAACCCCTCCGGGTTTAATCTTTCTGATAGCCTGGGCATTTAACCTTTTATAGCCCTGCACAGCATTATGTTTAACATTAAGATGCTTGGCAAATGCCGGAGGATCAAGTATAATTACATCAAATTTTTCATCAGTTGAAGAAAGGTACTCCTGTGTATCCGATAATATTGTCTTATGATTATCGGATGAACTGAAGTTAAAATCAATATTCTTTTTACACAACTCTATTGCTTTTGATGAACTGTCAAGCGAGCACACATTCTTTGCTCCTGCATTTAAGGCATAAACAGAGAAACCGCCGGAATACGAAAAAGTATTGAGAACACTTTGCCCTTCAGCATATTTGGTTAACAGCTCTCTGTTTTCACGCTGATCAATATAAAACCCTGTTTTCTGTCCGGTAATAAAATCTACATAAAACTTATTTTTATTCTCTACAACTTCAACAGGAGCAGAAGTTTCCCCATGCAAAAAACCGTGTTTTATATTATCTGGTTTGAATTTAGCAGGTAGGGTTTCGCTGCTTTTATCATAAACTGATGAGATCTTTTCGTCAAAAACGTCAAGCAAAGCTTTAACAATGGCGTTGCGCTGACGATACATTCCAATGCTGTGAGCTTGTAAAACGATGTGTCCATTATAATTATCAATTATCAAACCCGGCAGGTTGTCTCCTTCACCATAGACCAATCGGTACACGTTTGTTTCAGGATTATCCGCCAGTCCCAGTTTTTTACGCAACTTAAAAGCTTCGCCTATTTTTTCTTTCCAGAATTCATCAGATAAAGTTTCAGGGCATTCAGGCGCAAAAGCAAGCATCCTAACAGCAATAGAAGCATCCTGGTAATGGCCGCTTCCCAGGTATTGTTCTTTATTTGAAAATACTTCTACCAGCTCACCATCTATTGGCACTCCATCAATCTTTTTAATTGCTCCACTAAAAACCCAGGGATGAAACCTTTTTAGGGCTTCGTCTTTTCCTGACTTCAATATTATCCGTGTTTTTTTGGTCATCTTGAAAATTTTGCCCCAAAATTAATTTAAATTTTAAAAACATTTCATCTGAGATCATAAAACCTATTTGTTTCAACTATAATATGGTTTTATGTAGGCCTTAAATAAACTTTTATTTGGTATGATATAGCTCAATATTGTTAATACACCAAAATAATTACTTTTTAAAATCCACACTGAATAAACAGGCGAAGTTAATATCAAATTGAGTAGAATTTAAGGTTTAATGTTGGAGAAACAGTGCAATCGATTATTGTCTTGATATTTCCCTGTATTTACTTGCGTTGGAAGGGTCTATTTCGGTTAGGATATCAATGGCAGAGTTTTGTTCTCTTGTAGGAGCTTCCGAATACACATTAACCAATTCATCGTTTTTTGTAGTCATTATGATCTGCATAAGATAGCTTCCGGGTCTTTGCCGGTGTGCTTTTTGTAATAACTCTAATGCTTCTGTAACATTTCCCCTGGCAAGATCAACATTTTCAACCATCTTATCAAAACCTAGTCTGTGGTACTGGTACAATGCTTCTCGTATCGGCCTGTACTGTGTATTAAAAATATTTTCAACAAGCCAGTATCTGTTTCTTTGACCTTCATGGGATTTCCAACCGCTTTCTGAAGCATTCTGCGCTGCATTAACAACATTTTGCGCTTTTTCAAAGTAAGGTGTACCACCCATCGGGGTGAATGTGTCAAAATCAAAACCAATTATTATGTATGCGTAAAAAGCAAGTACTGAAGTAAGGTTGGATGAGAATGTGTTATCAGAGTACTCAAGAGGTTCATTTTCCCTGTAACGGAACTGAAAACTCCGGTCATTAATGTTTAGTACAGGACTGCTATAAGAGCTATTAAAAACAGGTCTGCGTGATTGAACTTGTATAGTACCTTTATAAAAATCCTGGCCTTCTTTATCATCTATAGTGATTAATATGCTGGCTTCAATTCTTTCATTAGGTTGAAACTGGTAATTGGTCCAGTTGCGTTGATTCATAAATTCGGTGATCTCAGTTCTTAAAGTTTGCATGATCTGCCTGTCTTGTTCATGCATGCCGGGAGTAGATATTTGTACACGGCAATTAAGTTCCTGGCTGCTTACAATACCTGAAATTAACAGTAATGGAATGAAAGCTATAAAAAATAAATACCGAGACATCATTTATTGCTATTTTATTGAATCAAATCGCTGATATAATTTACCACATCAATTGCCACTGCCTTCTTGCTTTTTAAATCATAACGCTTAACTTGTTTATTATTGTCTATGATTGTAATTTTATTTGTTTGTGATTTAAAACCGGCACCTTCATCTTTTAGTGAATTAAGGATAATCATATTAAGATTCTTCTCAGCAAGCTTTTTCTTAGCATTTTCCAGTTCATTATCCGTTTCCAGAGCAAACCCGGCAAGTACCTGGTTATCCTTTTTCACTTTGCCCATTTCTTTAAGTATATCTTTGGTAGGTTTGAGCTTTAATGCCATGTTCTTATCATCTTTCTTGATTTTTCCACCTACCGTTTTCTCCGGCGTAAAATCAGCTACAGCGGCAGCCATTACAGCAACATTTGCTTTAGGAAATACCTTCATGCAGCTTTGATACATTTGCTCAGCTGAGACAACATCTATGCGTTTAATTTTAGGATGATTCAATGGCAAGTTTGTGGGTCCGGCAACAAGAGTAACATCGGCATTTCTTCTTGCAAATTCAAGAGCAATTTCAAAACCCATTATGCCTGAGGAATGATTCCCAATATATCTTACCGGGTCTATTGCCTCTTGAGTGGGACCTGCTGTAACCAAAATCTTTTTACCTTTCAAGGATGTAGATTCAGTCAGGCAGTCTTCTACAAACCATAGTATATTTTCCGGTTCCTCCATACGGCCTTTCCCTTCATAGCCACATGCTAAAAAGCCTTCGGAAGGCTCAATAATCATTACCCCTTGATCTTTCAATGTATTTAAATTCTTTTGACAAGCAAAGTTTTTATACATTTTAGAATTCATAGCCGGGGCAAATATTATCTGTTTATCAAAAGCCATAAGAGCGGTTGAAAGGGCGTCATCAGCAATCCCACAGGCATATTTTCCAATAATATTTGCTGTTGCAGGAGCTACAACAAAAATATCCCCCCAATCGGTCAAAGACACGTGTTCAGTGGTATAATCGTTTTGTTCATTAAAAACCTCACAATACACTTTCTGCTGCGAGAGAGTCTCCAGAGTAACCTTTGTAATAAACTCAAGGGCATTGCTTGTCGCAACAACCTTTACCTCATAACCGGCTTTACGAAATAACCTGATCAGTGAAGCTGATTTATAAGCAGCAATACCACCACTTATACCTAATATTATATTTTTTGCTTCCAAAATAAACTAATATGCAATGTTTTGTTCAAAAAAATATCCGGCAAAATACCAGCACTTATTTTCCTTTAGCTAAGATATAAAAAATGTATAAAAACCATACAGCCCAGGTTTTTATACATTTTTTAATTTTTTTTAAAATTTTCGTTTTAAAGCTACTGTTAATTGCTTTGTTTTTCAGGTATTCTGTAATATACCTGGTCATTAAAAAACTCGTTTATAGCTATTAATGTTGGTTTAGGCAATTGTTCATAGTACTTTGCAATTTCAATTTGCTCACGATTTTCAAAAACTTCTTCCAGGTTATCGGCAGAACTCACAAATTCACTGAGCTTATTATTAAGCTCCTCTTTCATTTCAATCCCAACCTGGTTTGCCCTTTTTGCAATAATAACAACAGATTGATAAATATTACCTGTTTTTTCTTCAATTTTACTGACATCTCTTGTTACCGTAGTGATATCTGTTTTGGACTTCTTGTAATTCATATTATTTAATGTTTTATTTTGCTTCTGTTGTAAGAACTTCTTCTTGACCTATTTGTTTTTCCAGATTATTATTTGCGTTTTCCAAAATTGTTTCAGCTTCTTTGATAAACTCTGATTCGGGGAAGTTTCTAACAAGCCTGTTATAAGCTTCAACGGTTTCCTCATAACGCTCAGGTTGCCTTTCAGGAATACTCATACTAGCATATTCATAGTAAGATTTTACAATAAAAAAAAGCGCTTCTTCTTCATACTGTGTTCCGGGAAAATCCATTATAAGATTATTAAAGGTACGGATAGCTGCCCTAAAATCATTAATATGATAATACAGTTTTGCTATTTCAAAATTTTTTTTCTCAAGCTTAAGCCGCAACTCGTCTATAAGTTCGTTAGCTTTTTCAACTCTGTCACTTTGGGGATATTTGTTTACAAAACTCTGAAACTCCTGTATAGCTTCCCTTGTATTAGTCTGATCAAGGCTATAAGGAGGAGAATCCAAATATTTGCAATAAGCACTTAAAAAGGAAAACTTTTCTGCATGTTCACTCCTGGGATAAACCGTAACAAAAGATTTAAAGTAATGACTTGCCAGAATATAGTCACCATTCCTATAATGAGCCATAGCATAATAGTAGTTAAGCTCTTCTGCTTTTTGCGTGCCTCTGTATATGTGTATAACATCTTCAAATAAACGTATTGCCCTGGAATATTCTTCTTCTTCAAAATACTCAATAGCCTTATTGTATTTCAATTCAGGATCATCACTTCTGAGAATTTTCTGGTATTTACATGAGGAGGCTACAATTATCAATAAAAATGATATTAAGTAAACGCTCAAAATCCTTCCTGGCATAAAAGATAGTTTATGTTGGTTTTCTTATAATAAATTAAGGTGCAAAGATAATACTTTAATTCAAAATATTTGTTAATAAAACAACTTGTTTACAAACGTTTAACAGTCCGTTAAATTGCATTTAGAATTAATCAAATAAAATTTTTATAATAAATAACGATCTGTGATTTTACTTAATTTCAATACTGCCAAAAATTGTGGTCCCTCTTATGATTAAAAGTTTATCTGGGTTGGTAGTCATGTTTTCAATTTTCTTTACCCTGTTGTCAGAAGTGGATCCAAAAATTGCTGTTGCTTCCAACTTGACAGTCCAATCATCTGGTACGACGAAAGAAGTTTCACCGAATATCGTTTGCACTTCTATAACATTGGTGTCATCAGATAAATTACTTTTAGTAAGGTCAATATCAGCACCTCCAAAAATTGTAGTTACCTGACCTCCTTTAAAAGAGTCTGATTTTATAGCTTTTTCTGTCCCGCCAAAAATATTCGTTTCATTAATAAAGTCAATTGCATCAAGCTTATCCCTACTTTTCGCAAACCTCCTTCCTGAAAATCCACGTTTGAAAATTATTATCAAACCTAAAACGATCAAAAACAAAGGAAGAACAAATTTTAATACTTCACGAAGAGAAGTATCAAAAACATCAGTTGCAAGAAAAACACCTCCTATTAATAACAGAATTACTCCTGTTATTTTATTTTTCTCGGATAGTAAAAGAACAAAACCCAGAACAACCAATACCATTTTCCACGAATAAATATACCTGGGAAGTTCTATGTCTATTATATCCAAATGACTGAATAACAAGAAACCACCGATAATAACGAGTATTAAACCCATTAATATCCTTCTGAAATTAGATTTTTCCATTTTATATTATTATAATTTATACAAAGTACTAAGCTAAACTTCAAACGATAACACTAAAAAAATAAAAGTAAAAAATTAAATTTAATCAGAATAAAGAGGCTGCTAATATTTCATAGCAGCCTCGTAATCAATGTAATTATTATAATCTAAATATTAAAAAGACCATCCTAGGCGGAATGATGCATTTATATTATCTCCCACGCGATATAAAACATCATTGTTCTCAACTTCGGTTGTAGTATTATCTATGGTATACTCCGCATCTTTAGTACTGCGTCTTTCAAATCCATACCCAAGCTCTGCTCCAAGATAAAGGCCTTTGTATATATAAAGGTCAACACCACTTACCAGGTTAATATGAAATGATGAGAATCCAGCCTCATTTTTAACTTCAACATCATTTTCACCATAGTAAGTAGATCTGGAGAAAAAGCCAATTTCACCACCGACATATGGGCTTACCCTGTTGCTAACCGGAAAGTGGATTTCAACCCCCGGATATAAACCAAAATCTGTAACTCTATCAGTGCTTTCCCAATCTTCACCTTCATCTGTTTCACTTGTTAGGTCAAATTCAAGTCCTAATCTCACAGCCATAGTGTTACTTAGAAAATACCTTCCTTTTAAATTATCCATTGTAAAAGGCTGGCCAACAACAAACGGGCTTAAAAAATTCACTTCTATACTTGCATCACCTGCTGATGGGATGAAGTCATCTGTAATCGATTCTTGAGAAAATGCATTAATAGACAATCCAAATACTACTAACGTTGCTAAAATAACTTTTTTCATTTTTTAAAAATTTTGGTTATTAATTTAATTAATTATCAAAACGGTTGACAAAACTAGCAAATTAATAAATATTATGAAACAATTATATTAATAAATCAATATATATATCAAAAAAAAACTCATCTACTCTTGCAAATAATTCGTCACTTAATCAAGAAATATCCTTCATGTTATTTTTTGATTATTGGAATTTATATACTTTTCTGAATTGCAAAGCGATGTTAAAACTTTTTTTTATTTTTAATTCAATAGTATTTTTGCTTTAAAAACCAATAAAAAAAATCGTATCTTTCGGCACTCTAAAACCTAGTGATATTAATGATTATGAAATATAAAAAACCTTTTATATAAATGAAACGGAACTTTATACTAATCTTGCTTTTTATTATATTTATCAATACAAGCTATTCGGCTAATGATAATTATCCTTTTGGTGGCAGATCTGCCGGCATGGTTAATGCAGCAGTAACGTTGCACGATTTTTGGGCAGTTAGTCATAACCAGGCCGGCCTGGCATTTGAAGAAAATATAGCGGCAGGCTTTTATTATGAAAACCGGTTTGGTGTTAAAGAGCTTGGCCTTGGAGCCGGAGCTTTTGTAATGCCCACACATGCCGGTGTTTTTGGGCTTAGTTTTACCTACTTCGGGTTTTCGCAGTATAATGAATCAAAAGTTGGTCTAGCATATGCAAGGAATTTTGGAGAAAACCTTTCAACAGGACTCCAGCTTAATTACCTTTCTACCAGGATCGCTGAAGATTATGGGACCAAACACAGCTTTACATTTGAGCTTGGAGCAATTTATCAGCTCATAGATGATCTTTATATAGGGGCTCATATTTTCAATCCTGTAAAAGCAAAAATTGGTGATTATGACGATGAAAGGATACCTACTATTTTCCGTTTTGGCATGTCGTATTTGTTTTCTGAACGTGTAATGGTAATCCTTGAAACAGAAAAAGATATTTATAAGCCATATAACTTCAAGCTTGGCATTGAGTACCAAATAACTAATCCTATTTATGTACGTGGTGGCATAGGAACTGACAATAATCAAAATGCTTTCGGGGTTGGCCTTTATCTTGGTAACTTCAAGATCGACCTGGCCTCATCTTATCATAAAGCCCTTGGTTACTCACCACAGTTCAGTTTAATATATGTAATTCGTTAGGACAAAAAACAGGCTAGTTATAATGCAAAATTCAGTTTTAAATAATTCAGCAATCTTAACCTTTTTATTCATTTTATTCAATGGATTAACTGTTTGCTTATATTCACAGGATAATGACACAATACCAATACCACCCGTAGAAGAATTCAGCGAAGAAGAGTTTTACCAGCGTATAGAGACTTTAGCCGAAGAGATGGAAGATGATCAGGAGGTTGATTTTGTAGAATTAATTGAGGAGCTTGAATTTTATGCACAAAGACCACTTAACCTTAACTTTGCCCGTGAAGAAGACCTGCAACGTTTTTTCTTCCTTAATGATTTGCAAATACGTAATTTTCTTAACCACTTAGCTGTTTACGGCCGCCTTATATCAATATTTGAGTTGCAAGCTATTGAAGGCTGGGACCTTGAAACAATAGAGCTGATAAGGCCCTTTGTAACTGTTGAAGAAGAAAGGCCACGCAGGCATTTTTCTTTTGATGACATGATGAGTGAAGGTCGTAGTCAATTATTTGTTCGTTTTCAGCAAACATTAGAGGAACAAAAGGGGTATATGGACATTGACCCTGAGGAGCTCGAAGAAAATCCTAACGCCCGATACCTGGGAAGTCCATACAGATTATACACAAGATATCGTTTTACATACTATAATAATGTAAGCCTTGGATTTACAGCCCAAAAGAATCCAGGAGAAGAATTTTTTCAGGGTAGCCAGCCCTATGGTTTTGAATTCTACTCAGGTCATTTATTACTACGCGATTTTGGCCGTTTGAAATCATTGGCAGTAGGAGATTTTCAGGCCCAGTTCGGGCAAGGCCTTGCCATGTGGTCAAACCTGTCGTTTGGAAAAAGCTATGATGCCATTAACATTAAAAAAAATCCCCTTGGTTTGAGACAATATACTTCCACCGACCGCAACAATTTCCTAAGGGGTATTGGCACAACTGTTGCATTGGGCGATTTTGATGTTACTGGCTTCGTTTCTTATAAGAAGCGAGATGCCAATGTACTTGAATATGATACATTGACACAGGAGGCTTTAGCAATAACAAGCTTAACTTCTATTGGAAACGCAAGGACGCCAAACGAATTGGAAAATAAAAGATCTGTTGATGAAACAATCTATGGTGGTAATGTTACTTACAGAAGGCCAAGCTTTTCAATAGGTGCTACAGCCTACAGATACGAACTTGGAGCAGAGTTGCAGAGAAGTTTATCATTCTATAATCAATTTGATTTTGACGGAAGGGCAAACACAAATGTAAGCCTGGACTACAACTATATTTTCCGTAATTTTAATCTTTTTGGAGAAGTTGCTTATAGTGAAAACGGAGGATATGCCCTGCTTAATGGTATTATGGCAAGTATTGACCCAAGGTTTTCTGTCGCCCTGTTGCACAGACATATCACCAAAGATTATCAAGCATTGATGGGAAACGCTTTTACAGAAAACACCAGGGTAGTAAATGAAAGGGGTTTGTATTTAGGCATAACGGCCAGGCTGTCAAGAGAATGGAATATATACGCTTATGCCGACCATTTTTCGTTCCCCTGGATGAAATGGCGAACATATGCTCCATCATCCGGATATGATTACCTTGCACAAGTTAACTACAGGCCTTCAAGGCAAATGGAAATGTACTTAAGATACCGAAACCGCAACAAACCTCTCAACTCACCTGATGAAGCAATGATCAGATACCTGGACGATGTTACAAGACAAAACATCAGGTTTCATATAAGCTATGACATTTCAGAATCATTCACACTCAGAAACAGGGTTGAATTTATTGATTTCAAACATGGATCCGACCATCAACAAGGCTACATGATATATCAGGATGTTCTGTATCGTACACTGGCCAGCCCGTGGGCAATAACACTCAGATACGCCCTGTTTGACACCGATGGTTATGACTCAAGAATCTATGCATACGAAAACAACGTTTTATACGCTTTCGGATTTCCCTTTTATTCTGATAGAGGATCGAGAGCATACCTTCTTGTAAGATACAAGCTAGGCCGTAATATTGACCTTTATGCCAGGTATGCTCAAACTTTTTACACAAACAGGAACACTATTGGTAGTGGATTGGAGGAAATACACGGAAATACACGTAGTGAGATTACTGCGCAGGTTAGGTTTAAATTTTAGAAAAATGCTGATAGGAATACATCCTCTGTTTCAATTAACCAGTTCTGTCAACATCTAGCCTATTAATAAAGTTTATAAATTAATAGTGCTGCAACTTTCAATTATTAGGCAATAGGATGATTTAATACAATCTAAATTGTTAAATATTGTCGAAAGATTAGAAAAGATTATTAGTTTTACACCGCATTTTTAATCTTATACTTATTAGCTTAATATGTTTAAATATAAAATATCTAAAACTAATTAAACTATGATTTATTTGTGGATTGTGTTAGGTTATCTGGCAATGTTAATGGGTATTTCCATTTTCAAGAGTTTTGCAGTAAAAAACCAGAGTGATTTTATGGTCGCCGGTCGTTCGGTGTCCACACCCAAGTTGGTAGGCACATTACTTTGCACATGGATGGGGTCAGGTAGTTTACTGGCAGGTGCAGGTTTAGCTGCTAATGTAGGCTTTTCAGCTTTATGGATGGCCGCGGGAGCCTGGATAGGTATTATCATTGTATTTTTCCTTGCTGCACGTGTTCGTAGAATTGCTGAATTCACGGTTCCGGACATTCTCGAATTACGTTATAATAAATACGCCCGCATATTAGGTACTATAGTTATTATAATAGCATACACCACAATTGTCGGGTATCAGTTTCGTGCCGGTGGTTTTGTACTTGATTTGGTAGCCGGGATCCCCGAATGGCAGGGAGTATTACTTACAGCAGGCTTTATAGTTATTTTCACTGCCTTTGCAGGTATGATGTCTATAGTATCGGTGGATATAATTAACGGAGCAGTAATTACTTTAGCAGTAATAATAGCCGCACCTTTAGTTTTCTTTCATATAGGGGGTGCAGAGCATCTAACGGCAACCCTGGATTCTTCACATTTTGCAATTTTCGGTGACAACAACTTTTTTTGGGCAATGGGAATATTTTTACCCCCGTTCTTCTTACTTCTAGGAGAGTCAAATATGTACCAGAAGTTTTTCTCAGCCAAAAACGAGAAGTCTGCAAAAAATTCGGTATTATTATGGGTAATAGGGACAATTATAGTTGAGACGGCACTTGCATCACTTGCTATATTTGCTTTCAGCCATTTTAACAGTTTGCCCGAACTTGCCGACACCTTTTTATCCAGTGGTGACAGAGAACGAATAATTTTACATACAGCAAGATATAGTACGGAAGTAGGTCTTCCTTTATGGGTAGGCCTGTTATTATTTTGTGCATCAGTAGCTATTATAACCTCTACGGGAAACAGCTTTTTGCTGACACCGTCTACAAATATAACCCGCGACATTTATCAACGATTTATAAGCCCGTCGGCCGATTATAAGAAAGTTGTCCTTTTCCAAAGAATAATGGTGATTCTGCTTGGAGTACTTGCTTATTTTATACTAACCCAGTTTCAAACAATACTTGCCATGGCCCTCACAGCATATACTATGGTTGGTGCCGGGTTAACACCCGCATTGCTTGCAGCCTTCCTGTGGAAAAGGGTTACTGTAGCCGGAGGTGTCGCCTCTATTGCCACCGGTATGGGTGTAACCCTGATTATAACCATTGCAAATTCTATATTAACAAGCTTGTATGGGTATCAGCTACTAAATGAACAATACATCATACTGCCGGCTGCTATTGCTTCAATACTGGCATTGATAATAGTATCATTAAGTACTGAGCCTGACCCAAAATCAAAATATCAGAGGTTTTATACAAAAGAAGCATCTTTAGCTAAGGCTATTGAAGAAGTTAAAAACCCCGAAGAATAAATAATAAAAAAAGATGAGAGGTGAGCAATTGATCTTTTATACTGCTCACCTCTCACTTCTCATAACTTACCTCCCACTTTTTGCTACCATCCTGGTATAAAGTTTAAGCCGGTTACGGCCCTTGTTAAGCCTTCTGTTTGAAAAGGAAAAGCAACAAAAGGTTCAAGAATTAAAGCACCAAATAGATTTAGTCTTACAGAAGCCCCGGTACTGAATACCGGGAATCTGTTATCTAATGTCCTTTCATCGGGGTTAAAAGTAATACTTTGGCCTTTATTCCAGGCAACCCCGGCATCAAGGAATAAATTAAGCTCTGTGAAAAATATCCTGCTGCTAATAAGAGCTATTCTCTCAGGACCTGTGAAAGGAAACCTCAATTCCAACCCACTTAATATGATCCTGGTTCCTAAAAGCTGGTCGTAATCAAAATCATCAGGGAAATAATCTTGCATTTGGTAAAGCGAATTATAATCATATCCTCTCACATAACCCATATAACCAAGAAATTGCGGATAAAACAACCTGTCAGGCTCTCTGCCATATCTTCCATAATGAGTAGTCCTGAAAGCGACAGTAAAAGGCTTTAAATGAAAATATCGCCGGTAATCCAGGGTGACAGAGTACATATCAGCCTCACCAAAAATTCTTTCCACTCCGGCACGATATCTTTGACCTGCCCATGGTGAAGCCATACCGAAATAAGAGTTATCTTCAACAAACGCAATATTAATACGTTGCAAGTTAAAACCATCCGGTGCGTCAAGCCTCTCACGGTCTTCCTTTATCTTTCTGTTGCCATAATAATAATTATTAATAGCATCTACACGATAATAATACCAGGCCAACGATCCACCAACCTCAATCCGTCGAGAAATGGAAAAGGGATAATAAGCAAAAACACTAATTTGATCCTCAAATATCCTCTGGATAACATATTGCAAATTATCCACGGGGATAGGTGTTCCGTCATCAGCCGTCAGGGTATCAGGAACCCACCTGAAAAACCCGTAAGGATAAGGAATATGTGAAACCGACCCTCCCCAGTTATACCTGCTTTCCTGGTTTATATAACCTATCTGTGCCCCGAAATCATAAATTTCCCCATTTACTGCCACTGCGGCAAACAATTGATTTTCACCGGTGATATCACTGAACATCATGCTCACAGCCCCGGACATGCCGGCACCATATCTGTTAGTTGCAACACCTACACCGGTATTGCCAATATAAGTCAAACTAAATTGCCGTTTAAAAGGTTTTATATCGAAAGAATCCTTTGGAAACACGTCATCTTCGCGTTCTCTTCTAAGCATGTTGTCAATAATATCTTTCCCTACACGTGTTACCGGTGGCATTGTCGCTGCCGTTAAGTCAATCTTTAAAGGATCAACTTCAACCATATCAAAATCAGAATGATTAGCTTTATGCAAAAAATATTTGCGATTCTGATAATGAGAGTAAATAACCTCATCACTACTCCTGCAAACACTAATGGCCGGTGTAAGTTCAGTCATACCGCTTATTCCAGTGTAGTAATCAGTCATCCTGTATACTTTGCCTTCATCAAAACTATAATAATATAGATTCCTGAATCCGTCACTGTTGGATAAAAAGTATAATGCATCATCAGTATTGGAAAATATTGGATTCAAGTTTTCTGCATCAGGAAAAACATCTAAAACGCTTATATGATAATTATCATTTGTCATATCCATAATGGCAAGGTTGAAATGGAAATCAAGGTTTCCATTATACTGGGCTGATTGCGGCTTATCGGTAGATAAGGCAATATATTTACCATCGGAAGACCAGCTTGGATGGATGTATGAATAATGATCATCAGTTAATTTGGTTACCTCCTCATTCTCCAGATTATACATATACAAATTTGGTATTCCGCCAACTAAACCTGAAAAAACAATATTTTCCCCGTCAGGTGACCAGGAGGGATTATTTAATGCCGGCACTCCAGGCACAGCAATCTCCTTGGTTCGCCTGGGCCGATCAACATCAGCTATAACAATTTTATTACGGCCTTGTTTTACTATGGTATAAGCAATTTTATCACTGTCAGGCGACCACGTAGCAACAGATTCGAAAAAGTTAAAGCCGTCAATGTCAGCATTCCTGGTAGAACTGGTTAATTTATTGACTATTTCTCCGGTAGCGGCATCGGCAAGGAACAGATCAAGTGAAAACAGATCCTTTTCGGAAAAAAAGGCAAAATATTTTCCGTCAGGACTAATAGAAGGGGCTATATTTATTCGACCCCCATTATCATCAGTAATAAAAGACTTTCCAATAGTTTTATGTCTCAGGCTATCTTTAAAATATTGTTCATAATGAGTTTCCAGCGAACTTTTCCAAAGATTCCCCACAGTTTTTTCATCCAAACCGATCACCCTCGAAACTGCTCTTTCATAACCAAACCTGGCAGTTTGGCGAAAAAGTGGCACTATAAGTGAATCGCCCCAGGTTCGTCCAAAAAACGCTACAAAACTATGGCCAAATCTATATGGATTATACCTATAATCACGTGTCATATCTTTGAGGGAAGGAAAATCATCCTGGTAAATTGCATCACGCATTATCATAGCTGTATGTGCATCCACGCTGCCAATTGAAAAATATTCAGCCATCCCCTCTACCAACCATAAGGGCAAGTTCCTCATAGAGTTTAAACCCAAAGTATCTCTTTCAAACATCGCCCGGAACTGAAAAACGTGAACCAACTCGTGACCGATAACATGGTCGGTTTGAGCATTAGTCTGCAAAACCGGCATGGCAATCCTCCTGCGCAAAGCTTCTGTAACACCGTGAGTACCAATACCGATAGTACCCCGGATTGCAGTAGTTTGCTGAAAATCAGGATGATTTTCATATATCAGCAACGGACTTCGTTGATCAAATGTATCCTTAAACAGACGCTGATGTCGTAAATACCATTTCTCATAAGTATTAGCAATAGCGTTTACAATAGAATCATCCTCAAAATAATGATATAATTCAAAATTGGGTGATTGGTATAATTGATAATCAAAACTGCGATAACTTGGTTTGTTTCTGCCAAAATATTGGGAGGAACCTTCTATACACGTTATGAAGATCAATAAAAAGACTATAAATAACCTTGCAAAAGCTGAATACCCCCTGCAATAACTCCATCTTAAAAAATTCATAATTGCATTTTTCGTTTCATTTATATAAACTGCATGTCTCTGGTAATGCCAGAACTATTAAACAATAAAAATACAAAAATAATTCCAACCTTATAAAATATTCTTTTTAGAATAACGAATAAACTAATTTTTAATTTTTTATTATGCAACAATTAATACTCTAAATGATACATTTACTTTGCCGGCAAACAAAAAGTTTAATTTAATATACATTATGTCCGTATAATTGCAAATAAATTAAGAATGAATACTTCTGGTATAATATATTTTACGAAATTTGCGCAAAAGAAAAGAAAATGGATAAACTACAGAAGCATTTTAGCACATTCAGGGAAAATATAATTGGCATTGATCAGGAGTATAAATCACCTTATGGTATGCAAAAGATTATTTATGGTGACTGGATAGCAAGCGGACGTTTGTACAGGCCCATTGAAGAAACTATAATCAATTCATTCGGTCCTTTTGTAGCAAACACCCATACCGAATCGAATGAAACTGGTACTCTAATGACAAATGCTTATCATTATGCACAAAAGATAATCAAGGAACATGTTAACGCAGGAAAGGATGACGTTATAATAACCGGTGGAAACGGCATGACTACCATGATAAACAAGTTTCAGAGGATATTAGGCTTGAAGATCTGTGGAAAAATAAACCGGTCTCACTGCTTGCAAGATTCTGAAAGACCTGTTGTATTTTTAACACATATGGAACATCACTCCAATCATACCTCATGGTATGAAACTATTGCTGATGTTGTGGTTATAGAGCCGGGAAAAGATCTAATGGTTGACTTAAACAAGTTGCGAGAAGCTTTGGAGAAATACAAGGACAGAAAATTGAAGATCGGAGCATTTACCGCCTGTTCTAACGTAACAGGCATAACCACTCCTATTCATGATATGGCCAGGTTAATTCACGAATACGATGGGGTTTGTGTTGTAGATTATGCTGCATCAGCGCCTTATGTTGATATAAATATGCACCCTGAAGATCCAATGGAAAAACTTGATGCTGTATTGTTTTCACCCCATAAATTTCTAGGCGGGCCCGGCAGTAGCGGAGTACTGGTTTTCAATTCGGAGTTTTATAAATGTGAAGTGCCGGACCAACCCGGCGGTGGAACAGTATATTGGACAAACCCATGGGGTGAACACAAATATATTGAAGATATTGAAATGCGGGAAGACGGCGGTACACCTGGATTTTTGCAAGCTATACGCACAGCATTATGTATTATGCTGAAGAATCAAATGAACACAAAGAATATAATTCAAAGAGAAGAAGAACTGCTGCAATTGACTTTTGAGGAATTTGATAAAATTCCAAATCTCAAGATATTAGCCAATAATACCAGGAAAAGGCTTGGAGTGGTATCCTTCTACTTTAAAGACATTCATTACAACCTGATTGTAAAACTGTTAAGTGACATGTTTGGCATCCAGGTAAGAGGCGGATGTGCATGCGCCGGCACATATGGACACTATTTGTTAAATGTCAGTTATGATGATTCGAAAAAAATAACTCAAATGATCAGTTGTGGAGATATGTCAGAAAAACCCGGTTGGGTAAGATTTTCTCTTCACCCAACCATGACTGAAAGTGAAATCATGTTTATAGCTAATGCTATAAGAGAAATTGAGAAAAACTATAAAAAATGGTCAGAAGATTATATATACGATAATAAATGCAACGAATTCAGGCATCATTCCAGGCCGAAAGATTTGTCCGGAGAAATTACAAAATGGTTTACAGTTTAAATAATACAAAACAACACACAAATATCATAAAAATATTCATCTATTTATAAAGTATTACGTACTGTTAAACATTCGCTGCAACAGGCCCACTTGTGTGTTCCATAGTAGTTTGGAAAATTCAAGATCAGCAGGGTCAGCATAATCAGTAATCACTAGTGCCACTTCCGATGAAACAGGTTCTGTCAGTATCTTCAATTCAAAATAATGATCCTGGTAATCTTCACCTTGCCATTGAAAACGAACATATTCATTTTCCTTTGACTGAATTAACCTGGCACTTTGCTCTGAATCCTCCCATTTAAACTTAAAAACATCCTCGCCCTCTATGTCAACAATATCTGCAAACCACCTCGAAAGACCTTCTGCTGTGCTGATAAGTGTGTACAAAACTCTTGGTGTAGCTTTTACAGGAAACTCCAAAATAAATTTTTCCAATCCAGCCATCTGACTACTTTTTTACATTATTCTTTGTTGCAATATACAAAAAATTATCAATTCAATTTTTTTTATTTTAAAATGAAATTAACGAAAATTACACCAACATAGATAAAATTAATAAGATGTATGAAGTATGCAGTTATTGTGATTTAAAAAATTATTCTGACTTTAATGGTATTCAGTGCGAACATATTTTATGTTCATAAAACTTCATTACATTTGTGCGATTTTTTCTTACGGATTTTAACAATCAATAAATAAGCTTAAAACATTTCGTTCAATGGACAAGACAAAAGTCTATATTTATTTAAAGGTTATTGGAGCTGTTGTTTTTTGGGGCATATCGTATGTGTGGATGAAGAACGTATATGAATTTTATGGGCCGGTAACTACAATGTTTTTACGCCTTTCATTAAGTTCTGTAATGCTCTACATAATTTTGAAAATAATGAATTGGACTGAAAAAGTTGCAAAGGCAGATTATAAGGATTTTATAATACTTAGCTTTTTTTCTCCTTTTTTATTTTTTATTGGTGAGAGTTTCGGATTGAAATATGTTACTGCTACTTTAGCATCTGTAATTGTAGCAACTATACCTGTCTTTACACCCTGGCTGGGTTTAATAATGTTTCGTGAAAGATTCTCCATAGTTAACCTGTTGGGATTTTTTGTTTCTTTTGCCGGTGTCTGCATCATGGTCCTTGATGGTGACTTCAGGCTTACAGCATCTGTGGCGGGTCTTGCTTTTCTGTTTTTAGCAGTCATTTCAGCATTGATAAACATAGTTATATTAAAAAAAATGACAATAAAATATTCATCACTTACAATAATTAAAGTTCAAAATATTCTGGGTGCACTGATGTTTTTGCCATTATTTTTGATTTTCGACTTTAAAGATTTTTTGATTACGAGGCCATCAACAAGCGCGGTGATATCATTGTTTAATCTTGCGTTTTTTGCCTCTACACTGGCTTTCATATTTTTCACTTCCTCGGTAAGATCTTTAGGTATAGCAAGAACATCAATCTTTGCTAACATGATCCCTGTTGTTACAGCTATCACATCATTTATTATCCTTAAGGAGCATATTGACTTAAGCAAAATTATTGGAATAGTTGTAGTTATATCGGGTTTGATATTAACTCAAAAGAAAAGACAGAGGGATTTCAGGTTGAAGAAAGAAAAGAAATTAAGTTAATTACAATACTATCTGATTAAAATTATCTCAAAGCATCATTTCTTCTAGGTTACAAACTCAAAAAGTTAACTTTTTACCAGAAAAGCATAATATTTTATTTTTTTCAAAAACACCTATTGGGTTTTCAAAATCTTTATTAATTTTGCACTTCCAAATGGCGGGGTAGCTCAGGTGGTTAGAGCGTCGGATTCATAACCCGGAGGCCACGGGTTCAACTCCCGTCCCCGCTACAAATAAACCCTCTGCAAGAAATTTTCTGTAGAGGGTTTTTTATTATAAAAATAGCCGGAAAATAAATGCTTTTCCGGCTATTTTTGTAGTATTCTTGATAAATTACTCTTACACTTAATTAATAAATGAAGATTTTCTTTAGTTCTTTATACACCTAACTGAAAATCCTATTTTTTTATTTCCTGAATATCTGTAGACACCACCATGATAATATCCTAACAATCTACCCCATGCAAAATCTGCTGATCGTTCGGTTGAGGACCACCATAAACCAGCTTTACCGATATAGTTGTATGTTCCTTCACTATATCTGCCACCCGCGGGCAAGCCTGAAAAATCAACCTTATCAATTCCATAATGAATGTCACTAAAAAACCAGCGTGGATGATTTATCCTGTCACAATCACCTCCCAGCGGAGATTCTTCCTGCCAGCACGATTTCAGAACATTTCCGACAGCATCTATTTCTTCCCATTCATTTGTTATATCAAATTTAATAATCAGATAATTAACAAGCTCATCCCAATCACCATCAGTGGGCACACGCCACCCATCCGGACAAAGTCCCCGCTCATCTTTTACTGCATACCAATTGTATAATTTGCCATAGGCATTTATCATTTCTCGTTCTGAGTTAATCCCTTCAACACCCTGGTGAGGATAAACCGAATAAGCTCCTTCGGTTGTAATTGACCATGCATGTCTGGCCAAATTTGTAAATAAAGAGGTGCCATCATTATATCTGGATGTGCGCAAATTTTCCGCCATCCACTCCTGATCACCTATAACAACTGTCCGGTAGGTATTTCCATCTACATCCCTGACCGTACCCTGGGACTTTACGATATGAGAAATCAAACAAAACAAGAAAATCAATAAAATTGAATGATACTTTATCATAGTGTAATGCTTTTAAATAGAGCCTCATAAAGCCAAGGAGTTATTCTCAATAATTCCTAAGTTTTACCTATTTATTACAACAATTTCAAAAAACAAATATAGAAAAATGTTTTACACCAACATTAAGTTATTTAACTGAATATCATTTTTCATACTTAATTTATGTTTTTTTCTGTATACCAACATATTAAAAGCATAAAAAATAAAAACACATAAATGCCTGACATACCCGATATTACAACCTTAACAGGGGTTTTTACAGTAGATAAGAAAAAAAATTTGACAAGGATAAATATTAATATTTTTTTAGTTTTTATTAACATTTTCATCCCTGCCTCAGGGTTTAAAGCTACTTAATTTCGTTTCATGGGCTGTCTCTTAGCATAAGTAAGTGTCCTCCACAACCACTCAAAAGGCCCGAACCTGAAGTACTTCAACCAATAATGACTCCATATTACTTGTACAATATATATAGCAATAGCGAGCAAAACTCCTTGCCAGTAATTAACCTGCCCGTATAACCCAAAACCGTATGAAAAGAATATAGTTGTACAAATAATCGACTGTGTTAGGTAATTAGTGAAAGCCATCCTGCCGACTTTAGAAATAACATTGGCTATCTTACCGAAAAATCCCTTATAAAACAAATACGTTAAAACATACAAATAAACAAACATCATAGATGTTCCGCCAATCATTGTACCCGTAACCATCATAAACTGGTCCCAGTCGGGCATTATAAATGATCCTGTTAAAGCATAATAAACATAGATGGAATTAAATACTAATGCTATTGGCAAGCACCAATAGAAAACCTTTCTTAACGATCTTAACCCGGCAGACAAGTCATGAAAGATTCTTTTTCGTCCAAGGTATATGCCAATCAAAAATAAAGAAATGACGTTTGGAAAAGCAAATATAATTCCATAAATCACATAAGAATACTCAAACATGCGCATTTTGAATATTTCGTAAAAACTTCCTTCACTGTACACCAGAATGGCTTTTTCAATTGTTTCTTTAATGTATTGCTGTTGAGCCTGGAAACCGGCTTCCATTTCAGCAGCCGCTTCAGGTACAAGCTTAACCAGCTCAAGAAAGCCTACTATTGCACCAATCAGGATAATTGGCAACATTATAAAAATTGCAGCCCAAACAATAAGTGTCTTATTCGACTTATTACGAAACCATGTCATCACAAAACCAAACAATGCATAAATAACAAGTATGTCAGCATACCATAGTAACAAAACATGTAAAGCACCAAATAATAAAAGGTAAAGCAACCTCATACGGTAACGAAACAATA
Source organism: Bacteroidales bacterium (assembly GCA_007130125.1). GTDB lineage: Bacteria > Bacteroidota > Bacteroidia > Bacteroidales > UBA7960 > PUKZ01. Next base: position 30,103 of record SLSZ01000185.1, read on the forward strand.
CAGGCTTATGTGAATTCTCAGCTTTCTGCATAAAAAAGTAAAAGCCAATACCAAATAAAATGGCAAATAAAGGGTAAAACTTGCCTTCAAAAAAGAACCAGATAAACATCCTTGTAATCTGGTTTGGCATATCATCCCATAAAGTAAATCCTCCTGATTGAGTGAAAAATGGAGAATTAAAGAAGGACATGTTCACAATCAGTATTCCTAAAATGGCTATACCTCTGAGAAAATCAAGACGTAGATTTAAGCTGCAAATGCAACTTTCTTGTTAAACAATAAATTTTCTAATTTTTCTTTAGGTGTTAAATAATCTAATCGCTTTCTTGGTCTGTTATTTAAAAGGGTTTCAACAATCT
>SLSZ01000144.1 GCA_007130125.1 Bacteroidales bacterium
GGGGTTAGTAATATCATGTAATGGATATCAACTCTAATTGAGTTATGAAAACTAGAAAATGAACCAGCCCGCAGTTTGCACATAAATTTTAACTTTTGATGAAAAAAGAATTAGAAATAAACAACATAAAAATGGAAAAAGACATTCAAAATATTTTGGATCGTTATCCGGCGGGAAGTGCTGACAATTTGATACCAATTTTACAGGATATACAAGATGTGGATGGTTTTTTGTCAGAGAAGTCGGTAGTACATGTTGGTAAACATCTCAACATGCCTGCCAGTAAAATATATGGTGTGGCTACTTTTTATAACCAGTTCCGTTTTACACCCTTAGGTAAATATCATATACAGGTGTGCTGCGGAACAGCCTGCCATGTTTTAGGTTCTGCTACAGTACTGGAGGAAATTGAAAAAAACATTAGTGCCAAATCCGGGCAAACAACAAGTGATGGCTTATTTAGCCTTGAAGTAGTAGCATGTATAGGAGCTTGCGGACTGGCACCGGTGATTTCCATCAACGGAAACTTTCATGCTAAAGTCACCAGCGAATCAATAAAAGAAATTTTGGATAACTATCGTAATCAGGAATAATTATGAACACACATAACAATAACTCCATAAAAGATTTTTTAATAGATGCCGTGTTGAGAGATTATTCTAACAACTCTAAAGATAAGGATTTGTTGGAACAAATTTCAATTTTGCGGCGCGATAAAATTGAAGAGCCCGTAATTTACGTTGGTTCAGGAACTTGTGGTCTTGGTGCAGGTGCCGGCAAAACGCTTGAAGCTGTTAAAAGATATATTAAAGAAAAAAACATTAAGGCAAAGATCATTGAAGCAGGATGCATCGGACTTTGTGCTGTAGAACCTATAATGGACGTTCAACTGCCGGAATACAACCGCATTGCATTTCAAAACATAACCGAAGAAAAGGTTGAGGCCCTCCTGGACAAAATATTTCAGCTTGAAATACCACAGGACGATATATTGGGGCAGTTTAGAACTCCAGGAGCAAAAGCATGGAAAAAAGTTAAGTATTTGGATGAGCATCCTTTTTTTGCACCTCAGAAAAGATTGGTTTTAAAGAACTGCGGTGTCATAGATCCTGTCGATATTAAGGAGTACATAGCTCGCGGAGGCTACAAAAGCTTTATCAAGGCTATAAACATACATTCTCCTGAGGATATTTGTAATATAATTGAAAAGAGTGGCCTTAGAGGCAGAGGTGGCGGTGGATTCCCTACCGGACGTAAATGGAAGTTTGCAAATTCTGAAAAGAGCGATCAAAAATATCTTATTTGCAACGCTGACGAGGGCGACCCAGGTGCATTCATGGACAGGGCTGTCATAGAAGGCGATCCGCACAGGCTAATTGAAGGAATGGCCATAGGAGCTTATGCCATCGGCGCTACAAAAGCATATATATATATACGTGCAGAATACCCGCTTGCAATAAAACGCCTTGAAACAGCAATAGAACAAGCCAAAGAGTATGGATTGGTTGGAAATAACATTTTCGAAACAGGTGTTGACTTTGAAATAAAGATCAAAAAGGGTGCAGGAGCATTCGTATGCGGCGAAGAAACAGCACTGATGCACAGTATCGAAGGTAAAAGAGGAATGCCAAGGCCGAGGCCTCCGTTCCCAACTACCAGCGGCCTGTTCGGTAAACCATCAGTTATAAATAATGTGGAAACTTTTGCTAATGTTTCCGACATTCTGGCTAACGGTGCTGACTGGTTCGCGTCTACAGGTACCGAAAACAGCAAAGGAACAAAAGTGTTTGCACTTTCCGGCAAGATAGCTCTTACAGGACTTGTGGAAATACCAATGGGAACCACGGTAAGAGAAATAATTTTTGATATCGCAGGCGGTATCCTTAACAATAAAAAATTCAAAGCCGTACAAATTGGAGGCCCGTCGGGCGGATGTATAACAGAGGAGAACCTGGATATTCAAGTAGACTATGGTTCTCTTATTAATGTCGGTGCAATGATGGGTTCGGGCGGACTGGTCGTTATGGATGAGGAAACCTGTATGGTAGACGTTGCAAAGTTCTTTATGGGTTTCATCCAGCGTGAAAGCTGCGGAAAGTGTATCCCTTGCCGTGAAGGTACAAAACGATTGCTTGAGATACTTGAAAGTATTACATCAAAGCCCAACGGAAGTGATAATACCGAAGCACTGGACAGGTTTAAAGGAATGATGCAGGTTGAAAAATTGAGCCAGGTTATTAAAGATACTTCACTATGCGGACTGGGACAAACAGCTCCTAACCCGGTGTTAAGCACCTACAAAAGGTTTAAGGACGAATATGAAGCCCATCTTTTTGACAGGCATTGTCCTGCAGGTGTTTGCCAAAACCTTAAAGTCTATAAGATTGACGTTGACAAATGCACAGGCTGTACTGTCTGTATCAAAAAATGCCCTGTCGATGCTATTATTGGCAGCAGAAAATCACCGCACTTTATAGTGGAAGATAAATGTATAGGTTGTGGTGCATGCTATGAAGCTTGCAAATTTGAAGCAATTGAAGTTGTGTAATTTAAAAAAATACTAAGATGAGCTTTTTAATAGATGTAAATAATAAACAAATAGAAGCCAGGCCAGGCGAGACTATTTTGGATGCAATAAACAGGGAAGGTATTCATGTACCTACGCTTTGTCATCTGAAAGACATGTTGCCTTCAGGATCCTGCAGAATGTGTGTGGTAGAGAACACTGACAACAACAGGCTTTTTACTGCTTGCTCTACTCCTGTTGAAGAGGGTATGAAAATTCAAACCCATTCACCCAGGGTTGTTGAGTCAAGAAAAACCATTGTTGAACTTCTTCTTTCAAATCATCCTGATGACTGCCTCTATTGTGTAAGAAACAAAAACTGTGAGCTTCAGGACTTATCTGAAGAACTGCAGGTTCGCGAGCGCCGTATCAAAGGTGAAAAGAATCATATCAATCTGGATAGGGCCAGCGCAAGTTTGGTACGTGATCCCGATAAATGCATTCTCTGTGGTCGTTGTGTAAGAACTTGTGAAGAAGTAATGGGAGTTGCCTGCATAGACTTTATCAACAGAGGCAGCAAGTCATATATAGGTACTGCTTTTGATAAAACTTTAAACACATCAAGCTGTGTAAACTGCGGCCAATGTATAATGGTTTGCCCTACAGGAGCTTTATCAGAGAAAAGTCATTTCCCTGAACTGAATTCAATGCTTAACAATCCGGAAAAAACTGTTGTAGTTCAATATGCGCCTGCAATTTCGGTATCGTTGGCAGAAGAGTTCAATCTTGATCCTGGTACTGATATTAATGGCATTATGAATGCAGCACTACGGAAAATCGGTTTCAAGTATGTTTTTGACACCACTTTCACTGCCGATCTAACTATTATGGAAGAGGCTGCTGAACTGGTTAGCCGTATAGAGAATGGCGACACGCTACCAATGATAACCAGCTGCTGCCCGGGATGGATTAAGTTTGCAGAGCAATTTTATCCTGACATGCTACCTAACTTATCAAGCTGCAAGTCACCACAGCAAATGATGGGTTCAGTAATCAAGTCATACTGGGCAGAAAAAAGCAATATAAAACCTGATGACATTTACTCAGTATCAGTCATGCCATGTACTGCCAAGAAGTTTGAAGCTCAACGTGAAGAGATGACTCATAAAGGCATTACCGATGTTGACGCGGTACTAACTACCAGGGAGCTGGGGCAGTTGATCCGTATGTACGGAATAGATATAAATAACATTGCGCCTGAGGGTACAGATTCACCGCTGGGATTCAGAAGTTCCGCAGGTAAACTGTTCGGTGCTACAGGTGGTGTAATGGAAGCTGCTATAAGAACAGCATACCACATGCTGACAGGCAAAGAGCTGGTAAGGTTTAAGATTGAAACCCTTCGTGGATTTGAAGGATGTAAAGAAGCACAGTTAACCATAGATGACCTTACAGTTAATGTGGCAGTCGTAAACGGACTGGCAAATACAAGAAAGCTCCTTGACAAAATCAACAAAGGTGAAAAGAACTATCACTTTATTGAAGTTATGGCATGCCCGGGTGGTTGTATAAACGGTGGCGGCCAACATATAGGAGCAACTGAAGAAGCAGTAAAGTCGCGCATGAAAGCTCTTTACGACATTGACGACAAGGAAACTATCAAAGTTTCACATAAAAACCCTGAAATAATCAAGCTTTATGAAGATTTTTTGGGTAAGCCTAATGGACATAAAGCGCACGAATTACTGCATACTTACTACTCTAAGAGAGAGGTTGTTAAATAGTTGAATAATTCAAAAAATTCATTCTGAAATATGGGCCATGCACAAAGAAATACAGTTGTAACGACAGTTAAGAACAAATGCCGCGTATGCTTCACCTGCGTCCGGGAATGCCCTGTAAAGGCTATTAAAATAATTGATGGACAAGCCGAGGTGCTAGGTGAAAGGTGTATAGGTTGCGGTAACTGTGTTACGGTGTGCAGTCAAAATGCTAAGGTTATCCTTGATCTAAAAGATGAGGTTGAAAAATTGCTTAACGACAAATCCAAAAAGGTTGTGGCAATGGTTGCACCCAGCTTCCCTGCTGAATTCATAGAATATGATGATCATAAAATATTAATCGGTATGATACGGAAACTGGGTTTTGACAAAATATTAGATGTTGCGTTTGGTGCAGATCTTATTGCAAGAAAGTATAAAAGGCTTTTGGAGGAAAGAGATGATAAAACATTTATCTCATCAGATTGCCCGGCAATTGTGTTTTATGTTGAACATTACCATCCTGAGCTTGTTGACCGCCTTGCTCCTATAGCTTCACCGATGGTTGCAACATCAAGAGTAGCCAGGGACCTTTACGGAAAGGACATTAAAACTGTTTTTATCGGGCCATGTATAGCCAAAAAGGCAGAATCAGATGAAATCGATGAAGGGTTGACGTTCACGGAATTAAGGGAGATGTTTGAAAAACATAATATAACTCCCGAAAACTCGGAACCTTCAGGTTTTGACGGGCCATTATCAGGTATGGGGTCGTTGTTCCCAATGAGCAGAGGATTATTACAGAATGTAAAGAAATCTGATAACGTTATTGAAGGTAATATGATCGTAGACTCGGGAAAGCAAAACTTCAAAGAAGCGATCAAGGAGGTTGAAAATGAAGAAATATCCGGTTATCACCTTGAGTTGCTCTGCTGCGACGGTTGTATGATGGGCCCCGGAATGAGCGATAGAAACAACTTCTATTTCAAATGGTCACAAATAAGTAAATATGCAAAAACAAAGCTCCAGAACCTGGATGTAAAGCAATGGCAGGAAAATATTGATCAATTTAACCACATTGATCTTAAGCAGTCTTTTACCCCTATGGACAGGCGTGATGACACTCCAGATGAGGAAAAGATTGAGCAGATACTACGTGAAATGGGTAAGTTCGAAGAATCAGACCATTTAAATTGCGGTGCATGTGGTTATCATAGATGCTATGACCATGCAGTGGCTGTGGCACAAGGTTATGCTGAAGATAAAATGTGTTTGCCTTATACCATAGAACAATTGCATCAATCAGTTGAAGAACTTAATACTACAAATGATAAGCTCAAAACAACAAAGCTTGAACTTAAGCATTCTGAGAAGCTTGCCAATATGGGGCAAATATCAGCCGGTATTGCTCATGAGCTGAATAATCCACTTGGAGTAATTACAATGTACAGCAACATAGTACTTGAAGAGCTGAAAAAAGACAACCCTATGAGAAATGATATCAAGCTAATTGTTGATCAAGCTGACAGATGCAAAAACATAGTCAGCGGGTTGCTCAATTTCGCTCGAAAAAATAAGATAAGAGTCAAAGAAGTTGACATCGTTGCGTTCCTTAACCGCAGCCTTGATTCGGTCATTATACCTGATAACGTCAAAGCTTCCGTAATATCTAACGTAACAAATCCTTATGTAATGATTGATGAAGAGCAGATGTTGCAGGTGTTCACAAACCTTGAAAAAAACGCTGTAGAGGCAATGCCCAATGGCGGTGAACTGAAAATATATGTTGACGGTAATGAAAATAATGTGGTAATTAGAGTTACAGACACCGGAGTGGGAATACCTAAAGAAAATATGGATAAAATGTTCACTCCTTTTTTTACTACTAAAGATGTAGGTAAAGGAACAGGACTTGGATTACCACTTGTATATGGTATTATAAAAATGCATAACGGCAAAATTAATGTCAAATCAAATTCAGATACCGATGAAGGACAAACAGGAACAGAGTTTATAATCACTTTACCAAGAGTAAATTAAAAAATTTTATATGATATGGATACAAAAGACAAAAAAACAATTTTTTTAGTTGACGATGATGTTGACTATATCTTCCAAATGACTAAGACACTTGAAAGTATGGGGTTTGAAGTCATTAGTGCCTGCGGACAGAAAGAGGCAGAAAAAAAGATTGATGAAATAAAGCCGGACCTGGCTATTTTCGATCTAATGATGGAAAATAAAGATAGTGGCTTCATTCTCAGTCACAGGATGAAAAGAAAGCATCCGGATATCCCGATTATAATTGCTACTGCCTTAACTGCTGAAACAGGCATGATATTCAGTCTTGAAGATAAGGACGATAAAAAATGGATTAAAGCAGACGCTTATCTTGAAAAAGGCCTTAGGCCGGATCAATTATATCGTGAAATAAGTAAAGTTTTAAAACTATGAGTACACTTAAGTTATTAATAGTTGATGATGAACCAGGCATCAGATCTGGTGCCGAAAGGGTTCTGAGAAATTTCTCAGTTGGTTATCCATTCATGGAAGAGGATTTTACTTTTGAAATCCTCACAGCCGAAACCGGAGAAAAAGCAATTGAGCTGATCGAATCAAAGTCAATAGATATTATATTACTGGATAATAAGCTTCCGGGAATCGATGGCATTGAAGTGCTTGAATATATTCAAAAGAATGAATACGACGTAGGCGTTATGATGATTACCGCTTACGCCTCATTAGACCTTGCTATTAAAGCTACAAATTATGGAGTTTACAATTTTGTAGCAAAGCCCTTTAAGCCGGAAGAACTTAAAACATCTGTTGAGAATATTACAAAAAACCTTTACCTGAAACGAATGACACAATCAATGGATGAATCAGGTGAAGGAAACAGGTTCCAGTTTCTGTCAGTATTATCACATGAATTAAAATCACCTATTAACGCTATTGAAGGTTATCTTAAAATGATGAAAGATAAACAAGTGGGTGTTACAATTGATGATTATAAGGAAATGATAGAGCGTTCAATGGAACGTATAAAAGGAATGAGGTCTCTAATTTCAGACTTATTAGACCTTAATAGAATAGAAACCGGACATAAAAACAGAAATATTCAAAAATTAGATATAACGGAAATTGCAAAAACTGTTATTGACTCTTTTGAACCAATGGCATTGCAAAGAAATATTGAAATAAGCATGGATGGCGATGATGATATTTACCTCAATGCGGATAAGAATGAAATAGAAATAATTCTTAATAACCTTGTATCAAATGCCATAAAGTATAACAGGGAAAACGGTAAAGTATATATCTCACTTAAAAAGAAAGACACCAATATCTATATAACCGTTGAAGATACCGGTATAGGTATGAGTAAAGAAGATACTGAACTTTTGTTTCAGGACTTTGTTAGAATAAAAAATACCCAAACGCAATCAGTTCCAGGTAGTGGATTAGGGTTATCTATTACAAAAAAAATGGTTGAACTGTATAAAGGCAAAATAGAGGTAGAAAGCACACCTGATGTAGGGAGTAGATTTATTGTAAGCATACCGGCGGTTTAAAGGTGAGATGAGTTATGAGAGGGAATATATTTTGATAATCAGCAATTTAATCTGTGTGAATTTGTGGATAGAAACTTTTAAAAGGAAACAATATGAAATTCGTCACTCAAAAATATTCAATACCGGATGAGCCAATGCAACCTTTTATTGATCCGGACGAAATTATTGATATTCTTGCAAATGCAAAACCGGAAACAACACAGATAAAGGACATCATTGATAAGTCCCTTTCTAAAACCAGGCTAAGCATGCAGGAAACAGCTATCCTGGCCAATGCCACCGATCCCGGGCATATTGAAATGATAAAGGATGGCGCTCGCACACTCAAAGAAACCATTTATGGAAACCGTATAGTTCTGTTTGCCCCGCTCTACATAGGCAATAAATGCCAAAACAATTGCACATACTGTGGTTTTAGAGCAAGCAATAAAAATGCCGTTCGAAAAACATTATCAGACAAAGAAATTATTCACGAAGTTGAGGCACTGGAAGATAACGGACAAAAAAGGCTGATACTGGTATTTGGCGAGCATGATCAGTACGATCCTAACTATATAGCTCATTGCACAAAACTGTCATATTCAGTAAAAAAAGGCAACGGAGAGATCAGGCGCGTAAACATAAATGCAGCGCCTCTTGACATTGAAGGCTTCAGAAAGGTAAAAGAAGCAGGTATTGGCACATACCAGGTTTTCCAGGAAACTTATCACCCCGAAGCATACAAGACATACCATATCAGGGGTAAAAAAGCAGATTTTGGTTACAGGCTTACGTCTCTCGACCGTGCCCAGGAAGCCGGACTGGATGATGTTGGCATAGGTGCGCTTTTCGGCCTTTATGACTGGAGATATGAAGTACTTGGCTTAGTGCGTCATACCAATCACCTGGAAGCTTGCTACAATGTTGGCCCGCACACAATTTCTTTCCCAAGGATCAAAGATGCATCAATGCTTGAAATGGGAACCAAATACATGGTAAGCGACAGCGACTTTGCAAAAATGATAGCAGTGCTGCGATTAGCAGTACCATATACGGGAATGATCCTTACAGCACGCGAGCCGGCTGAATTGCGTAAAGAATGTTTAAATTATGGTGTAAGCCAGATTGACGGCGGCACAAAACTGGAGCTTGGAAGCTACTCACACTCCAAAAACGAAGAACAAAACCTGAACAAAGGCCAGTTTCGCATAAATGACAACAGGTCGCTAAATGAGATTATAGATGAACTGCTCGAACAAAACATGCTGCCATCGTTCTGCACTGCTTGTTATAGGCTCGGCCGCACAGGTGAACATTTTATGGAATTCTCTGTGCCGGGTTTTATAAAAAGATTTTGCTCACCAAATGCAATCCTTACTTTAGGCGAATACCTGCTGGATTATGCACCGGAAAATACTGCCAAAAAAGGATGGCAGGTTATTGAAAAAAATATAAACGAATTGCCGGACGAAAAAATAAGAGAAAAACTTCGACAAAGAATCGAAGAAATGAAGAATGGTAAAAGAGATTTGTATTTTTGATATTGGTTTTGGTTAAGTTTTGGTTAGTTATTCAAATAGAACACTGATGACGCTGATTAAGCTGATAATCGCGGATAACTAATCAGCGAGAATCCGTAATATCAGTGTCATCCGCGTTCCATTAAATTAAAAAAATGAAAGGTAAAGACACTAAACCCCACATAGGCATCTTCGGCAGGCGCAACAACGGCAAAAGCTCATTCATAAACCTGCTGACAGGGCAAAATATTGCCATAGTCTCCGATCACCCGGGAACAACTACCGATCCGGTAAAAAAATCATGTGAGATATTTGGTGTTGGCCCGGCAATCATTATCGACACAGCCGGTATTGATGATGAAGGTGATCTTGGGAAACTGAGAATTGACAAAACAATGAAGGTGATACCAACCATCGACATGGGAATTATCCTTCTTGCCGGCAATACCTTCGGGGAGTTTGAGAACCAACTTATCAAACGTTTTCAATATTATGATGTCCCTTATTTAATAATACACAACAAGTCAGATATTGAAGAGCTCGCAAAAGATTTCGCAGACAATGTAAAACAACAAACCGGCAAAGACATATTCAGATTCAGCATCAGGCAGCCTGATAATTTTGAAGAGCTGATTGAAGAGATCAAGCTTACCATACCCGAAACAGCATATGTTTACCCTTCTTTGTTTGGTGATATCGTAAAACCCAAAGACATAGTGCTTCTTGTAACACCTATTGATTCAGAAGCTCCTGTAGGCAGGATGATCCTGCCCCAGGTAATGGCATGGCGCGATTTGCTTGACAATGACTGTATATGCATGTCGGTAAAAGAAAGCGAGCTTGAAGATTTCTTTAAACTGGGGATAAAGCCTGCACTGGTTGTTACCGACAGCCAGGCATTTGAATTTGTTTCAAAGATCGTTCCCGAAGATGTGTTGCTTACTGGCTTTAGTGTAGTGTTTTCAAAGTTAAGAGGAGATTTTGGAGCTTTTCTTAAAGGAACTCCGGCAATAAACAACCTACAGGACGGTGATAAAGTACTTATCCTTGAATCATGCACACATCATGTAAGTTGTGATGATATTGGCCGTTATAAAATTCCCGCCTGGCTCGGGAAGCACACAGGCAAAAAGTTGGAGTTTGA
>SLSZ01000245.1 GCA_007130125.1 Bacteroidales bacterium
CAGGTTTTTGTTTTAAAAAATTCTACAAAAGGGTTAGGAATCCAAATATAGTGGCACTCAATATTATATATTTTTTATAACATTTATATTACGGCAAAAGTTTAATGGCCGGCAAAATAAAAAGCATTTATCTATAGTTAAATGTTCTTTCATATACATTACGCAGAATTGCTTCTTCCGTCTTGTCAAATTTTCTGTTTCTGCGGCTGAATACAATTTTTGCCAGCTCAATAGCTTTATTAATTTCAAAAACAGAAAACCCTGAAACACTACCCCATGAGAATGAAGGTATAAAGTTTCGCATAAACCCTGTGCCGAAAATATTTGCATTAACACCAACTACTGTACCGGTATTAAACATAGTGTTAATTCCACATTTGGAGTGGTCACCCATAAAAGTACCGCAGAACTGCAGTCCGGTTTCAACAAAGCTATTTTCTAAATAGCTCCAAATTCTCACAGGCTCATAATTGTTTTTCAGGTTTGAAGTTGTTGTATTAGCGCCGAGATTGCACCATTCACCAATAACGCTATTTCCAAGAAATCCATCATGAGATTTATTGGAATATCCGAAGAATACAGTTTCTGATATTTCACCCCCTACTTTTGAATATGGCCCTATAGTAGTATTACCATATATTTTTGCCCCCATTCTTATTGCAGCTCCCTTACCCAAAGCTACCGGTCCTCTTATGATACTTCCGTCCATTACATGCGCATCTTCGCCAATATAAACAGGGCCTTCAGAAGCGTTTATAATTGCATTCTCAACCTTAGCACCCTCTTCTATAAAAACCTGATCAGGTTGTATAACATTATTTGATGCATCGATCTTTTGAGACTTCCTGCCTTTTGTAATAAGCTCAAAATCATCCCTGATAGCCTGACCGTTAAATTTAAAAACTTCCCACAACTGGCGGATTTTTACAGGCTCACTTGAGGTAACCATTGGCGAGACTCCTTCTATCAAATCAAGATCAAAATTATCTATATCTTTAGCCTTAAGCCTTAGAGCAATTATTGTTTCCCCAACAACTAATGTTTGGTTAGGCTCCAGATCATTAATTTCCTTTATTATTTGATTGTTAGGGAAAATACTGCCATTTATTAGAATATTATCATTTTTTTTCACCAGCGGATATTTATAACTCAAAAACTCCTCTGTCAAAGAAGATGTTTTTTCATTAAGGTATGCCTCCCATTTCTCACGAACAGTAAGTATTCCGACCCGCAAATCAGCAATAGGCCGGGTGAAAGTAAACGGCAAAAGATTATCTCTCGTCTGATCTCCAAATAAAATATAATTCATTACTCTGTATTTTAAGGTTTTAGTAAACAATAGGCTTATTACGGGTTAAAGATATAAAAAATATTTATAAAAAAAGCCCTTAAACAAGGGCTTTTATATACAAAAAGAAAAATTAAATCTTTTAACTTTTATCTTCTTTCAGGTGTTTTTTATACTTGCTCCTATACTTATCAACACGACCAGCTGTGTCAACAAGTTTTTGTTTACCTGTAAAAAACGGGTGAGATGTGTTGGAAATTTCCAATTTAACCAACGGATACTCTTTACCATCTTCCCATTTAATTTTGTCTTTACTTTCTGCCGTTGATCTGGTTATAAAAGCATAATCATTTGACATATCCTTAAAAACCACAAAACGGTAATTCTTTGGATGAATATCTTTTTTCATATTAATTGATCCTGTTTTTATTTATTCTTGCTAAAAATTATTTACTCGTGAATTTCCAGTTAAAAATTATTATAACCTTCCCTTTTGAGGGTGCAAAGATAATTTTTTTTATTAAATTTGACAATTATTTTCATTAACAATTTTAAAAACTATAATTATGACAAAAACAAAAGTAGCAATTAATGGATTTGGACGTATTGGAAGATTAAGCTTAAAAGCTGCTATGCAGCATGATGACATTGATGTTATTGCTGTTAATGATCTAACAAATAGTGCAACACTGGCTCATTTATTAAAATATGACTCTGTTCATGGAAAGTTTCCTGCTGACATTTCTGCCGGCGATGATAATATTAAGGTAGGAAATAAAAATATAAAGGTTTTCTCGGAAAAGGATCCTGCAAGCTTGCCATGGAAAGAATTAGGCATTCAGGTAGTAATTGAAGCTACTGGTGTATTCCGTACACGCGACACCATTCAAAAGCATATACAGGCAGGTGCCGAAAAGGTAATTCTATGCGTTCCTTCAAAATCAAAAGACGATGTTGATGCAACAGTTGTTTTAGGTGTTAATGATGATGACCTAAAACCGGAGCATCGTATTATTTCAAACGCATCTTGTACAACTAACTGCCTTGCTCCTGTTGTGAAGGTCCTTAATGACAACTTTCAATTCAGGCGTGGTTTAATGAATACTATTCATGCTTATACAAATGATCAGATCATATTGGATGCACCTCACAAGGATCTTCGCAGAGCCAGAGCTGCAGCAATGAACATTATACCTACCAGTACCGGTGCTGCTAAAGCAATTGGATTGGTAATACCTTCTTTGGATGGTAAACTTGACGGCCTGGCTATGAGAGTTCCCGTATCCGACGGTTCAATAGTTGATCTTACATGTGAACTTGAAAAAAACGTTACACGCGATGAGGTCAACAACGCAATGAAAGAAGCAGCTGAAGGCCCCTTAAAAGGAATTCTTGAATACAGCACCGACCCAATTGTATCAACGGATATTATTGGTAATAAGCACTCTTCGGTTTTTGACAGCTTAATGACTCAAGTGATAAATTCGAATTTCATTAAAATAGTTTCCTGGTATGATAACGAGTATGGTTATGCTAACAGGGTTATTGATATGATCAGGAAGGTTGCTTAATAAACATCAAACTTAATGCAGCAGAAAATAAAACAACATTTTGCTGTGTAGAATAAGAAGCTGCTCATGTTTTTTACCGGGCAGCTTTTTATTTTTGAGAAAAGTATTCAAGTCTTAGGCTTTTTCCATCAAAAACAGCATAAGAAAAAGTTTTAATCCAATCACCGGTATTTACATAATAACTGTCTTCCCCAACTTTAAAGTTCATAGGTAAATGCCTGTGGCCAAACACAAAAAAATCGTAATGCTTCTGTGTAAGTTTATACTTACAGTATAAAATAAGCCTTTCTTTGTCTTCTCCAAGAAACTCATCTTCAACATTACTATTGCGACTTTGGCGTGAAAAAAACCTGGCCAGGGAAATACCTATCCGGGGATGAAAAAATGAAAATATCCTATAGCTTAATTTATTCTGGAATATCTTTTTCATGATTTTATAAGACTTATCATCTGGCCCTAATCCATCACCATGCCCAACCATAAAATATTTATCACCTATATATTTTTCAACCGGTTTTTTGTACACTTTTAAATTTAATTCTTTCTGAAAAAACTCATAATTCCACATATCATGATTGCCGGTAAAATAATATATATCAATCCCAAAATCAGCTAATTCAACTAATTTACCAAGCAAGCGGGTATATCCTTTAAGTATTACATCTTTATATTCAAACCAAAAATCAAAAATATCCCCAAGCAGATAAATTTCTGCGGCATTTGATTTAATAGCATCCAGCCAATCAACAAGCTTTTTTTCTCTCTCTAAGCTTGATTGATAATCCGGAATACCCAAATGCGCATCTGACAAAAAATATACATTTTTCTGAAACGGGATATTTTCAGGGTCTTTCGTATTTTGATCAAACGGTAATTCCGCCATTACAAATATATTTGCTTGTTATTCAGTAATTATCTCCAATTTCATGGGGCTAATATAACGAATTTATAGTTAAACACTGTTAACTTAATTACTAACAAAAATAATTATCTTCATTTGCAAAGTATAGTCTAATGAAAATCAGCTACAATAACTTGATTTAACTTATTTTCATTCAGAAATTAAAAAAAAAGAAGGCAAAATTTGCATATTTTGTTGTATCTTTAAAAACTAATTTAAGGCGGTAAGGTTGTTTTTTCAATATCTTTTTTGATTTTTAGTTTTGGGAAGTATTATTAGTTGTGACTTTTTAATCAAGTATAGAAACATAGGAACAATAGAAGTAAAAGGGTAAATAAAAATTTATAAACTAATTACGAGGAAATGAAAAATCTATTATCATCATTAAGCAAAATTTCAGAAACAAGTATTGATTCAAATATTGTAAAGAATGTACTTGATAAGGTTGATTACAAAAGCATTGATTATAAGGAATATATTTCGGGTTATGATTTATCGAAATACAACAAAATTGAAATAAAAAATAAGCCCATGAAAATATTCATGGTTACCTGGCCTCCACAGGCAACCCTGCCTATTCATCAACATAACAAGTACTGGGGTTATATAATGGTTTTGAAAGGTTTGATCAATGAATCATTGTATACTTATGATGATAAAAGTAAAGTCTTAAGCATTCACCCATCACGTAATATTAAAAAAGGTGAGATAATTTATGAACCTTTAAACATAATACACCAGCTAACCAATCCTTCACCGCTTGATATCAGCGTATCTATACATTTTTATTACCCCCCACAATACGATTATGAAGGAACATTGATGTTTGATGTTGATAACAGAAAACTGGCAGAATTAAATAAAGATGCTCCTAATGTTAGCTGGAACCATCCGGATAAGTTTTATAAAAGAATGGAAGATAACGCTTTTGAGATTACCAAAATGTGGTAAGCTTTACCTGATCTATTTGAAAAAACTTACTTTTTAATTACCCCGGAACAAGCGATTAGAAAACATTACATTGCATAATTGTTATTATGCTTATTTTTTAAAAAGTATAAGGTAAGCTATTTAATTTTACAAATTTACAATAAATCTTCCAGGTATTCTTCAATCACTCGATGATCAATGTCCTTGGCAACTATTTTGCCTTCCCTGTCTATCAAAACTGTGTAAGGAATTCCTTCGATATTGTACAAGCTTACGACGGGAGAACTGAAATATCTGAGATCACTTACCTGAATCCAATCTATATCGCTTCTGTTAATTGCATTAATCCACTGCTCGCGTGTTCTGTCAAGAGACACTCCATATATTTCAAATCCACGATGATTATATTTATCATAAATTTCTTTCAATATCCTGTTTGAAATTTTGCACGGATCATGCCATGAAGCCCAAAAGTCTAACAAAACAACGTTGCCTTTCAATGAAGACAAAGCTATTGAATTACCGTCAGGGTCTGGTAGCACAATTTCCGGAGCGGGATTTCCAACAGCGAGCTTTTCTTCTGCCATTTGTCTTTGCACCCTGGCTCGTTTTATATCACTAACTCTCTTTTTTAAATTTATGACATGCCTGTTTGTTGGATAATTTTCGGCAAGTGATTTGCTCAAACTTTCAAAGTACTCAAAATCTTCAGTCTCTTTAAGTATAACCTTGTCGCCAAAATACTGATATAATGCAATAATTGAAGCAAGAGAATGAGGATTTTCTTCAATAAAATTTATAACATATTGTCTGTGACCTTCAAAGATCTCAGTATATGCTTTATTAAGTTCATTGTGTATTTGTTCAAAATTCGGGCTATAACGGCTTTCTCTGTATAAATCAGCTAGTGAATCAACTTTTGCTATATTCTTACGGAGACGTTTGTTTAGCTCCATAAGCAATATTGAGCCCTCCGAGCCCTCAACCTGATATGATAACGGCAAGTCATCCGCATCGCCTTCCAAGTTGATGGCTTCTCCTGGTTCAATAAGCAAAGTAACATAGTTATCACGACTTTCACGTAATATATAGAAACCGGCTTCTTCTATTTCCTGCCTGAATGCAAAATTACCTGAAGCATCAGTTTTTGTACTGTCAAGAAAGTTTAAATCACAAGTTGTAAGTTCTTCTAAAGTAAGCGAGCGGATTTCATCCGTATCAATATTCCCCTTCAGGATAAATTCATTATAATCTTCTTTATCTTTGGGTTTGCAACCAAAAAATAAAACTCCAAGAAAGGTTATAAACAATAATCGTTTCATTATAGGATTTTACTAATGAGTAAGTTTATTGGGTTACAATAGTTAAACAATTTATTCAGTGACTTGCAAATATATGTGTTTTTTACCTTGCCGTTTTTGATTTAAGAATTTTTAACCAAGGGATTTAACTTATTACGATATATTACCATCTCTTACTAGTTTATATATTTTTATAAGTTAATTGTTTAACCATTTTTTAAATTGGTTTTATTTGTTGCAGCTAAATTCAACTACTTTTTTCTTTTAGGCCGGCCTTCAAAGAAAAAGCCAATCATCACAAAAACAAATGTAACTAATGAACTTAAAACGCTTCTCCATAGTGTAGTGAAAAATTCGGAAAAACTAAATGTTTCCAGAAAGAAAAGAAATGTATGATGGCATAGTATTAATATAAAACTATAAGTAATGACCCAGGAAGTATCCATATTATTTAACCCGGGATATGACCCGGACTCAAACTCTTTTTTGATTGATGTTGTATTTATTACTCCGGGGCGCAGGAAGGCCATTAACACAGTAGCTGAGGCATGCATTCCGGCAGTATCTGAAAAAACATCGATTGTAAGCCCTAAAACAAAAGCCAAAATAAGTAAAATATACCTGGGAATATCAAAAGGAAGTATTAAGATAAAAAACACATAAAAAAACGGATTTATATATCCGCTAATATTTATTTGATTTAATACAAACACCTGTATCAAAACAACGATAACAAACAGCCCTATGTAACTTAATGTACTTTTTTGCATATGGTTATTCAATAATTATTACCAAAACATTGGTTCAGTTTCTGCTTGTTCTTCCAACTCTTCTTGTTCCTGTCTATAAAGGTTTTTCACAACATGCACATACGTCAGGTTATTAAAATCTTCAAACAATTCAACCTTCAATGTAATAAAACTTTCGCCGCGTCTTATTTCATAATTCGAAACAGTACCAATATGAATACCTTCGGGAAATATTTTGCTATGTCCGCTTGTAATAATAGTATCACCAAGTTTAACATCAACATGTGGCGGGATATGTTCCATAATAACTGTACGGTAATCAGGTGCATCCCAGAGGATAGTTCCCAAATGATCATTTTTCATAATCTTTGCACTTATGCGGGTATCTGCATGCAGTAATGATAAAGCCGAACTGAAATTTGCCGACACATCCTTTACAATACCAATAACTCCCTGTGAGGTAATTACACCCATATCAGGCTTAATACCGTGAGAACGGCCTTTGTTAAGTGTCAAATAGTTGTTTCTGCGATTTACAGAATTATTAATAACTCTAGCATTTATATATGTATACTGCCTCCTGTAAAGCGTGTCACGATGAGTGAAAATCTGCTGATCTGTTTTCAGAAAAGAATAGGGGATTTGTTTTATCAAATTGTGATTTTCCCTGGATAACTGTTCATTAATATTTTTTAATTGAAAATATTCACCAATATTAGTATATCTTGTATATAGAGATCCGGTAATATAATTTGAAGAATTCATCCAAAATGAGCGGTGGTAATAGCTGTTTTGTATTAAAATAATAAATGCTACAACCTGCAATGCAAGGAATATAAAGAAAAAATGATACTTTACAATAAAATTAATAAGATTGCGCATAAATCAATATTGTTGATTAGATTTTTTGGCAAAGTCTTTTATTTTAAGATTTATGGGTTTATTGTTGGGAACTGATTAGAACTATACTAAAAAAACCAATCTCTCAATATTACTCTATTTAATTAAAAACGGGAATTTGTCAAAGTTTTTAAGTGCAATACTTGTACCTCTAACAATCGCCCTTAGAGGGTCTTCAGCAAGATGCACAGGTAATTTGGTTTTCATAGCAATACGTTTATCTAACCCTTTCAGCAAAGAACCACCACCGGCCATATATATTCCTGTTTGATAAATATCGGCTGCCAATTCCGGAGGAGTCATTTCCAAAGCATTAAGCACTGCGGCTTCAATCTTAGAAATAGATTTATCAAGTGCCTGGGCGATCTCAGCGTAACTGACAGAAATTTCCCGGGGGATACCGGTCATCATATCCCTTCCATGCACTGCCAGGTCTGGCGGCGGGTCATCAATTTCAGTCATAGCAGCTCCGACGGTTATTTTTATTCTCTCGGCTGTTCTTTCTCCAATTAAAATATTATGCTGTTTACGCATATATTCTTCAATATCATGATTGAATTCATCGCCTGCAATTCTGATAGATTTATTTGATACTATTCCACCTAAAGAAATAACAGCAATTTCACTTGTTCCGCCACCTATATCAATAACAATATTACCTGTTGGTTCTAACACATCTATTCCTATACCGATTGCAGCAGCCATTGGCTCATGAATAAGCCTGACGTCTTTTGCTCCTGCCTGTTCGCAACTATCCCTGACTGCACGTTCCTCAACCTCAGTTATACCCGAGGGAATACATATTACCATTTTCAAAGACGGTGGAAAGATCGGCTTCTTTTTATCTATCATTTTGATCATCTCCCTTATCATTGCTTCAGCCGCCTGAAAATCAGCAATAACACCATCACGCAATGGTCTTATTGTTTTAATATTTTCATGTGTTTTGCCATGCATCATCATGGCCTGCTTCCCTATGGCAATGATCTTTCCGGAAGCCCGCTCCAGTGCTACTATCGAAGGCTCCTCTACTACTACCTTGTCGTTATGAATAATCAGTGTGTTTGATGTTCCCAGGTCAACCGCAATCTCCCTGGTTAAAAAAGAAAATAACCCCATGTCTAATTTAATTACAAAGTAAAAACTACAAAATTAATGTTTAAAATGTCTAATTCCTGTCAATACCATTGACATCTTGTATTTATTACAGAAATCAATACTTTCTTTATCTTTTATTGACCCACCCGGCTGAATAACCGATTTAATACCTGCATAGTATGCAATTTCAACACAGTCGGGGAATGGAAAAAATGCATCAGAAGCCATTACTGCTCCATTAAGGTCCAGTTTAAATTCTTTTGCTTTATCAATAGCTTGTTTTAGTGCATCCACCCTTGAAGTCTGTCCTGTCCCGGCACCCAATAAATGATTATCCTTCGCCAATACTATAGCATTCGACTTGGTATGCTTTACAATTTTATTTGCAAAAGCAAGGTCCAATATTTCATGCTCAGTTGGTTTTATTTCCGTGACTACATTCCATTCATCAAACGTAGTTAACACCGAATCGCAATCCTGCATTAAAACACCATTTATAGCAGAACGATACTGAGTTTTGGGCAAAACATAATCATCTTTAAGCTCCAGAATATTTCTGTTCTTTTTGCTACCAAGCAACTTGATTGCTTCTTCATCATATCCGGGTGCAATTATAACTTCAAAGAACAAATTATTTATATGATACGCACAATCAGCATTAATGTTGCGATTTGATATTAATATACCGCCAAAAGCTGCTACTGGATTTGATGATAACGCTTTTTTATAGGCTGATGTTATATCACCTGCTGAAGCAACACCACATGCATTATTATGTTTGATAATGGCAAAGGTTGGTTGTTCGAATTCATTTATAAGATTAACAGCTGAATCAATATCAAGAAGATTATTATATGACAACTGCTTACCCTGGATCTTATGAAAAACATTATCAAGATTTCCATAAAACAACCCCCTTTGATGAGGGTTCTCCCCATAACGTAATTCTAACTTACCTTTAATACTGGCTTTAAATGCTTCGGGGCTTTCATCACTGAGATAATTATAAATTGCCATATCATAATGCGAAGAAACATTAAAAGCCTTAACAGCAAAGTCTTTTCGCTGTTGAGATGTAAAGCAACCATCTTGTCTTTCCAATATATTCTTACATTCTTCATAGTCTTCCGCAGAGGATATAATCAAAACATCATTAAAGTTTTTTGCAGCGGCCCTTATTAAAGAAATGCCACCTATATCAATTTTCTCTAAGATCTCCTGGAATGAAGCTCCACTATTAACAGTCGACTCAAAAGGATAAAGGTCTACTATAACCATATCCATTGAAGGAATATTATATTTTTTTGCTTCAGCCTGATGTTCTTCACTATCCTTCCTGCTCAAAATAGATCCGAAAATTTTCGGATGAAGCGTCTTAACGCGTCCATCAAATATCGAAGGGTAAGAAGTAACTGATTCAATGGATGTGGCATCAATACCTTTTGACTTCATGAACTCCAGAGTGCCACCGGTTGAGTAAAAATTAACATTATGCCTTTTCAGCTCCTTTAATAATGGCAAGACCGGCTCTTTATGATAAACCGTAACCAAAACATTTTCAATTGACTTTTTACTATTATTTTCTGACATTCCTCGATATGTTATAAAACTATATTTTGTATTTTATATTTAACCTTTAATTATTTGAGCTCAACACAAAAGCATAAATTAAAGCCATATTCCATAACTTTGTGAAAACTAGAATCTTTAATGTTTAAAATATATATCTTTAATAAAAAAAA
>SLSZ01000253.1 GCA_007130125.1 Bacteroidales bacterium
TAGCTCCCACAGATATTACCGTGTTAATAACCGGCGAAAGCGGCAGTGGTAAAGAGGCTTTCCCGAAAATTATCCACCACCTCAGCTCAAGAAAACATGGTCCTTATATAGCTGTAAACTGCGGTGCAATTCCTGAAGGAACAATTGACAGTGAACTCTTCGGCCATGAGAAAGGATCATTTACAGGGGCACATGATGCCAGAAAAGGTTACTTTGAAGAGGTTAACGGTGGCACTATATTCCTTGATGAAGTGTCCGAACTACCCACGTTAACACAAGTAAGGCTCTTAAGGGTTTTGGAAAGCGGCGAATTTATTAAGGTAGGATCTTCAAAAGTTCAAAAAACCGACGTGCGTGTTATTGCAGCTACTAATATTGATTTGCAGGATGCCGTTGCATCAGGAAAATTCAGGGAAGATCTGTACTACCGCCTCAACACCGTACCTATATGGGTGCCCCCTCTGAGAGAAAGAAAAGAAGATATTATAATGTTGTTTAAGAAATTCTCTAACGACTTTTCGGAAAAGCATAGAATGCCTCCATTGTCACTTACCCCGGAGGCCGAAGATTTATTAATAAATTATCCCTGGACCGGAAATGTCAGACAATTAAAAAACCTTGCTGAACAAATTTGTGTTATTGAAAACGAACGCAATATCACTGAAGAAACATTAAGAAAATATCTGCCACATAAAGATAATTCAAACCTGCCGGTCTTGCTTAAAGATATCGCACCAACCGAAGGGCTTAGTGAAAGAGAGATTTTGTATAAGGTCCTTTTCGAAATGAAACACGATATTATTGATTTAAAAAAGATCGTTATTCAAATGCTTCAAAGCAATAGTAACAAAGAATCTATTCCTGAGGAAAATGTAAATCTTATAAAAAAACTCTACGAGGATAAAGATGTAAAGCATCTTGATGATAATATCGAGGAATTTGACGCTGATCATGACCGTGATAACCCTCAATATATTGAAAGTTACGAAGATTCCGATTTTCTGGAAGAAAGCCTTTCTTTGCAAAAGAAAGAGAAAGATCTTATAATTAAAGCATTACAAAAACATAATGGAAGAAGAAGAAAAGCAGCACAAGAGTTAGGAATATCAGAAAGAACACTTTACAGGAAAATTAAAGAATACGATATACAATAACCAGAACAGCATCTGCTTTGACCTTAATTATGATAAATTCCTTAATGTCAAATAACGCACCATTAAAAACTTAACAACCTAATAAATCAATAAAACCAAAACCCTATGAAAATTATCAACGTAATAATGTTCGTTGTAATGATAGCCATGAACTATCTTGCCAATGCTTTACCATTAAACAACAGAACCACAGGGGAAATTTCAGAGCAATATTCAAATTTGTTCGTTCCTGCAGGGATTACATTCTCAATTTGGGGGGTTATTTATATAATGTTATTGGTTTTTTGTATTATTCAGTTTCTGTCACAAAACAAGGCCTTGGTAGAGGCTGTTGGGTGGGCTTTTGCAATAAGCTGCTTTATGAATGCATTATGGATAGTTGCATGGCACTACGACAAACTTCCTCTGTCTTTAATAATAATGATTGGCCTTTTGGCAACTTTGGTATATATCAATTTTCAACTAAAAGGAGAACCTGCAGGTTTGACAAAAGCAGCTTTCGGCATCTATCTCGGATGGATATGCATTGCCACAATAGCTAACGTAACTGCTTTATTGGTCAAATACAACTGGGGTGGATGGGGAATCCCAGAAGTAAGCTGGACTATAATAATGATCTTTGCCGGACTGGCAATTACAGCTGTTACTCTTTATCGCTTAAATAATCCTTTCATCGGACTGGCGGTTATTTGGGCATTTGCAGGCATAGTGATCAAACGTATGGGTGATACAACACCGGCTATAGCTATAGTAGCAGCAAGTGCTGCTTTAATAATGGCAGCTTTAACTGTATGGATGTTCATCAAAAGAACAAATTTGGCATAGGTATTAATGATAATATAGGTTATTTGATGAACTTTTTTATAGAAAAATAAGCAATATGCTATCAAAAAAAATACTATACTTGTATAATAATCATGATTTTTTGAATGTTTATTTAATACATTTTAGTATCAAATAATATTTAAATTATATTGCCGTTTTCTATCGGGCATAAAAATGTTTAAAAACAAATGAAACCCTCATTAACTAAACGTTCACAAAAAAAGGCGTATAAAGCATGAGAGTTACATGGGTTAATAGCTAAAAACTTAAACATTGACAAATATACTTTATCAGAAATCAGATCTTTAAATACATTTTATACAAATGAAAAAGAGTGCATTTATCCTGTTAAGCATACTGACATCGGCCATAGCTTTCAATGGTTGTGGTTTTTATTCTTTTACGGGGGCATCTATACCTCCTGAAGCTGAAACCATATCTGTAAGTTTCTTCCCAAACCATGCACAGATAGTTCAACCAACTTTAAGCCAGCAATTTACAGAAGCACTTCAGGATAAATTCATGCGGCAGACAAATCTTAATCTTGTAGAGGCGGGTGGCGACTTGCATCTTGAGGGGTCTATAACAGGTTATTCAACACAACCCGTATCTATACAGGCAGATGATGTTGCAGCACAAAACAGGTTGACAATAACAGTGCGGGTAGTATTTGATAATCATTATCAGCCCGATAGTAGTTTTGAAAGAACTTTTTCCAGGTATTATGATTATGCCAGCCACAAAAGCCTGTCAGAAGTTGAAGATGAAGCAATAAGTATAATAAATGAGGCTTTGGTTGAAGATATTTTTAATGCATCTGTCGTACAGTGGTAATAAAAACTATTAATTATAAATAATCATGAGTAAGCAACGGTTTGCTGAAATATTAAAAGAACCTTATAATTTGGATAATGACACCATGCTCTTTATTGAAGAGCTTCGTGATAAACATCCGTATTGTCAAACCGTTCAAATTTTACTTGCTAAATGCTATCAGAAAAATAACAGCCCGCAATTCGAGAAACAAGTAAATATTGCATCAGCATACTCAATTGACAGAAAGCAGTTTCAAAACTATATTTCAGAAAAGCTGCATTTTGACAAACCCCAGGATGATAATTCAGATATATTAAAAGACAACAGTGAACAAAAAGATATAACATCTGAAGAAGGCTACAAAGAAACGAAAATAGAACCATCTGTAAAACCTGCAAAAGAAGAAGCAGACCCGGATGAACGCAAAAAGCAACTCGAAGAAATTGTACAACAACGTATCAATTCATTTAAAAAGAAAAAAGTTGCAGGGACTGAAAGTAAAGAAGCGCCAATTATACCATCTACGGTTATCCCTGGCAAAAAAACATCAAAAACCAATACCAGAACAGAACAAATAATTGAACAATTTATACGTGAAGAGCCAAGGATAAGCTCACCAAAAGATGCTTCTCCCAGTGAAAATGACCTTTCAGAAGAGAGCGTTAAGTTTTATGATGATATAATTTCTGAAACTTTGGCTGAAATTTATCTTAGGCAAGGAAAAATTAATCAATCTTTAGATATTTATAACAAATTGAGCTTGAAATTTCCGGAAAAAAGCAGTTACTTTGCAAAAAAAATAGAACGAATAAAAAATAACACTACTTAAGAAAATGGGAACATTCATTTTAATTTCAGTTTTAATACTTATCACTTGCATTTTGCTTGTGCTAATAGTGCTTGTACAAAATGCCAAAGGTGGTGGGCTGTCTTCTACTTTTGGTTCCAGCAACCAGGTTATGGGAGTTAGGAAAACGACTGATTTCCTTGAAAAAGCTACATGGACCCTTGCAATAATCTTATTGCTTTTGACACTTACATCCACGTTTGTTATACCCAGGGCAGGTGAGCAGCAAGTGGAGCAAAGCGAATTGCAAGACATGATGCCAGCACAAGATGCAGGACCTATAGATTTCTCGTCTCCTGAAACACCGGAAGACTTGCCACCTGAAGAGCCTGAAAATTAATATTTTTGCATATAACACATATGTGTCATAAAAAATGTCAGAATGTCACACCATTTTGACATTTTTTTTTGTTTTTATGAAATTGTGTGTAAAAATGTCCAGGTTACTGCAAAAAAATGTTTTTGGCACAATATCTGAACATGCCAATGCAGAAAAATTTTTATTTAATTGTTTAACTTAAAAATATATTGATATGGCGAATTTAAACATAAGACCTTTAGCAGATCGAGTTTTGGTTGAGCCTGAACAGGCAGAAGAAAAAACAGCTGGAGGCATAATTATTCCTGATACCGCTAAGGAAAAGCCACAAAAAGGAACTATCATGGCTTGTGGAGAAGGAAAAAAGGATGAACCTATTACCGTTAAACCAGGTGATAAAGTTCTTTACGGAAAATATGCAGGAACAGAAATCACAATTGATGGTAAGGACTACCTTATTATGCGCGAAAGCGACATTTATGCAATTATTTAATCCTGATTTACTTTTTGAATAATAAAATTTAATAACGAATTAAAAAGAAAACTAAAAACTAATTAAATATGGCAAAAGATATAAAATTTGGTTTTGAAGCCCGCAACAAACTTAAAATGGGCGTTGATAAACTATCGGACGCAGTAAAAGTTACACTGGGCCCAAAAGGCCGCAATGTTATAATTGATAAAAAATTCGGTGCACCCTCTATGACAAAGGATGGTGTTACTGTTGCTAAAGAAATTGAATTACCCGAACCTATTGAAAACATGGGTGCACAAATGGTAAAAGAAGTTGCCAGCAAAACTGCTGATGTTGCAGGTGATGGTACAACAACGGCAACAGTATTAAGCCAGGCAATTTTTGATACTGGATTGAAAAACGTTACTGCTGGTGCCAACCCAATGGAACTTAAAAGAGGTATTGACCTGGCAGTAGAACAAATTGTTAAAAACCTGAAATCTCAATCAAAAGAAGTTGGCGATTCAAATGAAATGATCGAACAGGTAGCAACAATTTCTGCCAACAACGACTCTTCTATCGGAAAACTCATTGCAGAAGCAATGGGCAGGGTTAAAAAAGAAGGTGTTATTACTATCGAAGAAGCAAGAGGCACTGAAACAAGCGTTAACCTTGTGGAAGGCATGCAGTTTGACAGGGGTTATATTTCGCCTTATTTCGTAACTGATACCGAGAAGATGGAAGCAGTTTACGAAGATCCTTATATATTGATACATGACAAGAAGATAAGCACGATGAAAGATTTTCTCCCTATACTGGAGAAAGTTGGACAAAGTGGCAAGCCCCTTTTGATAATTGCTGAAGACGTTGATGGTGAAGCGCTTGCAACATTAGTGGTTAATAAACTGCGCGGTTCATTGAAGATTGCAGCAGTTAAAGCTCCTGGCTTTGGCGACAGAAGAAAAGCTATGCTTGAAGATATAGCTATATTGACAGGAGGTACTGTTATTTCAGAAGAGCAAGGTTTCAAGCTTGAAAATACAGACCTTTCTCATCTTGGACGTGCCGAAAAAATTACCGTTGATAAAGACAACACCACTATCGTAAGCGGTAAAGGCGATTCAGAGGCTATTAAAGCACGCGTAAATCAAATAAAAGCACAAATAGAAAACACTACTTCAGATTACGATAAGGAAAAACTTCAGGAAAGACTGGCTAAGCTGGCTGGTGGAGTTGCCGTAATTTATGTTGGTGCAGCAAGTGAAGTTGAGATGAAGGAAAAGAAAGACCGCTGCGACGATGCGTTAAACGCTACAAGAGCAGCTGTTGAAGAAGGAATCGTTCCAGGTGGTGGCGTGGCTTATATTAGAACGCTTAATGCACTTGATAATATCAAAGTTGAAAATGAAGACCAAAACATTGGCGTTGATATAGTTAGAAGAGCACTGGAAGAACCATTAAGACTGATTGTTGAAAACGCCGGAATGGAAGGCTCAATAGTGGTTCAAAAGGTTAAAGAAGGAAAAGATGACTTCGGATTTAACGCTCACACCGAAAAATATGAAAACCTATATGAATCAGGTGTTATCGACCCAACTAAAGTTACCAGAGTAGCTCTTGAAAATGCTGCATCTATTGCAGGTATGCTACTTACCACAGAATGTGTCCTCGCTGATATTAAAGAGGAAAAAGACAATGAAGCCCCTATGAATCCCGGAGCAATGGGTGGAATGGGCGGAATGGGCGGCATGATGTAATATCAGGCTACCGGAATTCTTTAATAAAAAAACTGCCAGGTGATTCTATTCCCTGGCAGCTTTTTTTTATAAACATTAAATAATTAACAGTCAATAATAACCTTAAAACTCTTTTCAAAAAATCATAAATTGATACTGTAATGTTCAGGAATATTAGGCAAGCTTAATCCTCAGTCTCCTCTATAATAAATATATCTTCCTCTTCTTTTTTCATGTAATATTTTTCCCTGGCCAGCTTTTCAAGAGCCTCCACATCATTCTCTATCTCATCTATGGCTGTACTGTCCTTATAAATCTCTTTTTCGTAAAAAGCTTTTTCTTTTTTAAACTCTCTCAAGCCTTTATTTATTCTCCATTGCTGAACGAAGCTATGCCTTTCAAAGAAAAGAAGCCATATTATAACTGCTGCAAAAGCAATAAAATATTTGTTACGGATTATGGAGAAAATCTTTGATCTCATGGTATATTATCAAAATAACACAACAAATATAAGAAAAAGACAAGCAAAAATTCTGAAGAGATCGTTTTTTTAAAGGCCTTTTACTTTAGGTTTTCCTGCAATGAAATCTTTTAAATAAAAAGGTTCATAATAGGCCGTATTCTCAAATTTCTTATTTTTAAATTTATTATAAGCCAATTTAGCCATCCCTGATGCCGAAGGCAATACATCTTCAAAGAAGAAAGCATTTGAAGACTTAATAACATTACGGCATTTAAAAGCACCGTCTCCAAAAAAACACATGGTATGGTTTTTTAATAAGTCATTAAAACTGTCTTCATCAATAACATCAGCTGCAACAGGCTTTACAACATTGAGTTCTTTATCAAATACGGCATTATAAACCTCCATTCTTCTGGCATCAATCATGGGGCAGAACAATGTATTCAGACCTGCTTTTTTATACAAATCAGGCTGGCTAAGCATTACAAATGCCAAAGCTGTAAGTGTATCAACACCAATTAGAGGAACATCCAATGCATAGCATAACCCTTTGGCAACCGATGTGCCAATCCTTAAGCCTGTATATGATCCCGGTCCGCCACTTACAGCAACAGCATCAATTTCTTCGAACGTAATTCCAGTATCATCAATTAACTGTTTAATGAAGAGCGTTAACTGTGAAGAATGAGAATAATCAGGGTTATTCTCCTCTACAACCTTGATAACACAACCTTTGTCTGCAATAGCAGCTGAACAAACCTTAGTAGATGTTTCTATTAACAATAAATTAGCCATAAAAATAATTTAATCATTCTGCAAAGAGAGCTCTCCGTTCTACGTTCCTGACAATATCGCCATCCTTAAGAGTAGAAGACACTACCCTATAAGGGCCTGTAATAACCTCATCACCTTCACTTATACCCTCTTTAACTTCAATATGATTCAAATCCTGTATACCGGTTTTTACAGGGATTACTCTTGCGATTCCATCTTCATAAAGGAAAACAATTTCTCCTGACCTTGAAGCAAGGTTTTTATCTTTATTGCCGGTTGAAGATTCATTATCTATGCTATCATTTTCGTTAGCATCTATATCTCGAATAGCAATAGCCTGAATAGGTACTGAAACAACATCGAAGGCTTTACTTGTTTGTATATCCACGGTTGCAGACATTCCGGGACGAAAGGGAGAGGCGTTTTTGCTTTTATCGCTCTGAATATGTTCATAAGATTCGGGAAGGATCCTTATTTTGACTTCAAAATTAGTAACCTGATCTAATGCCTGTGCTTCAGTTTTAGCTGAATTAGCTATTGAAGTGACCATGCCTGAGAACTCTTCACCAAAGTATGCATCCACATCAATAATTGCAGTATCCCCTTCACTAACACGAACAATATCATTTTCACTAACGTCAACAATAACTTCCATAACATTAAGATTTGCAATCCTCATTATTTCTGTACCTGCAAACTGGGACGTGCCAACCACCCTCTCACCCACTTCCGTATCAAGCCGGGAAACAGTTCCATCCATTGGTGCAAAAATATTTGTCCGGGTAAGGTTTTCCCGTGCTTCTCTGACAGATGCTTCAGCACTCATCACCTGGTACTGTGCAGCAATAATGCTTTGCTCTGCCGATTCAACGTCTGCTTTAGCTATCAAATATTGTGACCGTATGGCATCATATTCCGACTGGCTTATTGCATCTTCCTCGTAAAGCCTTTTATTCCTTAAATAAGACGATTCTGCATTAATAAATTGCGCCTCAGCCTGGACCTTTCTCGAACGTGCACTAGCAAGATTTGCCTTATTTGTATTTAATGAAGCTATAGCCCTGTCAAGCATTGACTCATAAACGTCAGGATTTATCTTAACCAACAAATCCCCACGCTTAACATAATCTCCCTCTTCTACATTAAGCTCAATAACCTCGCCTGACACATCGGGGCTTATCTTAACTTCCGTTACAGGTTGTATCTTACCATTTGCAGTAACTATCTCTACAATATCACGAACTTCAGCTTTATCAACGGTTACCCGAACACCATCACTACCCCCTATCCAGCCCCTGCTTTGGCCGATTATCATAACTATTATCAAAATGACAACTAGTATAATACCATACTTTATTATTTTCTTGGTTTTCATTTGCTTTTATTTTGTTTAATCGTTAACTGTTTTAGTTGTTTGTGAATTATTCGTTTTTAATAATTATAAGGTGATTGGATTACCCATATAAAAATCCAGGATCTTTGTTCTGAAAACAAATTCATATTTAGCTTGTAACAATTCCGATTCGGCCGCAGCCAAACGGTTCTTGGCATCATTATACTCTATCGGATCAGCCATACCAACATTGAAACGTTGCTCTGTGTACCTGAAACTTTCCTCCAACGCCCCGTAGTTCTTCTTTGTAGCTTCATATCTTTTTAATGCTGCTTTAGCATCAGCATGTGATTGTTGTATAGACTTAAAGAGTTGATCACGTACCAGCCTGTTTGATAACTTGCTGTTTTCAAGTGCAACTTTTGATCTGCTAATGGCTGAACTTGTCTGATAATTGTTAAACACGGGTATTGTAAGATAAAAACCTATTGATGTGTTAAGGTTGTCTTCCAGTTGGTCGATAAACGGTTTTATCTGGGTTTGAAAATCAACATCATATCCATAAACAAGCTCATCACTTTCAGTCCAGCCTATTTGTCGCTCTACTAAAGTTTCATCAACTATTTCCCTGCTGGCACCCGAATACCCTGTACCATAAGACCCCCGAAGTGATAGTGTAGGATATCGACCACCGCGAGCTATTTCAACATCCTTTTCAGCACTTAACACTCTTATTTCTGAGGCTTTAATGTCAGGCTGGATGTTGACAGCAATTTCATAAATTTCAAAAGGGGACATGTCTATCATTTCATCCGGGCTAATTTCAATCTCAGGAATATGGATGGCAAAGTCTTCAATTTCTCTTAAGTCCAGCAATTGTGCTAG
Organism: Bacteroidales bacterium; assembly: GCA_007130125.1. GTDB lineage: Bacteria > Bacteroidota > Bacteroidia > Bacteroidales > UBA7960 > PUKZ01. The sequence goes on from SLSZ01000253.1 coordinate 9,607, forward strand.
ATTTATATATGCCATCTGGAGGCGGTTTTGTGCATTTATTAGCTGAAGCTCCTCAGATGCAGCCTGTGCTTCAATTGTAAGCAAATTGCCACGTGGCACAGTGCCGGCTTCTACAAACTTTTTAGTACGCTCCACCTGCTGGCGGGTAACTTCCAACTGCCCCTCAAGTACTTCAACCAATTCCTCACTAAGCAATATGTCTAAATAAGCTGATGAAATAGCCAGGGAAATATCATTTTTTGTTGCATCAACATCATGTTTGCTTGCATCAAGCTCGAGGCGGCTTTGCTTAACAGCATTATTTATCTGGAAACCGTTAAACAAAACCACACCGGATGAAACGCTGAAGTTGTTTGACCTCACACGCTCAGTAGCAAACTCATTAGTAAAGGGATCAATAGTTCTCCCATAATTATATCCATGAGTGGCATTCATATTAAGGTTCGGGAAACGCTCTAATGTCGCCCGTGTGAGATTTTCGCCGGCAATTTCAACCCCAAGTTCCTGCTGCCGCACATTTATGTTCTTCTCATGTGCATGCCGGATACAAGCCTCCAAGGTCCAAACATTTTGTGCATGAAGTTGTTCCTGCGAATTAAAAACAAAAACAATAAATACAACAATAATTGTAAATCTTCCTGGAAATAGAATAATTCGGTCCATTTGTGTTAATAATATTTGATTGTTTATTCGGTTTATAATTGCAACCTACAAAGGATTACAATCTCTGTGCAGGCAATTATTCAGAATGTAAAAGTAATTATTTCAAATACTTTTATAAATTTAATATTCAATTTTAACAAAAAATAAATAAACTATTATTACAAACCTCAATATATAATCGTCAAAAATGCACTAATAA
>SLSZ01000227.1 GCA_007130125.1 Bacteroidales bacterium
AGTTTTTTCATAATTCTACATTTTTGGTTAAACAATAAGTATTTAATTTATTAAAAAATAACATGACTTTTAGAAGTCATTTGCTTTAATTTTTTCAATATGTCAAAACAACGAACATCAAATGTATGAAATAAAAGAATAAAAACAAAATAGTATTTTACTTTTTTATTCTTTAAACTAATATTTTCTTTCGACCCGCAACACAGGATAAACCTCTCCCTCCTGTATAATATCTTTATAACCAGGCCTTTGAGCCAGGCCGAGCATTGATTCCGGCTCAAAAACACTTACTAAAAAATTAGCATGTAATTGATTGACCGGGATAAAATAAAAGTTTTCAGTAATTTCATTGCCTGTATAGTCTGTTAAGCTAACCTCAGGCCGCCTGTTTTCAAGCTCTTCATCTTCGCTTAATGCAATTCTGTTTATTCTGTATGCCTTTACACTTTTATTATCCAGATCGTACTCAGATTTATATTTAATATTGTGTAATTCAAGAAAACCGGCAAGCAATGAGTCATTTTTCGGTACCAGGTAAGCTTTTGGCCTTTTTACTTCAAGCGTTGCCTTTACTTTTGGGTGGTAGTTTTCTATAATAATGAGTGTATCTTTCCCTGTTTTAGAGGATTTTAACGGTAATTCCAACTTGCTTCCGTCAGGGAAGTGCTCCAATCTAACAGCAATTTTCTCTCCTGCTTCTGCATTGACAAGGTTTTGGCGTCCTTCTTGAACCAATTCGATAGTCCTTTTATAATTGTCATTCAAATAATCGATCAATGCCAGTAAAGCTTCATATTGACTATCTGCGCGTCTTTCCAGGTTCTCAACATACCCGTCAGTACCATTAATTCCTTCATAGATAAATGACAGTGTATTCAGTATTCCAAAACCTTGCCTTCCGTCATCAAAATCGACAGTAGAGTGCCTGGTGCGCCCTTCGGTTGGCACAGGTCCGACAATATAATTATGAAAGCTATACCCTTTGGCATTCAGCCGTTTTTCAATATGAGGCATAACTTCATTCAAGGCAAAATCTCTTATATCTTCATCAATATTAATGTTGGTGGGAGCTCCAACCTGTACATCAAAATTTTTGTAGCCACCGAATTCTTCCCACGACTCTCTGTATGGAAAATATTCATGAATATCTGCTGTAACATGTGGCCTGATATCCCAAAAGAGGTCATGCAAATACCTTGTTTCCGGAGCCTCTTTAACCACATGGTCACGATTAAGGTCTATTCCAGCATCATTACGCCTCTCATTCTTATCACCCCCATCAGGATTAACCTGGGGCACTATCCATAAGACCACGTTATCAAGCAGATCATCATGCACGCCAAGGGCAATATCACGCAACAAGAGCATCAGAGCTTCTTTTCCGCTTTGCTCATTACCATGCTGCTGTGCAAATAGCAAAACTCTTAATTTGTTATTTTCTGAAACGGGCGGCTTGCTTGCTTTTACAACAAAAAGATCTTTATCATTATAGCTTTTCCCAAAGACCTCATAACTTAAATAGTCCGATATTCCTGCTGCCTTTTTCGCAAAATCCTTCACCTCGCCGGATGTTGCCGGTTGACTATAGTTCCTCTTCTCTGTTGGGGTCTCCAGTTTTGACTCACAAGCAATAAAGATTATACATAATACAATAAATAATAATCGTTTCATGTGTTTTAATTATTTTAAATATATTTTATGGATTTTTGTCAACTGTCAACTGTAGACTGCCGGCCTTGATGAAAGCGCCCGCTACTTCTCATAACTCCCTTTTCTTAGCATATTGCCATCTTTTATCATCATATTGCCCATAGCTGATAAATGTACTATTTGATAGTTTTTGTCCAGCAAAACAAAATCGGCGTCGTTGTCTGTAACAATTTGGCCTTTGTTTTGCAGTTTAAGTATTTTGGCAACATTTGAAGTAAACGGCTGCAGGGCATCCTGTAATTCGACTTTTTCTATTGTAACGGCATCAACCAGTTCATCAAACATTGATTTCAAGGTACCTGTTTCAAGGCTTGAAAGTTTACCATTTTCATCAAACTGAGGCAGCGAACCACAAGCATCGCTGCTCATAGTAATATTCTCCAATGGTACACCTGCTTTTAGCAGTTCCACCAAACCTTTTGAAGGCTTTATTTCTTCATCTTTGAAGTATGGATAAGAACTGGTAGTGAAATCCACATATCCTTTTTTACCATAAACCTTCGACTCTTCAAAAATATGTTCATTACGGTTACAATGGGTAGGTAGAAATTGCTTTAACGGCAACTCACTTAGTTCAACTGCATCATAAAGTGGTTGAAAAGGATTTGTGGCATCTCCCATATGTATATTCACGATTCCGGCTTTACTTCCGAGCATACCTCCCACTCGCGCATGCATAGCCAGCCGGATCAATTCTGTGACTGTCGGTGTTGAAGAGCGATGGTCTGAAAGGGCAATCTCTCCTGCACCAATAACTTCTTCAATCAAAGCAATATCTTTACCAACATCTCCCAGGATAGTCGGTGTAGGTATCTGATAAGCACCGGTAAATATATAAGCTGAAACTCCTTCCTGCTTAAGGCCTTTGGCTTTCATAAGAACGGATTGAATATCACGTGTCAAAC
>SLSZ01000067.1 GCA_007130125.1 Bacteroidales bacterium
GTGCTAATGCTTCACTGTGAGGATGCCCATACTGATTATCTTCTCCACACATTATAACGCTGACTTCAGGCTGGACAGCTTCGAGGAAGTTTGCGGTTGAACTTGTCTTACTTCCATGATGGCCTACTTTTAATATATCACTTGCAAGCAAACCGGGATCATCCAGCATATCGCTTTCTGCTTCCTTTTCGGCATCACCAGTAAGAAGCAGGGTGATTTCTCCAAGGGTAACCCTGGCAACAATGGAAGCATTATTTAAGCGACTACTTTGATGGGTGGGAATAGGTTCAGGCGGATAGATTATTTCCATAAAAGCATTTTCTCCCAGGTCTCTCTCCATGCCTTTTCTGCCTTCGGTATAAGGAATGTTATAAAAATCAATTAATTCCAAATATTCATTGTAAGTGTTAGTGGTGTGCTCTGTGCCGGGGTCTATAACTTCACCTACTTCAAAGTTATAGAATACATCAATTAATCCGCCGATATGATCTGCGTGAGGATGCGTACCTATAACAATATCAATTTCTTCAATCTCCAGTGCATCAAGATAATCGGTAATGCCAGTGTCTCTCCGGCCTCCGTCAACAAGCAAGGTCTTTTCCGGTGTGGTTACAAGAATTGCATCACCCTGGCCTACATCAACAAAATGAATTTCATAGATATACTTATCAGGATCGGATGGTATTATAAATATGTTATCATCATCACTGCAGGATGCTAAACCAATAAGAGTAATTGTTATAAAAAAATAAATAATATTCTGTAAGTCTATAGTTTGTTTGAATATTCGCATAGTTATTATATAAAGGTTTTTAAAAAAGTGTAACTGAATTATAAAAATTATATCCCTTCAAAAATTGAAATTGCGGATAAATAATTTTCAAATAAATATTCGGTAAAATTAATAAAAATGAATGAATTGATTTTCGGTGTTTCACATATTCATTTAATATTATTATTGTAACAACCGGATATAAATTTTGATGAGGAGTTACTGAAAAAGTTATCATAAAATCAGATTTTATTATGTTTGTATTTTTTAATTCGTGGGCAATAATCGTCTGTGATTATTTTGCTGTTTTGATGAGGATTATTTATTAAATAAACAGAGGGTATGTCAAATCGATCAAATAGAATTATTTTCTGGGACTGGAATGGCACTTTGTTAGATGATGTTCAGGTTTGTGTTAAAAGTATTAATCATCTGCTTAAAAAAAGAAACCTTCCGATCTTGGATTTGACAGGATATCGCGAAGTTTTTACATTCCCTGTCAGACATTATTATGAAGAGCTTGGGTTTGACTTTACAGCTGAGACTTTTGAAAAACCTGCCAGGGAATTTATGGATATTTATATAAAAAACCTTGAGAAAACTGATTTACACATCAAAGCATACGAAACGCTGCAATACTTTCAGTCTAATGGCTATAAACAGTATATTATATCAGCTATGGAGCATAATATGCTCACTGATTTGGTTCAAAAATTTGGTATAGTTGGCTTTTTTGAAAAAGTTATAGGAATAACGGATATTTATGCAAATGGTAAGCTACATATGGCTGAAATGCTCTATAACAGTTTGAATGCAAAACCTGAAGAAATATTTTTTGTTGGAGACACTTTACATGATTATGAAGTGGCTTCTCATTTTGGGTTTCAAGCGGTATTGTTATCACATGGCCATCAGTCAACAGGCAGGTTGAAGAGTTCCGGTGCATTAGTCAAAAATGGTTTTTCCGAACTGATAAGTGTGATTGATGATCATTTCGGGAAAAATAAAAAAGCCGTTTGAAGGTATGTTATTCAAACGGCTTAAAATAAAAACAGGAGGTTATAAGACTTAGTATTTAATGCTTAGTTCACTAAAAGTATCATCTTGCATTAGCTCTATTGCTCTTTTAAAGCTTTCATCAAGCTGCACGCTTATTTGAATATATGCGCTGAAATCCCAAAGATTGCGTGCAATATGAGCTTTTATTTGATTTTCCAGGTATATGTCTTGTTTTTCTTTCTTTTCAGGATCTATTTCCACATTGTAGGCTTTTGCATATTCTTCCAATTCTTTCATAACTTTATCATCCACAACAAAATCATCTATAAAAGATTGAAGGTCGGGATACTCTTCAGAAAGTTTTTCGCGGTTACTGTTTGTATATTCAAAACCGAATGAATTAAGTGCTCCGCTTCTTTGAAGTTTGGAAAAATAATCAGAAACCCGGTTTGTATCCAATGGGATAAAGAAGTCCGGCATTATTCCGCCACCTCCATAAACCACTCTATCTCCTTCTGTTTGGTATTTTAGTGAATCGGGCAAGGTAATTTTATCGGGATCGAGTAGTTCGCCACTTTCAAACCTTTCTGCAAGTTCTTTATAATATTGATCTATTCCTTCATCATACGGTTTTTGAATGCTTCTTCCGGAAGGGGTATAATATCTGGCAGTAGTTAATCTTATGGCAGATCCATCAGGTAACTCAAATGGCCTTTGAACTAAGCCTTTTCCGAAAGTCCTTCTACCCACAATAATTCCTCTGTCCCAATCCTGAACAGCACCGGCTAAAATTTCGCTTGCCGAAGCACTTCCTTCATTAACCAATACTACAAGTTTGCCGTCTTTAAAATTTCCCCTTGATGTTGACTTGAAATCCTGTTTAGGAGTGGAGTGGCCTTTTACATATGTTATCATCTTATTTCTTTCAAAAAACTGATCGGTAAGATCAATAGCTACATCAAGAAAGCCCCCCGAGTTGTAATTAAGATCAAGTATCAGATTTTGCATTCCTTCATCCCGCAGCTCATTGAAGGCTTCCCTGAACTCCTCCATAGTGGTGCGAGCGAACCGGTTGAGTTTAATATAACCAATCTCGGGAGTTGCCATAAATGCTGCATCCAGGCTGTTGATAGGGATTTCATCCCTTGTGATAGTAAAGTCCAGTGTTTCAGATACACCGCGCCTCACAATACCGACATCAACTTTGGAGCCTTTTTCTCCACGAAGTTTATCCTGGACATACCTGTTATTAATTGAACTTCCTGTTGAGTTTTCCCCATCAATAGTTATAATGCGATCTCCGGGCATGATCCCAACTTTTTCTGAAGGTCCTCCGGGTATGGGTGATATCACAACAATAGTATCACGTATCAGATTAAATTGAACACCTATACCTTCAAAACTACCAATCAGTGGCTCGTTGGCCTCCTTAAGCTCTTCTTTGGAATAATATACCGAATGAGGATCAAGCTCTTTAAGCATACCTCTTATGGCATCCTCTACAAGCTTTTCATCATCAACAGGTTCAATATAACCAAGGTTTATATACTGGATCGCGCGGATTAGTTTCAGGTGGTTTTCGTCTATTTCTGTTTTTTGTCCCGTCAGGCTTAATGATGAAAACAAAAATGTCAGAACAAAAAACCAACTAAAAAAAACTTTGTTACGTTTCATTACTTTTAAATTTTGTTATTCGCTAGTTTAGAGTAAAAAATATTTATGATGATAATATAACGCAAATACTTTGCCAATGATTTGATTTTTCCGGAGCAAATTATTTAAATATTTTATATTAATTTAACCTGTATTTAATGATTCCAAATTGAATTTTCAGGTAAGTAAGGCGCTTTTAAGCTTCACTTCAGCCACTCAAATTACCTGAAAATAATAAATATTGTTATAAAACTTAACAATGTCTTCCAGATTAAACAAATTATATTGACAGTTAAAATTGCAAATATATATCATGCAAAGATAGCCATTTTTTTAGGTTTATTTGAATTGTTAAAATGATAAAAATTATTAATTGGTAAAGCTTTGGTCACAAATAAATTTTAAATTTGTCTTTACATTTACTTATATTATTAAAAAAGATACATTTTGAGTGAGGAAGAACAATTTTTGGATAACGGCATAAAGGAAGAAAAACGTTATTTTTTTCGCAGTATTTCCTATGGTTTAATATTAGTGTCATTGTTGTGGCTGGTAAAGATCATTGAAATAATCTTCAATATAAACCTTACTTTTCTTGGTGTTTATCCTCAATCTATTAAAGGTTTGCCCGGCATAATATTTTCACCATTGATACATGGTGATTTTTCACACTTGATTTCCAACAGTTTACCATTGATCATTTTAACATCCATGTTGTTTTATTTTTATAAGAAGCTTGGTTTACGCATTATAATATTAACATGGCTGATAGGCAATGTCTGGCTTTGGATAGTAGGCAGGGAGTCGTATCATATCGGTGCCAGCGGAGTAATATATGGTTTGGCTGCCTTTTTGTTTGTAAGTGGGATTTTGCGGAGGCATCCCCGTCTTATGGCTATCTCGATGCTGATAGCTTTTTTATATGGTAGTATGGTTTGGGGTATTTTACCCATACAAGAAGGTGTGTCATGGGAAGGCCACCTAATGGGGATGATTGCTGGTATATTGCTTGCATTTTTTTTCAAGAAAGAAGGCCCGCAGCGTAAAGTATATGATTGGGAGCTGGAGGATGACGAAGATGATGAAGAGGAGTTGATTTATGGAAAAACGCTTGAAGAGTGGGATGAATACTTTGATAAAAAGGCCGGTAAAAACAGATAATTTGTATTTGAGATTTATAATTTCAGACTACCCGAACGCATTCAACCGTCACTTATAAAGGTTTATTTCCTTTCAGAATAAGGTCATTATATTCTTTTGCATTTACAAATGCTTCTATTATTGCCGGCCCGTCAACATTGAATGCTTTTTGTAATGCCGTGTCATATTGCTCTTCATTATTAGCAAAAAACACAGGCACTCCAAAGTAATTTCCAGCAGGTTGATGCTTATTTGTTTCACAAAACAGTGATGTGCCGTATTGCGTATGGCCTTTATTTTCTTGCTTTATTTTTATCAGGGTCAGGCTTGCATCCCGAATAACCACAAATACAACCTTTATGCCCAGTCGTGATGCTGTGGCCATTTCACCGGCCATCATCAGAAAACCTCCATCGCCGACAACACAGCAAACAGGCCTTCGGGGGCAACTTACCTTAGCTGCAATGGCTGCAGGAATAGCAAAGCCCATTGAGGAGCAACCATTGGTCATCAGCAGGCAATCAGGTGAATTGGTTTTCCACTGCTGTCCGATAAGATGAAGGTGAGCTCCTACATCACATGCCATGATACCATTGCCGGGAAGAATCTTTCTCAAGTTTTCCAGCACTTTTCTTGGCCCAAAAATACCTTCAGGTGCTTTTAGTTGAGCAGATATCTTTTTGCGGGTTTCATCCAGTTCATCTAAATCCCATTCTTTTTTACTCAAATTCAAAGCTAACAGCCTGTCAAGAGCGAATTCAAGGTTGCCGGTTACTTCGCAGCCAAGCGTGTATTTTTCTGTATCCAGGTCAACAGGGGAGGTGTCGATGTGCAAGAGAGGAACATCGGGCACCCACTCTTCATAATTTATTTCTACAGGATCATATCCGATACCCATGATCATATCTGATTGCTGATGAGTTTGTCCGACCTGGTTGGAAAGAGCATGAGCCAAAACTCCGGCATACAATGGATGATCTTCGGGTATCATACCTTTAGCCATGGGAGTTAGAACTGCAGGGATATTAAATTTTTCAAGGAGCATGATAACCTTATCACGGACTTTTGCTCTGACAGAAGTTATCCCTAAAGCTATCAAGGGTTTTTTGGCTTCTGAAAAAAGCTTTTCCATTTTTATTAAAGCATCTTCCCCGGGGGTTTCTATTTTAATGGGTGCTATTGGCTTTGAGGTTTTTTCTAAAGACTCATTAACTCCTATACCTTGTGGCAGTCCAATATGTACAGGCCCGGGCACTTCTGAGGTTGCTATTTGTACTGCTTTATGGATGGTGTGTCTAACCTCTCCTGCTTTCAGACGTGTTGTCCATTTGGTAACAGGTTTAAAAAATGCTTGATGATCAATATTCATTTGTGCAGTTCTATACCGCATTTTATCACTCATCTCATCAGTGAATGCGATCATAGGGGAGCGATCCAGGTAACCTCCGCAAACACCTGTAGAAAGGTTGCATGCCCCCGGACCTAACGTACCAAAGCAAGCAGCTATGGTACCTGTCATACGCCAACAAACATCAGCCATAAATCCGCCACTGGCTTCGTTACTTACCAGTATAAAATCAAGCTCGTCAGTATCCTCAATAGCAGCTATATAATCAACCCAATTACCACTGGGAACACCAAACACATATCTGACACCAAGCTCCTTTAATGTATTAGCTAATGTACGGGCAACAGTCGCCATTGTAATATTTTTGTTATTAATCTATTCCAACCCATCAAACCCCAACACCTCAACACCTCAACGACTCAACGACTAAACATCTTTTATCAACCTATCAACCTCCCTTTTAGTATCCTTTTTCTTTATGTCCTGACGTTTATCATACATCTTTTTACCTTTTGCAAGGGCTATTTCAATCTTAGCCAAACCTTTTTCATTTATAAACAGAAGCGTTGGTACTATTGTAAGCCCTTTTTCGGCTGTTTTACTTTCAAGCTTTTTTAATTCGCGGGCAGTAAGTAATAATTTACGGTCTCTTTTGGGGTCATGATTATTGTAAGTTCCGTAATCATATTCTGAAATATGCATATTTCTGATATACAGTTCGCCTTTCTCAAAAATGCAGTAGGCTTCTTTTATGCTGGCTTTGCCATTGCGTATTGATTTTATTTCAGTTCCGGTTAAGACCATACCGGCTATAAACTTTTCAAGCAAATGATACTCAAAAGATGCCTTCTTGTTTTTTATTTTTATTTTATTTGACATTATCTCAAAACCCTTTTTTAGCGATACAAAGGTATAAAAAAGAGAGAAGAATTTGTTTTATATTGAAATATTTGCAATAGCATATACGTTGTTGAATTTTCTGGACTAACAATTTTTTTTTAACAATTTAACAAAAGAATTTCCAACTAATTTTTTTTTATGTTGATAAATTCGGAAAAAAAATTACTTTTGCAAAAAAAATTAAACCTTAATTCATATGTATTGGACACTTGAGTTGGCTTCCAAACTTGAAGATGCACCATGGCCTGCTACAAAGGAGGAGCTTATAGATTATGCACTTAGGTCAGGAGCACCTATGGAGGTCATTGAAAATCTTCAGGAAATTGAAGATGAGGGCGATGTCTATGAAAGTATTGAGGACATATGGCCTGATTATCCTACAAAGGACGATTTCTTCTTTCATGAAGATGAATATTGACAATCAAAAAAAACAATCTAATAATATTAAAAGAGCCGGAATAACCGGCTCTTTTAATATTATAAAAAATTAAAAAATGCAAACGATTGTCGATTTTAGGTTATTTGAATTAATTTTGTCAATCAATTTACTTATAGAATATAATTTATCATGAAAATATTAAAGAGCATTTTTGGTAATAAAGCTGACAGGGATTTTCGGGAGGTCCGGCCTTTGTATGAAAAAATACATGAAGCTTATGATAGCATTAAAGAGCTGGATAATGATCAGCTTAGAGCAAAAACATTGCAGTACAAGGAACGTATCAATGAATATATTAAATCCGAAAATGCAAAAATAAATGAGCTTAAAAGCCGGGTGGAAGATAATTATCAGATGGATCCGGAAGAAAAACGTAAAGCATATGACCAGATTGATGAGCTTGAAAAAAATATTTCTACCAAGCTGGATGAAGTTCTTGAGGAATTGCTTCCCGAAGCTTTTGCTGTTATAAAAGAAACTGCGCGACGATTTAAAGAGAATGACGAGGTTGTTGTTACAGCCAATGAATTTGATAAGAATTTGGCTGCAACTCGTAACAACATTGAAATAAAAGGGGATAAAGCTATATACAAAAATCAATGGATAGCTGGTGGTAATATGATCACCTGGGATATGGTGCACTACGATGTGCAGCTTATAGGTGGTATACATCTACATCTTGGTAAGATTGCTGAGATGGCTACAGGTGAAGGGAAAACTTTGGTAGCGACATTGCCGGTTTATCTCAATGCTTTGCCGGGCAGGGGTGTTCATATTGTTACTGTTAATGATTACCTGGCAAAACGTGACTCTGAGTGGATGGGAATGCTTTATGAATTCCATGGATTAAAAGTTGATTGTATTGACAAGCATGACCCAAACTCAGAAGAAAGAAGAAACGCTTACAGGGCCGATGTGACTTTTGGTACTAATAATGAGTTTGGATTTGACTATCTGCGTGACAATATGGCACGTAATCCAAAAGAGTTGGTACAGCGCCCGCATAATTTTGTTATTGTGGATGAGGTCGACTCCGTATTAATTGATGATGCCCGTACTCCACTGATAATTTCCGGCCCTACTCCCCAGGGTGAGAAACATGAGTTTCATCAAATGAAACCCAAAGTGGAAAAGCTTGTCAGTGCACAGAGAAATTTGGTAAACAACTTGCTTACTGAAGCACGGCGATTGCTTTTGCCGAAAGAAGGAGAACCCGATGAAAAAAAAGGTGGTGAGCTGCTGTTGAGGTGCCATAGAGGATTACCTAAAAATAAAGCTCTTATTAAATTGCTTTCCGAACCCGGTATAAAAACTATTCTGCAAAAGACCGAAAACTTTTATATGCAGGAACAAGGAAAGCATATGCACATCATAGATGATGAGCTCTATTTTGTAATTGAAGAAAAGAATAATGTTATTGAACTTACCGATAAAGGTATTGATTTGATAACCGGCGATAGTGATGACCCCCATTTTTTCGTATTGCCTGACATAGGTGCCGAAATGGCTGAATTGGAAAAATCCAATCTTGAATCACAGAAAAAGCTTGAAAAAAAGAACCAGATTTTAAATGATTTTTCGGTTAAATCGGAAAGGATACACACCATAAATCAGCTTCTTAAGGCTTACACCATGTTTGAAAAGGATACGGAGTATGTTATCATGGATAACAAGGTGAAGATTGTTGACGAGCAGACAGGCCGTATTCTTGAGGGCAGGCGATATTCTGATGGGTTGCACCAGGCTATTGAGGCCAAGGAAAATGTGAAGGTCGAGGCAGCTACTCAGACGTATGCAACAATTACTCTGCAGAACTATTTCAGAATGTATGAGAAACTTGCCGGTATGACCGGTACTGCGGAGACAGAGGCCGGCGAATTCTGGAATATATACAAACTTGATGTTGTTGTAATTCCCACCAATAAGCCTGTGATCCGGATTGATAAGGAAGATTTGGTTTACAGGACCAAGCGGGAAAAGTACAATGCTGTTATTGACGAAATATCTAACCTTGTTAACAATGGAAGGCCGGTACTTGTTGGTACTACTTCGGTAGAAATTTCAGAGCTTCTGAGCAAAATGCTCAAGTTGCGGAAAATCAAGCACAACATTCTTAATGCAAAACATCACCAAAGAGAGGCTCAGGTTGTTGCAGAAGCCGGTATTGCAGGTAATGTTACTATTGCTACCAATATGGCCGGACGTGGTACTGATATTAAACTTGGAGATGGTGTCAGGGAAGCCGGTGGATTAGCTATTGTTGGCACAGAAAGACATGAATCAAGAAGGGTTGACCGCCAGTTAAGAGGTCGTGCAGGAAGACAGGGAGACCCGGGATCTTCCCAATTTTTTGTATCACTGGAAGATGACCTGATGCGTGTATTCGGTTCTGATAGGATAGCACGTATTATGGATAGAATGGGCCTTAAAGAAGGTGAAGTGATCCAGCATTCAATGATTACCAAATCCATTGAAAGAGCACAAAAGAAGGTTGAAGAGAACAACTTTGGCATTCGTAAGCGATTATTGGAATATGATGATGTTATGAATGCCCAAAGGGAAGTTATATATACAAAAAGAAGAAATGCTCTCTTTGGAGAAAGGCTTGCCGTTGATCTTGCTAACATGATTTATGATGTTAGTGAACAACTTATAGGTGACTATCAGGATGCAATGGATTATGAAGGGTTTAAATTCGAACTGATACGTACATTTGGTTTCGAACCTCCCTTTTCAGAAGATGAATTTATTGAAAATAAGCTTGATAACCTTACCCAGCAACTATATACAGTCGCTACGAGGGAGTATAAAAGTAAGGCTGAATTCATTGCACAAACCGCACTGCCCGTTGTAAAGGAAGTATATGAAAATGCAGGCGATAAATATCAAAATATTGCTATTCCCGTTTCTGATGGCGTGAAAACTTTAAATGTTTTGGCTAATCTTCAGAAAGCATATGATACTGAAGGCAGGGAGATCACCTTGTCTATTGAGAAAGGAATTACACTTGCTATCATTGATGATTCCTGGAAAGAGCATCTCAGGGAAATGGATGATCTGAAGCAATCGGTACAGCACGCTGTGTATGAACAAAAAGA
>SLSZ01000103.1 GCA_007130125.1 Bacteroidales bacterium
ATTTAAAGCAAAATGGGTAAAAAAATAACAGCATTTTACGGGTAATAAACATCATATCCTATGAGTTTAGGGTTTTTTTCATCTAATCTTTCAATAACAAAAAAGCTTCCGGCCTTCATCTTTATGGTTTGGTTATTCACTTGTTGCATTACAAATAATAACAATGATGAAAAACCCCAAATGCTGAACAATTTGAGTGAAAGAATAATTGAGGGGCATAAAATTTCATTGGACACTATGCCTCAGCCAAAAACAATTCAATTAAAAGATATTGAAAGATTAAAGGTTCGGCGGCCAACCAAAATAGAAGTTAAGAACAATAAAATTACTGAAGTAGATACTCAAAGAATCTTAGCCGGTGTGCCCTTATTACTAAATTCTGATTCTTTAAACAAAACTCCTTCCACTGTTCGTGCAGAAGCTAAAGTAAAAAAAGCCGGGTCACCAGGTAGAATAGAAGCCGGTGAAATTTATTCAATACCTGAAAATCCTTTTAGCTTTAATTTTTTTACTCGTTCACAAGGTCTGCCTCATGATGATATTAGCAATGTTGAAGTAGATGATCAGGGCATTTTTTGGTTTGGCACCCATGGAGGTGGCCTTATAAGCTACAATGGAACGAGTTTTATTCATCACAATACGGAAACAGGCTTGCCGGGAAATAATATCAGAGCTCTCTATATCGATAATGAAGGGAATATCTGGATTGGAATCAGAAATGAAGGAGTTGTGAAGTTTGACGGTAAGTATTTTGAAATATATACAGAAGAAAGTGGATTATACAGCAATAATGTTGAAGCCATTTATCAGGATTATGAAGAGAACTTTTGGTTTAGTACTTCAGAAGGGAGCATTACACATTTTGATGGCAATTATTTTACAAATTATAATGAAAGCCATGGCATACCCTCAACACCTATAACTGACATAATTAAAGATAACAATGAAAATTTATGGTTTACTACAGAAGGAAACGGTGTTATACTCTTTAATGGCAATAGCTTCTATAGTTACACAATACAACAAGGCTTGAGCTCCAATTTTATTCAAACTGCAACCATTGACAATCTGGGAAAAATTTGGTTTGGAACAAGCAACAACGGGGTATCTGTGTTTGACGGTGAATCATTTTATAACTTTAACAATACTACAGGATTACCATGCAGTGAAGTACTAACATTATTTTCTGATAGCCGGAATAACGTATGGATAGGAACAAGAAACGAAGGGTTAATTAAGTATGACGGTGAATCATTTTATAACTTCAAACAATCAGAAGGATTATATAATACTCATATAACTGACATCACTGAAGATAATCAAAAAAGGATATGGTTTGGGACTTTTGGTTCCGGAGTAGGGCAATACAATGGAGATATTTTCAGACACTATACTGAATACGAAGGGCTTAATGATAGCTTTATTAGGTATATCCTAAAGGATAGTAAGAAAAACCTATGGCTTGCTTCTAATGCCAAGGGTATTTACATATATGACAACAACAACACCTTTTACAATTACTCACTGGAGCATGGGCTTCCGAGCAATAATCCCAGGGCAATGTTGCGCGACAAAAAAAACAATATTTGGATAGGATTCCTTGACGGCAGCCTTGTTAAATTCGATGGAAGCGACTTCTACACCATCACTTTTGCAGCAGAATATAATGTGTTTCACTCAATAGTTACAATGTGGGAAGACAATGATGGAAATATATGGATTGGTACACTTAATAACGGAGTCTTTAAATTTAACGGAAAATATTTAATAAATTATACCTCCGAACAAGGACTAGTGGATAACAGTATAAGCAAAATTCATGGTAAAGATGATAGCAACATTTGGATATCATCTTTTTACGGTGGGCTTGCAAAGCTTGATGGCCAAAACTTAACAATTTACTCTGAAAATGAAGGGCTACCAAACCAGGAAATCTTCGATATGTTTTTTGACAGCCGCGGGAATCTATGGGCAGCTACTAATGGCAACGGGGTCTATTACATTAGAAACAATAAAGAATTTTTCAATTTTGAAGAAAAACATGGTTTAGGCAGCAACTTTGCCTACTCTATATTTGAAGATAAAAACGGAGGGCTATGGTTTGGAACGAGAATGGGCCTGAGCAAAATGCTCTACTCCAGCTCTACTCAATCATCTAATATTATTAAAATAATGAGAGAAGAAGATGGCTTGGCTCATAGATTTGGAATATTTTTTAAAACCTTTACCGAAAAAGATGGTTTTCTCGGAATAGGATGCAACTCAAGAGCAATGTTTGAAGATAGTGACGGCAAAATATGGATAGGTGCCAACGATATACTGACCCGGTTAGATCCGAAAACCGGAATCTCTGACAATGTCCCACCCAACATACATCTGACTAATATTGGATTATTTAATGATGACATCCCTTGGTCAGGCATTTTGAATAATCAGGATACAACACTGATACTGTCAAATGGTGTAAAAGTTAAAAGTTTCGGTTTTGATAATATAAGTTCGTGGTATAACTTGCCTCAAAATCTAAAACTGGCATACAACAATAATTATATTGTGTTTAATTATTCAGGTACGAATAGCAGGTTTCAGCATATGATAAAGTATCAATATATGCTTGAGGGAGAAGATAAAAACTGGAATCCTTTTACAAACAGAGCGGAAGCACATTATGGCAATTTGCCTCCCGGAAAATATATTTTTAAGATCAGGGCTATGAACAGTGAAGGGATTATGAGCAATGAACTGCATTATCCTTTTACTATCAAGCATCCATGGTGGAGAACGTGGTGGGCATATTCAATTTACGCGGTAATAGCTGTGCTTATTATGGCAATTCTGTATAAATACCGCAAAATAGTAATCAGAAGAAAAGAAAAAAGAAGAAGAGAAGAATGGCTGTTGCAACAAGAAGTAGAAGTTGCCAGGAAATCCGTTGAATTCAAACAAAAATTCCTGGCCAACATGAGCCACGAAATAAGGACTCCTCTTACCGGTTTGCTGGGAATTGCCGAAATATTAAATAAAACACCCCTGAACAATACTCAAAAAGACTACTTGCAAACACTCATACACTCAGGAGAAAATCTTAGAGAAACAATAAATATGGTGCTTGATTATTCAAAAATTGAAGCTGGCAAGTATACTGTAAATGAAGTGGTATTCTCAATGAAAGAATTGCTGAATGAAGCCGAAAAATATTTCGTTTCTATTTGTAAAAAAGAGCTGGAATTTAAAAAATTCATGGATCATGATGTGCCCCAATATATTAAAACAGACAGAAATAAAGTCTTTCAAATATTAACAAACCTCCTGTCAAATGCAGTTAAATATACCAATAAAGGGAAAATAGGACTTCATATTTCGCTGGATAAAAAACTGCAATCTAATTTAGAAAATGAAAATGATAGTTGTTTTATAAGAATTTCCGTCAGTGATACCGGAAAAGGAATGAGCAAAAACCAACAAAAAAAGCTGTTCAAACCTTTTTACCAGGCAGAACAAGAGTTTAACAGAAGCTACGAAGGCACCGGCTTGGGATTGGCCATTTGCAAAGAGCTTACAGAAATGCTTGGTGGTACAATTGACCTTGTAAGCCAAAAAGACCAGGGAAGTACATTTTGGTTCACTTTTAAAGCCAAATTAGCCGAAGACTTACAACAAATTGATAAACCACACAGAAAAAAACCTGCAGAAAAGTTAAAACCACTAAAAATATTATTTGTAGAAGACAAAGTCGTCAATCAAAAAGTAGTGCAACTTATGCTCGAATCTCTCGGTCATAAAGTAAGCCTTGCAAAAAATGGTAAGGATGCCATCGAAAACCACCGTCCGGGAAATTATGATTTGATACTTATGGATATTCAAATGCCTGTAATGGATGGTATAACAGCTACAAAAAAAATCAGGAAAAAATACAACGACCTCCCTCCTATTGTGGGCCTCAGCGCAAACGCTTTTGAAGGTGACAGGGAAAAATATATGAGTATGGGCATGGACGAATATATAACAAAACCTGTTAAAGAAAGTGATTTCCTGGAATTACTTGAAAAACTTGATTTTTAATTGCACGACAACCCTTTTACTGCACCCAAATTTTACCCAACCGAAAAAATATAATCAAAAAAACAATACTTTTTTACAAAAAACTATATATTTGACAAGATGTTGATATAATGGAAGATTTTTTAAACGCTATAGATAATAAACTATTATTCATTAACCTGCAAATTTTATAACTGATGTACAAAATTGTTATTACTACTCTTTTTATTTTGTTTTTAACACTGACTTCATTCTCTCAAAACAACGGCAAAAAAGAAATTACCGTTGATAAGATCTGGACAGAAGACCTTTTCCGCCCCGAAACCATCGAACAGGCTAAATCGATGAACGATGGAATACGTTATACGCTTATTGAAAATGCAATTGAGATCAACATCTATGAATACGAAACTGATGACTTTGTTGAAACTATATTCACTACTGACAACCTCCTTATTGATGAAAATGACGACCCTGTCAATATTGACAATTATCATTTCAACGATGATGAATCCATGATTTTGATCGCAACCGAAACCGAAGCAATATACAGGCGTTCACGAGAATCGGTTTACTATATTTGGGATATCGAAAAAGAATCACTAGCCCTGCTGGCCGAAGGTGACAAACAAAGACTGGCAACTTTTTCTCCATGTGGCAACAAAATTGCATTCGTTCGTAATAACAACATTTATGTCAGGGATATTGAAACAAAAGACATAAAGCCAATTACCGATGATGGAGTTTACAATGAAATCATTAACGGTACGACTGACTGGGTTTATGAAGAAGAATTTGCTTTCACACAGGGGTTTTTCTGGTCACCCGACAGTGAAAAGATTGCATACTATAAGTTTGACGAAAGTCATGTAAAAGAGTTTGTGATGATGTTATATAATGAGCAACTTTACCCTGAAGAATACAGGTTTAAATACCCAAAAGCCGGCGAAGAAAATGCTTTTGTAACAATACATATTTATGATTTTGATACCGGCGAATCAATAATGGTTGATACCGGTGAAGAAAAAGACCAATATATACCCAGGGTAAAATGGACCACTGATCCGGATAAACTCTCAATACAACGCATGAACCGTCATCAGAACCAACTTGAGATTTTATTGGCCGACGCTTCTGATGGCAATACCGAGCTTTTATATAAGGAAGACAACATTTATTATATAGATATTACCGATGACCTGACTTTCCTGGATGATAATAAACATTTCATAATTACCAGTGAAAAAGATGGGTTCAATCATATTTACCTTTACAACATGGAGGGCCGGCGTGTACGGCAAATCACAAAAGGTGAATGGGATGTCACAAGTTTCCTTGGGGTTGATCAGGAAAAAGAATTAATATATTATACATCCAGGGAAGAATCACCATTCACTAATAATTTATATTCTATTGGCCTTGACGGAAAAACAAAGACCAGGCTTACCTCCGACGACGGGTTTAACACCCCTTCATTCAGCAAAGGTCATAAATTCTTCATTAATCGCCATTCAACATTAAACAAACCACCAAAATACACTATTCATAAATCCTCAGGTGAAATAGTTAAAGTTCGCCAGGACAATGAAAAGCTTGATTCAATAACTAAAGAATTTGGTTATGTTCCGGTAGAGTATTTCTCATTTAAAACTAGTGAAGATGTAGAGCTTAACGGCTGGAAAATGAAACCTGCCGACTTTGACCCGGAGAAAGAGTATCCGGTATTTATGTATGTATATGGCGGCCCCGGTTCGCAAACAGTGTTGGATAGATGGAATGCTTACAACGGGGCATGGTTTCAAATGCTGGTGCAAAATGGTTACATTGTTGTATCTGTCGATAATCGCGGCACAGGTGGCAGAGGCGAAGAGTTTAAGAAAATGACTTATCTGCAGCTTGGCAAGTACGAAACAATAGATCAGATAGAAGCTGCTAAACATCTGGCATCACTTGAATATGTTGACCCAAGCCGCATCGGTATCTTTGGTTGGAGTTACGGCGGATACCTGTCATCATTATGCCTGGCCAAAGGTAAAGACGTCTTTTCAATGGCAATTGCTGTTGCGCCTGTTACAACATGGAGATTTTATGATACAATTTATACCGAAAGATACATGAGAACACCACAGGAAAACCCAGACGGCTATGATGACAACTCGCCAATAAACCATGTTGACTCAATAATTGGTGATTACCTGCTTGTTCATGGCACGGCCGATGATAACGTACATTACCAGAATGCTGTCGAGATGGCTAATGCTCTTATAAAAACCGACGTGGATTTTGAAATGATGATATATCCCGATCATAACCACAGCATAAGAGGTGATAATGCCCGCCGGCATCTTTACAGGCTGATGACCGACTTTATCTTAAGAACCTTATAAACAAGGTATGATGAACTATTAACGAACTTCGTAAACAATACCTATTAAAAATGTAGCCTCGGGAACTAAATCCGTAACAACAGGGGATGCCTCTACTATTGAAATATGTGGCATCCCTTCCATTAATTTGGAAATGCTGAAATCACCTTTGCCTTCCCAGAAAATCGAAAAAGTTTCATTATAACTCCAATCTGGCAACTGTTCATTGTAAAATTCAACAACATCTTCAAGAGGATCAGTGACAATGATTTTTATTTCTGCAAGTCCAGCCTTGCCGGTTACCTGCTTTAATTCATCTGTGGTATGAACAAGAAAAACAACAGCACCGGGATAGGGAGAAACATTAACTTCCTCTTTCTTTGGAATAAGACTTTTTACCCTCTCCTGTTGAGAAAGATAGCGATCGGCACTTTCCAAACCCTCAGGAATGATGAAAACCGGGGCATAAGGCCCTTCAAGCAGGCTATCGGAATATCCCTGAAAACAGAAAACAAAAGATGTTAAAACAGCAAGTAATAAAACTAAAAAAAGTTTTTTCATTTTGTTTTTTAATTGGTTAATTAATATTATAAAGGATTCGTTAATTGATTAAGAATACCAATTGTATCAGAGTATAATTATTATTCAACAAGTTGTTTTCATAATCAATCAATTATCATATGCAATTATAATAAAAATAAAACTCAAAACAACCCAAATCCAATAATAAATCTAAACAATTCTAAAAACTTAATTTTCTTTTTCAAATTATTTGACTAATAAAAAGTTATTGTTTATCTTTGCACCCCAAAATTATGGAAACCATATTTTGAATTTTTATAAAAATATAAACATAATAAAAACATTGAGGCATCTATGATTATTGTACCCGTAAAAGAAGGTGAAAACATTGACCGTGTATTAAAAAAACTTAAGCGCAAGTTTGAAAAAACCGGGGTTTTAAAAGAAGTTCGTGAAAGGCAAAAATATACAAAGCCCTCTGTAAAAAGGCGCGATGAAAAGCTTAAAGCTGTCTATGTGCAAAAAATGAGAAACCAGGAAGAGTCTTAATTCATTATTTAGACTTTTTAAAGGAAGTAATTTTTGTTTTAACAACTGTTTTTATTAACTTTAACAAAAATTTCTTCTTTTTTTATTTGGTATGAAGAAAATTGACAGCTTCCTTAATTATTTGGCTTTTAATAAGGGGTATTCTGCAAACACTGTTAAATCATATCAAACCGATTTGCTGCAGTTTAATGACTTTTTAACAGCTTTTTATCCCGGCCTAGATTTTCCTGAAGTTTCCACAACACATATAAGAAGCTGGATAGTAACAATTTTGGACAAGGGCGTTGGGACCAGATCAGTGAGAAGAAAAATAACAACACTTAAATCTTTTTACAATTATCTGAATTTACATACCAATGTTAGCTCCAACCCACTTGAAAAAATTAACGTTCCAAAATTTACATCTTCATTGCCCCCTTACATAAACAACGAAGATATAAATACGCTCTTTGAAAAAATTGATTTCTCAAACGATTTTAAAGGTGTAAGAGACAAATTAATTTTAGAAATGCTCTATTCAACCGGAATAAGATTAGCCGAGCTTATATCAATCAAACATTCAGATATTGACCTGGTTTACAAAACTATCAAAGTAACCGGGAAAGGAAATAAACAAAGAATAATACCACTTATTCCCTCTTTGGTGAAAACTTTAAATGATTATCTTGACATAAAATCAAAATTATTTCCGTTAAACAATGCGGATAATATGCTTGTTACAGATAAAGGAAAAGTATTATACCCAAAGTTTATTTACAGAAAAGTATTTCATTATCTGAGTCTCGTTACAACATACGACAAAAAAAGCCCTCATGTTTTGAGGCACACATTTGCAACGCATATGCTGAATAATGGAGCAGAACTGAATTCAATTAAAGAATTCCTTGGTCATGCAAATCTGTCAGCAACACAAGTATATACACATAATACTGTAGAAAAATTAAAAAAAGTTTACAAACAAGCCCATCCTAAGGCTTAAATTCGGAGGAAAGCAATATGAACGTTAACATTAGCTCTTTACATTTTAAAGCAGACAGTAAGCTTGAAGCATTTATCAAAGAAAAAATAAACAAGCTGTCAAGCTTTTTTGACGGTGTTATTGAAAGCGATGTAACCCTCAAGCTGGAGCAAGCATCAAATAATGAAAACAAAATTGCTGAGATTAAAGTTATGATACCCGGCAACGACCTTTTTGCAAAAAAACAGGCAAAAACTTTTGAGGAGGCAATTGATAATGCTGTTGATGCTTTAAGAAAACAGTTAATTAAACGTAAGGAAAAAATTAAGGGATTATAAAAAAATAGCATTCCAAAATACAGGTATACAGTATTGAATATTAATATTTTCAAAAAAAATTAATATTCTTTTGGTAGTTTTTAAATCTTTTTCGTACATTTGCAGACCTTTTTAATAAGGTTTTATATTTGTTAGTTGTTTGAAGTTATCATAAACACTGAGCAAAATTGCCGATGTAGCTCAGTTGGCCAGAGCAGCTGATTTGTAATCAGCCGGTCGGGGGTTCGAATCCCTCCATCGGCTCGTTCTTAAATATTTTGATTAATTTTTTAATTCTGGGGGGATTCCAGAGCGGTCAAATGGGGCAGACTGTAAATCTGTTGGCTTTCGCCTTCGGAGGTTCGAATCCTTCTCCCCCCACATTTAAGCGGAAATAGCTCATCTGGTAGAGCGACAGCCTTCCAAGCTGTAGGTGGCGGGTTCGAGTCCCGTTTTCCGCTCAAATCTTGCCGATGTAGCTCAGGGGTAGAGCGTTTCCTTGGTAAGGAAGAGGCCACGGGTTCAATTCCCGTCATCGGCTCGTGTAGTAAATGTTTCAGATCCAATAATTTAAATAATTTTAAAACACCCACTTAGATATGGCAAAAGAAAAATTCGAAAGGACGAAACCGCACGTGAACATTGGTACCATAGGACACGTTGACCATGGTAAAACAACGCTCACCGCTGCTATTACTCAAGTCTTAGCTGAAAAAGGTTTATCTGAAATCAGAAGCTTCGACTCTATTGACAATGCACCTGAAGAAAAAGAAAGAGGTATCACTATTAACTCTGCTCACGTTGAATATCAAACAGCAAACAGGCACTACGCTCACGTTGACTGCCCCGGACACGCCGACTATGTTAAAAACATGGTTACCGGTGCTGCACAAATGGACGGTGCTATTTTGGTTGTTGATTCTTCTGATGGTCCGATGCCACAAACACGCGAACACATCCTGCTTGCACGCCAGGTTGGTGTACCACAAATCGTTGTGTTTATGAATAAAATCGACCTCGTTGATGATGAAGAATTGCTTGACCTGGTTGAGATGGAGATCAGAGAACTGCTTACTTTCTACGATTTTGACGGTGACAATATTCCAATTATCAGAGGTTCAGCTTTGGGCGGACTAAACAACGAACCCAAATGGGTTGAAAAAATTATGGAACTTATGGACGCCGTCGACAGCTGGATCCCAATGCCAGAACGTGACGTCGATAAGCCATTCCTGATGCCTGTTGAAGACGTTTTCTCTATTACTGGTAGAGGTACGGTTGCTACAGGTAGAATAGAAACCGGTGTTATCAACTCAAACGACCCGGTAGATATTATCGGTATGGGAGCTGAAAAAATGAAATCAGTGGTTACTGGTGTGGAAATGTTCCGCAAAATACTTGACCGCGGTGAAGCAGGTGATAACGTTGGTTTGTTGCTTAGAGGTGTAGACAAAAAAGCTATCAGCAGAGGTATGGTTGTTGCTAAGCCAGGCTCGATCACACCACATAAAAAATTCAAAGGTGAGGTTTATATCCTGAAGAAAGAAGAAGGCGGACGTCATACTCCTTTCCACAATAGATATCGCCCACAGTTCTTCTTTAGAACTACTGATGTTACAGGCGAAATATTCCTGCCAGATGGCGTGGAAATGATTATGCCGGGTGATAACGTTACAATCACTGTAGAGCTTATTAGCGAAATAGCAATGGACAAAGGATTGCGTTTTGCTATCCGCGAAGGTGGTCGTACCGTTGGTGCCGGACAGGTAACCGAAATAATTGAATAATATTTGATGGTGGTGTAAGGATTTATACACCACCTGATTATTCAGGGGTGTAGCTCAATTGGTAGAGTAGCGGTCTCCAAAACCGTTGGTTGAGGGTTCGAGTCCTTCCGCCCCTGCTAAAACAATAGTATACTGTAGTATATAATTATTTATGAAAAAAATCAGAGCCTATTTCAGTGAAACATATGATGAGCTCAGTAAGAAAGTATCCTGGCCTTCATGGAGTGACCTGCAAAGCAGTGTTACGGTTGTATCCATTGCTTCCCTTATAATCGCTGCGATCGTTTATTTGATGGATATATCTTTTAGCACTATACTCAGGGAATTCTATGAAATGTTTATGTAAAATTTTTACTTAAGACAGGACACTTTTATGTGCTTATTATTGATTCACATTTATTATCAATAGCAAAACAAAAATCTGAATTATTTTTCGGTAGTATGAGCGAACAACAAGCAAAAAAATGGTATGTAGTCAGGGCTATAAGTGGTGGCGAAAAGAAAGTTAAGCAATATATCGAGAGTGAGATTAAACGCCTTGGTTTGCAGGACTATGTTTCGCAAGTTCTTATACCAACCGAAAAGGTATATCAGATTAGAAAAGGGAAAAAAATTAGTGCTGAAAGGAATTACTTCCCCGGATATGTGCTCATAGAAGCTGCTTTGGTGGGAGAAATTCCTCACATTATTAAAAACGTTCCGGGTGTGCTTGGCTTTCTTGGCTCTGCAGGCAAACCTGTTCCTCTAAGACAATCTGAAGTGAATCGAATACTTGGTAAAGTAGATGAGCTTTCTGAAAAAGACGAGGAATTGAACATCCCCTTTATCGTTGGAGAAACCGTGAAGGTAATCGACGGCCCGTTCAATAGCTTTACCGGCGTAATTGAAGAGATTAACGAAGAAAAGAAAAAACTGAAAGTTATGGTAAAGATCTTTGGACGAAAAACGCCGTTGGAATTGAGTTTTATGCAGGTTGAAAAAGAATAATACTGCATAAGTTGAACGTTATGCTATTGAGTTTATTAGCTGTCACTAATCTTATAAATTGAAAACTAAAGATGGCAAAAGAAGTTAGTGGATTAATTAAATTGCAAATCAGAGGTGGCGCAGCCAATCCATCACCACCGGTAGGCCCCGCATTGGGTGCCAAAGGGGTGAATATCATGGAATTCTGCAAGCAGTTTAACGCCCGTACACAAGATAAAGCAGGTAAAGTTATACCTGTTATTATCACTGTATTCAAAGATAAGTCATTCAATTTTGTTATAAAAACGCCTCCGGTACCTGTACAGATACTTGAAGCGTTGAAAATAAAATCAGGTTCAGCCGAGCCTAACCGTAACAAAGTTGCTTCACTTAACTGGGATCAAGTTAGAACTATTGCAGAAGAAAAAATGCCTGACTTGAACTGCTTTACTGTAGAATCAGCTATGCGAATGGTAGCAGGTACTGCAAGAAGCATGGGAGTCAGAGTGAAAGGCAATCCGCCCTTTTGATTTAATGCTCTCGTAAAGAGATTATTTATTCAATAAAATATTAACGGAATCAGAAAATGGCGAAATTAACAAAAAACCAAAAAGAAGCTTTAGCGAAATTTGACAAAAATGCGGCTTATCCTTTGAATGAAGCAGCAGATATCGTTAAAAAGATACACACTGCAAAGTTCGATGAATCAGTAGACTTGGATATCCGCCTTGGAGTCGACCCTCGTAAAGCCAATCAAATGGTAAGAGGGGTTGTCGCTCTACCGCACGGTACAGGAAAAACCATTAGGGTATTGGTATTGTGCACGCCCGATAAAGAAGAGGAAGCTAAAGCTGCAGGAGCTGATTACGTTGGACTGGACGATTACATCGAAAAGATTAAAGGTGGCTGGACCGATGTGGATGTGGTTATTACTATGCCAAGCGTTATGCCTAAAATAGGCCCGCTAGGTAAAGTATTAGGGCCCAGAGGCCTTATGCCAAACCCAAAAGCCGGTACGGTAACTATGGAAATAGAAAAAGCCGTTAAAGATGTCAAAGCAGGTAAAATTGACTTTAAAGTTGATAAATATGGTATTGTGCATACATCAATAGGAAAAGTTTCTTTTGATAAAAACAAACTTGTTGATAATGCTAAAGAATTACTGCAAACGATAATCAAAATGAAACCGGCCTCTTCTAAAGGCACCTATATGAAAAGCGTGTATATGTCCAGTACGATGAGTCCTGGAATTAAAGTAGATACCAAATCCGTTACTTAATAAAATAAGTGTAAAACTAATCAGTTTGCACAGAAAAGATGTGGACACTCTATGAAAAGGGAAGAAAAAAAACAAGCAATTGAAACTCTTGCAGAAAAACTGCAATCGAACAATATCTTTTATTTGACTGACACATCTGAGTTGACCGTTGAAACAGTAAACAAACTCAGAAGGTTATGCCATAAAAAGAATGTCTCGATGCAAGTAGTGAAAAACACCTTTCTTAAACAAGCAATGGATAAGGTTGAAAAAGATCTTGAGCCTTTATATGATGCTTTAAAAGGGCCTACTTCGCTAATGTTTGCAGATACCGGAAATGCTCCGGCAAAACTGATAAAAGAGTTTCGAAAGAACAACTCTAAACCCCTGCTTAAAGGGGCTTATATCGAAGAGGTATGTTACCTCGGCGAAGAAAATCTGGATGTACTGAGCAATATCAAATCCAAAAATGAACTTATTGGTGATATTGTCATGTTATTGCAATCCCCTGCTAAGAATGTTATCTCAGGATTACAATCAGGCGGCGGCAAACTTTCAGGCATCCTGAAAACACTTTCTGAAAAACAAGAAAGCTAAAGTAAAATAATTAATTTTTAGAATTGTAAATCAAAATCATTAAAAAAATATCAAAAATGGCAGATTTGAAATCTTTCGCAGAACAGTTGGTTAACCTTACAGTTAAAGAAGTAAATGAGCTGGCAGATATTCTGAAAGAAGAGTATGGTATAGAGCCTGCAGCGGCTGCTCCGGTTGCTGTTGCAGCAGCAGGAGGTGAAGCTCAAGAGGCAGCTGAAGAAAAAACAGAATTTGATGTTATGCTTAATAGCCCAGGCGGATCTAAGCTTGCTGTTGTTAAACTTGTTAAAGAGCTTACAAGCCTCGGTCTTAAAGAAGCAAAAGAACTTGTTGATTCAGCACCTAAAGCTATTAAAGAAGGTATAACTAAAGATGAAGCCGAGTCTTTGAAAAAACAAC
Organism: Bacteroidales bacterium; assembly: GCA_007130125.1. Taxonomy (GTDB): domain Bacteria; phylum Bacteroidota; class Bacteroidia; order Bacteroidales; family UBA7960; genus PUKZ01. The sequence goes on from SLSZ01000103.1 coordinate 13,761, forward strand.
TCGAAGAAGCCGGTGCAGAGGTTGAAATAAAGTAAATCAACTGTAATAATCAAAAAGATTGGACTTCTGCCGGAGACAACCGCTGCAGAGGTCTGATCTTATTTGATATTATTTTATTTTGTATTTGGTTAGTTAACGTTTTTATTAACCTCAAATTTTTACACATTGGCTGCAACTATTGACACAAAAAAAAGAATAGACTTTTCGTCAAAAGATTATAAATTTGATTATCCCGATTTTCTGGAAATACAAGTAAAATCCTTTCAGGATTTTTTCCAACTTGAAACAACTCCCGAAAACAGGAAAAACGAAGGTCTGTTTAAAGTATTCAGTGAAAATTTTCCAATTTCAGATGCTAGGAATAACTTTGTTCTGGAATTTTTGGATTATTTTATTGATCCTCCAAAATACAGTATTGAAGAATGTATTGAGAGGGGGCTTACATACAGTGTACCATTAAAATCAAAATTGAAGCTTTATTGTACCGATCCTGAACATGAAGACTTTGAAACCATTATCCAGGATGTTTATCTGGGAACAATACCATATATGACACCTAAGGGTACTTTTGTCATTAATGGAGCCGAAAGGGTTGTGGTATCCCAGCTGCACAGATCACCTGGTGTGTTCTTCGGTACCAGCGTACATGCAAACGGAACACAATTATACAGTGCACGAATTATCCCCTTTAAAGGATCGTGGATCGAATTTGCTACTGACATCAATAATGTCATGTACGCATATATTGACAGAAAGAAGAAATTGCCCGTTACCACTCTGCTAAGAGCAATAGGCTTTGAAAGCGATAAAGAAATACTTGAAATATTTGAACTCGCCGATGAGATCAAAGTCAGTAAAACCGCACTTAAAAAGTGTATAGGACGTAAACTGGCTGCAAGAGTCTTAAGAACATGGGTCGAAGATTTTGTCGATGAAGACACCGGCGAAGTGGTTTCTATTGAAAGAACTGAAGTTATTATTGACAGAGAAACGGTTCTTGAAGAAAGTCACATAGACCAGATATTGGAGGCTGATGTTAAAACAATCATACTACACAAAGAAGGTATTAATGTCAGCGATTACGCCTTAATATATAATACGCTTCATAAAGATACTACAAACTCGGAAAAAGAAGCCGTTGAATTTATATACAGGTTATTAAGAAATACCGATCCGCCAGATGATGAAACAGCCAGAAGCATGATCGAAAAGCTGTTTTTCTCTGACAAAAGATATGACCTTGGAGATGTAGGGCGCTACAGGATTAATAAAAAGCTTAACCTTAATACTCCTATGGATGTTAAGGTTTTGACTAAAGAAGATATTATCTGTATTGTTAAACACCTGATAGAACTGGTCAACTCAAAAGCCGATGTTGATGATATTGACCACTTGAGCAACAGACGTGTAAGAACAGTTGGAGAGCAACTCTATACACAATTTGGAGTTGGACTCGCCCGCATGGCCAGGACTATACGTGAACGAATGAATGTTCGTGATAACGAGGTTTTTGCTCCTATCGACCTTATCAATGCAAAAACACTTTCCTCTGTTATTAATTCATTCTTTGGTACAAACCAGCTTTCTCAATTCATGGATCAGACCAATCCACTGGCTGAGCTTACTCATAAAAGACGTATGTCAGCCCTCGGGCCTGGCGGACTATCCAGGGAGCGTGCAGGCTTTGAAGTACGTGACGTACATTATACGCACTATGGGAGGCTTTGTACTATCGAAACTCCGGAAGGTCCAAATATTGGTTTGATATCATCGCTCTGTGTCTACGCTAAAGTTAACGAGCTAGGTTTCATAGAAACACCTTACTACAAAGTCAAAGACGGCAAGGTGATTCACAACGAACCACCCGTATACCTGTCTGCCGAAGAAGAAGAAAATAAAGTTATCAGCCAGGCTAATATTGATTTGACAGAAGACGGAAAGTTTGAAAATGATATGATAAAAGTCCGCTTTATGGCGGATTACCCAATAACTGAACCTACTAAGGTGGACCTCATTGATGTTGCACCAAACCAAATCGCTTCTATTGCTGCATCCCTGATCCCATTCCTTGAGCATGACGATGCAAACAGGGCACTAATGGGTAGTAACATGATGAGACAAGCGGTACCACTGATAGATTCAGAATCACCAATAGTTGGTACAGGTCTGGAAAAAAGAGTTGCAAACGACTCAAGAGTGCTGCTGCACGCTGAAAACGACGGAATAATAGAATCAGTAGATGCCGAAGAAATAGTAATCAGATATTCCAGAAATGATGAAGAAAAACTTGTAAGTTTTGATGATGATGTAAAAACTTATAAGCTTACAAAATTTGCAAAAACTAATCAAAGCACCTGTGTTAACCTTAAACCTATTGTTAAAAAAGGACAAAAAGTAAAAGCAGGTCAATTGCTTTGTGAAGGATACGCAACAAGAGACGGCGAACTGGCTCTTGGACGAAACCTGAAAGTAGCATTCATGCCCTGGAAAGGATATAACTTTGAGGATGCTATCGTAGTTTCTGAAAGTATTGTTCGTGATGATGTCTTTACTTCTATACATATCGAAGAATATTCACTTGATGTTAGAGACACAAAAAGAGGTGTTGAAGAACTTACCAGCGATATCCCCAACGTTAGTGCAGATGCTATCAAAGACCTTGATGAAAACGGACTTATAAGAATAGGGGCAAACGTCAATGAAGGTGATATCCTAATTGGCAAGATCACACCGAAAGGCGAAACAGATCCAACTCCCGAAGAAAAATTGCTTCGTGCAATTTTTGGTGATAAGGCCGGAGATGTCAAAGATGCTTCTTTGAAAGCACCACCAGCTACAAAAGGTGTCGTAATTGATAAAAAGCTTTTCTCCAGAGTCATAAAAGACAGAAAAGCGAAAACAAAAGAAAAAATAATTATCGAAAAGTTCGATGAGGACTTTAACAACCTCATCAATGAGCTAAGAGCAAAACTTATTGATAAGCTTCTTGTTATTGTCAGCGGCAAAACTTCACAAGGGGTTACAAATTCTCTTAAAGAAGTTGTAGTACCAAAAGGAACAAAGTTTAATCAGAAAGTTCTGCAAAGTATAGATTTTGCAACGGTTAATCCAAATAATTGGACCACCGATAAAGCAAAGAATGAATTAATAAAACAATTGATTCATAACTATACTATTAAATTCAGAGATTATTTAGGCATTCATAACAGAAAGAAATTTACAGCAACTGTTGGAGATGAATTACCATCAGGCATAGTTCAGTTGGCTAAGATTTACCTTGCCAAGAAGAGAAAGCTCAAAGTTGGTGACAAGATGGCCGGAAGGCACGGTAATAAAGGTGTAGTTGCAAATATTGTTCGCCAGGAAGATATGCCGTTTCTTGAAGACGGATCACCTGTTGATATTGTTCTTAACCCATTAGGTGTTCCTTCAAGAATGAACCTTGGGCAAATTTATGAAACCATTCTCGGATGGGCAGGACAAAAATTGGGGCTCAAATTCTCAACCCCTATTTTCGATGGAGCAAGTCTTGATGACATTAACAACTATATCAAACAAGCCGGATTGCCTGAAAACGGAAAAGTATACCTCTATGATGGCGGTACCGGTGAAAGATTTGACCAGCCCGCTACCGTTGGGGTCATCTATATGCTGAAACTGGGACACATGATTGATGACAAAATGCATGCCAGATCAATCGGACCTTATTCGCTCATTACACAACAACCTTTGGGTGGTAAAGCCCAATTTGGCGGACAAAGGTTTGGAGAAATGGAAGTGTGGGCACTTGAAGCTTTTGGCGCAGCTAATGTATTGCAGGAAATACTTACTATTAAATCCGATGATGTAATTGGTAGAGCAAAAGCATATGAAGTGCTCGTGAAAGGTGAAAACTTACCTGCACCGGGTGTGCCTGAATCTTTTAATGTTCTGGTTCATGAGCTTAGAGGATTATGCTTGAACTTAACGTTTGATTAAACGTTTTCGAATTTATAAATATTCGAAAATTCAACAATAAAACAGGTTTAATGCCTGTTAATATATTTCGGTTTTATCTAAATCAACCTAATACTTCAAATATATGGCTTTCAGAAAAGAAACCAACGTAAAAAGCAACTTTTCAAATATTACAATTAGCTTAGCTTCTCCTGAATCTGTACTTGAAAGATCTTTCGGAGAAGTATTAAAGCCCGAAACTATAAATTACCGAACATATAAGCCTGAGCGGGACGGACTGTTCTGCGAAAGGATATTTGGACCGGTAAAAGACTGGGAATGCCACTGTGGTAAATATAAACGCATACGGTACAAAGGTATAGTTTGTGACAGGTGTGGCGTAGAAGTCACAGAAAAAAAGGTTAGAAGAGAAAGAATGGGCCACATAAAACTGGTTGTGCCGGTTGCACACATCTGGTTTTTTAGGTCTCTTCCTAACAAAATCGGGTATCTCCTTGGATTACCTTCCAAAAAACTTGACCAGATCATTTATTATGAAAGGTATGTAGTAGTTAATCCGGGAATTAAATCCGATGAATTTAGTGTTCTTGATTTTTTAACTGAAGAAGAATACTTCACAATACTTGAATCCTTGCCAAAAGAGAATCAACTATTGGAAGATGATGATCCGGAAAAATTTGTGGCGAAAATGGGTGCCGAGGCACTAAAAGAATTGCTTATCCACCTTGATTTGGATCAGCTTTCATATGATTTACGCCACAAAGCAAATACCGAAACATCTCAACAAAGAAAAGCGGATGCTCTTAAACGTTTGCAGGTAGTGGAAGCGTTTCGTGATGCTAAAAGCAGAATAGAGAATAAACCTGAGTGGATGATTGTTGATATAGTACCGGTTATTCCACCTGAACTCAGACCTCTTGTGCCACTTGATGGCGGCAGATTCGCCACCAGCGACCTTAATGACCTTTACAGAAGGGTGATCATTCGTAACAACCGTCTTAAACGGTTGATGGAAATAAAAGCTCCTGATGTAATCCTGAGAAATGAAAAACGAATGTTGCAGGAAGCTGTAGATTCCCTGTTTGATAATTCACGCAAAACAAATGCCGTAAAAACGGAATCAAACAGGCCACTAAAATCATTGAGCGATAGCTTAAAAGGTAAGCAAGGTCGGTTCCGTCAAAATCTTCTGGGTAAAAGGGTAGACTATTCTGCTCGTTCTGTTATTGTTGTTGGCCCTGAGTTAGGCTTACACGAATGTGGAATACCAAAAGATATGGCATCAGAACTATTCAAGCCATTTATCATTAGAAAAATGCTTGAAAGAGGTATAGTAAAAACAGTTAAATCAGCTAAAAAAATCGTTGACAGAAAAGACCCGGTAGTCTGGGACATCCTGGAAAACGTTCTGAAAGGACACCCGGTCCTGCTAAATCGTGCTCCCACCCTGCACAGACTAGGTATACAAGCATTCCAGCCTAAACTGATTGAGGGTAAAGCAATTCAGCTACACCCGCTGGTATGTACTGCATTCAATGCCGACTTTGATGGCGACCAGATGGCTGTTCACGTTCCATTAGGAAATGCTGCAATACTCGAAGCACAAATTTTAATGCTTGCTTCGCACAACATACTAAACCCGGCAAACGGAGCACCTATCGCTGTACCATCACAAGACATGGTACTTGGCTTATATTATATTACCAAAGCCAGAAAAAGCACACCGGAAGTCCCTGTGAAAGGTGAAGGACTAACTTTTTACAGCCCGGAAGAAGTAATTATAGCATACAATGAAAAAGTGGTTGATCTGCACGCTATAATTAAAGTTAAGGTTAATGTTGAAGAAAAAGGCAAGTTAGTCAACAAGTTAATAGAAACCACAGTCGGAAGGGTCCTCTTTAACCAGATCGTTCCCGAAGAATATGGTTTTATTAACCAACTGCTTACAAAAAAAGCACTGAGAGACATTATCGGAGGAGTCCTTAAAGTTACAGGTGTTAAAAAAACAGCCCTTTTCCTTGATGATATCAAAGATATGGGCTTTAACATGGCGTTCAGAGGAGGACTATCTTTCAACCTTGGTGATATTTTAGTTCCGGAAGAAAAACAAATACTTATCAACCAAGCTAATGAGCAGGTTGATGAAGTAAGGGGTAATTACAGCATGGGATTCATTACTAATAATGAACGTTATAATCAGATAATTGATATTTGGACCCATACTAATGCAAAGCTTACTAAAGTACTTATAGAAAAAACTACTGCTGACAATCAGGGTTTTAATCCTGTATTTATGATGCTTGACTCCGGAGCAAGGGGTTCCAAGGAACAGATCCGTCAGTTATCAGGAATGCGTGGATTGATGGCAAAACCGCAAAAATCAGGCGCTAAAGGAGGAGAAATTATTGAGAACCCAATTTTATCTAACTTCAAAGAAGGATTGTCGGTTCTTGAGTATTTTATCTCTACCCACGGTGCACGTAAAGGTCTTGCAGACACAGCCCTTAAAACTGCTGATGCAGGTTATTTAACAAGAAGACTGGTAGACGTTTCTCAAGATGTTATTGTTAATGAAGAAGACTGTGGCACACTCAGAGGTCTTACTGCCACTGCACTAAAAAACAATGAAGAAACAGTTGAAACTCTATATGACAGAATACTTGGACGTGTAGCACTTAATGACATATACCATCCAACAACCGGTGATTTGATTATTAAAGCAGGTGAAGAGCTTTCTGAAGAGGTATGCCACATAATTGAAGACTCGCCACTTGAAGCAGTGGAAATCCGATCTGTACTTACTTGCGAATCAAAGCAAGGTGTTTGTTGTAAATGCTATGGTCGTAGCCTTGCTACAGGGCACCTTGTTCAAAAAGGTGAATCAATAGGGGTAATAGCTGCACAATCAATCGGAGAACCCGGAACTCAGCTGACCCTTAGAACATTCCACGTTGGTGGTACCGCATCAAATATTGCTACAGCATCGAAAATAAACGCAAAATACAATGGTATACTTGAAATTGATGAGTTACGTTCTGTTTCATTCACCAATGATCAAGGCAAGAAATACTGGGTAGTAATAGGCAGATCTGCCGAATTACGAATCGTTGACCCAAAAACACGTATGGTCCTTACTAGCCAAAACATACCATATGGTGCGTTCCTCTATTTTAAAGATGGTGATAAAGTTGAAAGCGGTGACCTTATTTGTGAATGGGATCCTTACAATGCTGTTATCGTATCAGAAGTGGCCGGTAAAGCTGTATTTAACAGTATGGTAGAAGGTTCAACCTATAAAACCGATTCGGATGAACAAACCGGCTTCTATGAAAAGATTATCATAGACTCAAAAGATAAAACCAAAAACCCATCAATAAGCATTGTCGACAAGTCTGGCGAAGTACTTAAAACTTACGACATGCCTGTGGGTGCGCACATCACAATAAATGATAATGATAATGTCAAACCTGGTATCATTATTGCTAAAATACCACGTGCAATAGGCAAATCCGGTGACATTACTGGTGGATTGCCAAGAATAACAGAATTGTTCGAGGCAAGAAACCCATCTGACCCTGCTGTTGTTTCTGAAATCGATGGTATTGTATCTTTCGGTAAAAAGATTAAAAGAGGTAACAGGGAAGTAATAATAACATCCAAAACGGGTGATGAAAAACGTTATTTAATCCCATTATCTAAACAAATCCTTGCGCAGGAGAATGACTATGTTAAAGCTGGCACACCGCTATCAGACGGCCCCATAACCCCGGCTGATATACTTTCTATTAAAGGGCCTACGGCCGTACAAGAATATATTGTAAACGAAATACAAGAAGTTTACAGAATGCAGGGTGTTAAAATTAACGACAAGCACTTTGAGGTGATAGTCAGGCAAATGATGCGTAAGGTAACCATAGAAGATCCCGGTGATACTAAATTCCTGGAGAACGAAATTGTGAACAAAATCGACTTCATGGAAGAAAATGATAATACTTTTGGAAAGAAAGTGGTTGAAGATCCGGGTGACTCAGGCTTAAAGCAAGGTCAGATCATTACAGCAAGAAAATTGCGTGATGAAAACTCATTCCTGAAACGCCGTGATAAAAACTTAGTGGTTGCAAGAGATGCCAAAGGAGCTACTGCAAGACAGCAGCTGCAGGGAATTACCAAAGCATCACTTCAAACAAAAAGCTTTATATCCGCTGCATCATTCCAGGAAACTACCAAAGTGCTTACTGATGCTGCTATAAACGCAAAAGTTGATGAGCTGACAGGTCTTAAAGAAAATGTGATCGTCGGCCATCAAATCCCTGCCGGTACAGGCCTTAGGGAATACGAAAACATCATTGTAGGCTCAATGGAAGAATATAATATGCTTATGGCTTCAAAACAAAAAGCCGAAACTGAAGATCAGGAATCATCAAACACTAATCAATAAACTATTATGGCTGAAAAAAATAAATCAGACAAAAAAATAAATATTGAACTCGGCGAAAATGTCTCCGAAGGTATTTATTCTAATCTTGCAATTATTACTCATTCAAACACAGAATTTGTGCTAGATTTTGTCAGGCTTATGCCTGGAGTGCCTAAAGCCAGAGTCAAATCAAGAATTATTATGACTCCGCAACATGCAAAAAGATTAATGAAGGCACTTAAAGACAATATCGAAAAATTTGAATCTAATCACGGACCTATTAAAGACATTGAGCAACCGGGTCTGCCTATGAACCTAGGTGGCCCTACTGCTCAGGCTTGATTTGTTTTCTAAATTATAATAAAAAAAGAGTTCCGGTTTTTTCGGAACTCTTTTTTTTTGTCAAATTATATATAGCCTATATGTTTTTGAAAATTTCTAAAAAATCATTATCAAAGGAATCTCCATAGTAAATCATAACAAGATTTTTATTAAATAGCGTGTTCTCTTCAACTGTTTTTAATTCATCCTTATCAACATTTTCCAGAATAATCGGCATTACCTGGTTTGATATTTCCTCAAAATCTCTATTCTCATCAAACTCTATAAACACCGCATAGCAATTATCACGGTTGTACATCAACCTGTCTTTAACACCAAATACCCTTAAAGCTGTCTTTTCTATTCTACCCGCTCTGTCAAAACTCCCATCGTAACCATTTGCAACAATTTGTTCCTGCAAAGTGTCCAACATTCGTTCTTCCTTCTTACATGAATGAAAAATCATTGTGGTAGCCGCAAATACTAACAAAATACTTACTAAAAATGCCTTTTTACCAATTGTTTTTACTTTCATAATATTTTATTTATTTATTATTATAGATTTATTTGTGCTCTAAATTATAAATTATTGTCAAATAATTGCAAATTTTTTATAACCAAAGCTTCTAATAATTAATTCACATAGTTTATAAACGACAAAGTTCTTTTAATCAAACTGAATATCCCATAATTCAATAGTTTCATCTTTTTCTCCATTTGTTTGTCTAAATGCTTTTCTCTCTTCATCATTTTTACTAGTCTTTTTATGTTTTGTCAAAACATTCAATACTCTAAACCTTTCGTCAGATCTCAGTTGTTCTTTTACAGGATGCATGTGATTTATTCCTTCAACCAATGCCAAATCGGAGAAAAGAATCACAAGCCTCCCTCCTGCTTCCATGTGACTGGAAGCTTCATCAAAAAACTCTTTCCAAAAACTTTTTTCATAAAAAATCCCCTTGTCAATTACTGTTTTTGGTTTTCCGGGTATCCATGGCGGATTAAAAACGACCAGGTCATATTTATCTTTTGCACCGGCAAAAAACTTTCCTTCAAATAATTTTACCTGCTCCGTATAATTATGGTACTGCAAGTCTTCTTTCAGGCTATAGATAGCATTTGGGTTTATATCAGTAGCATGTATATTCACTATACCATACTTTAACATATAAAACACCAATACTCCACAGCCTGTGCCAATATCAACAGCCTTTTTTATTTGCAAGCCGGTATTTTTAAGCCAATCATCAAAAAGCTCAAGATGTTCAAAGCGAGTAGGGAAATATGTTCCGTAAAAGGGATGAAGCTTGCAGGATAACCCTGGAAATTTTATGCCTTTTGAAAACCATTGCCAAGCACCATTCATGCCCAACAGGTCAGGAAAAGAAATGTAATAGCAATCAATCCCTTGGTAAAAGTCTTTCAGCCAGGGATTTGAAGGGGATCCTTTTAAATCAATCCTACCCTCAAGGACTTTAACCAACATATTTGATGATATTTCCCTTAATTCCTCGCGAAATTTTCTTCCTGCCTGATAACTATTTTCGGTATATTTGCTTTTAATCCTTTTTTTAAGCCATGAGTAAAATGTCAGGACAGTTCCATAAGTCTTTGTAAAACAAACTTTTTTGCTTTGCTTAAGATTCCTCTCGATAAAATCATATTTATAACCGGGCCCAACAAGCATAACTTTCTCACGACAGTCAAAAACATCCGGTTTGATAAGTTTTTCTGACATTTATTGTTTAATAGTTACTGAAAAAGAGAGCTTGTTGCTGATTAATTATGTTTTTAATCCAACGAAGCAATAAGCTTTTTAAATATCAGTGTCATTTTAGGTTCAGCAGTTTCTGCTACATTTTGGACCTCTTCATGTGTTGTGGCAAGGTTGGGATCTTCTGGTTCTGCAAGGTTTGTGATCACAGAAATCCCAAAACATGTAATATTCATGTGGCGTGCAACAATAACCTCCGGTACTGTTGACATACCAGTGGAGTCAGCTCCAATGATCCTAAAATAACGATATTCTGAGGGGGTTTCCAATGTTGGGCCGCTACTGCCAACATAAACACCGGTCTGAAATTTTATATTATTGTCTTTTGCAATTCTTTTAGCTTTTGAAATCAGTTCCATGCTGTATGGCTCGCTCATTTCAGGGAAACGCGTTCCAAGCTCATCCAGGTTTTTGCCACGCAAGGGATTATCCGGGAATTTGTTTATATGATCTCTTATAATCATCAAATCGCCAACTTCAAATGCTTTATTTAACCCGCCGGCCGCATTCGACAGGAATAAATACTCAATTCCCAGCATTTTCATAACCCGAACGGGAAAAGTAACTTCCTGCAAAGAATATCCTTCATAATAGTGAAAACGCCCCTGCATGGCAACTACATTTTTGCCTTCAAGTTTGCCAAATATAAATTTACCCTTATGACCTTCTACTGTGGAGACAGGGAAGTTGGGAATTTCATTATAATCAAAGCTCTTTTCAACAGTTATGCTGTTTACCAGCCCACCAAGGCCGCTTCCCAATATTATCCCGGCAACAGGTTTTGATCCGATCTGATTTTTCAAAAAATCCGCAGTTTCTTTAATCTTTTCAATCATAGCTTTTTCTTTAATAATTCAAATTTAATTTATTACGAAAATAAAAAATTAACCGGTTGTGATTATATTTGGTTATATTTTTTTAAGGTTTTCAAAGATAAATTAAAATAATAACTGAACCTGGTTCAAATTTGTTCCTTACATGCGAAATGGCTAACTTTGCCTAATTTTATAAAACATGGAACAATTTAATTGACTTTGTGTTTTAAAATAAGGATACTATGAAAAACAAATTCAGTTATTTCACGAAAACGATTATAATGGCTGCAACAATTTTTTTATTTAGCTGTGAACAGAAATATAATGCTGATATTATCATAAAGAACAGCTATATCTTAACAATGGACAAAAGCATGAGTGAGTTTGAAAACAGCTCCCTGGTGATTAAGGATGATAAGATCGTTGCAATCGGCACAAATGAAGAAATTGAAGAGCAATATAATGCACCGAAAGTTATTGATGGCAGCAATAAACTTGTAATGCCGGGATTGATAAACACTCACACACACACAGCCATGACTATGTTTCGGGGTTATGCGGATGATATCCATCTGCAGGAATGGTTATATGACCATATATTCCCTATTGAGCAGGAATTTGTCACTGCCGAGAATGTTACTCTTGGTTCCAAACTGGCAGTTGCAGAAATGATACGTAGCGGCACTACAACCTTTAATGATATGTACTATTTTATTGATGAAATAGCAAAGGTTGTTGATGAAACCGGGATCAGGGCAGTGCTATCAAAAGGACTGATAGACTACCCTGTACCTAATAGCCCAACTCCTGAAGAAGGTATGCGAAAAACTAAAAAGCTTATTGAAAAATGGAAAGACCATCCACGCATAACTATTGCCGTTGCCGCACACGCACCATATTCATGTTCCCCCGACCTGATAATTAACGCAAAGAAAATCGCTGATGATTATAATGTGCCTTTCAACATACATGTGGCTGAAACATTAACTGAATTTGAAACTATAAAAGAAGAATATGGCTTTTCACCTGTTGCTTATCTCAACAACCTGGGCGTATTGGATGAAAATATGATAGCCGCTCACTGTGTTCATCTTACTCCTGAGGATATCCTTTTGATTGCCGAAAAAGGTGTTGGTGTGGCTCATAATCCACAATGCAATATGAAAATTGTAAGTGGAGTAGCTCCGGTACCTGAGCTGATGAATGCAGGCGCAAAAGTTGGCATTGGCACAGACGGCCCTGCAAGCAATAATGACCTGGATATATTTGACGAAATGCGGACAGCTGCTTTCATTCATAAGCTTAACAGTAATGATCCAACCATCATGGATGCCCAAACAGTAGTTAAACTGGCTACTATTGACGGTGCCAGGGTATTAGGAATGGAGGAAAAAACAGGATCACTGGAGGTGGGCAAAAAAGCAGATATTATTTTGCTTGACCTGGAAAAACCACATGCACACCCACGTTACAACATTTACTCACTTATAGTATATAGCCTGAAAAGCTCAGATGTGGAAACCGTGATCATTGATGGTAAAATAGTTATGGAAAACAGAAATATTATTAATATAAAGGAAGATGTCCTCTACAGAAGAATAGATTCGCTGGCAACAGAAATAAGCGAACACACTAAAGAAATGGCTATTTTAAACCTGAATAAAAATATCAAGTAAAATAATTGCAATTATTTTGAAAGAGCTATATCTTTAACCTTTACCAAATTATATATCCGTGGGTAATTTATTGTGTTACATGATCACGGGGTCAACCGCCGCATCATCAGCTTATCAATTATTTTGCAAAGATCACTTGGTGAATATTTGCGCCAGTTCAGGTCGTCGAAATGTTTGCCAAAAGCAATATAATAGTCAATATTAGCGTCAACAAATTCCCTTATTACAAAATCTCTGAAATTGATAGCTACAATCCATCCCTCTTCAACATCATCAAACCATTCCTGGTAATAACAATCATCCGATGAATGGAAGTTCAGTACGTTTTCACCAATTAAAATAAACCTTTTAATACCCTTATTAACCAACGGTTCAACAATATTTCGCTTAAGGTACATGACATCGTTGTGAAGACAGTCATTCCACTCACCCATCAGCTCAATAATGCAGAAATTCTCACTATAATTTGCATATAGTATTTTGAGGAAAAGTGTAGGAGAGCCGATATCATCCCATTGAGGGTGAATAAGATAGTTATACAATGCGTTAGTGAACTCATATTCAACATTGCTGTGTCCGTACATTGGAGAATTCACATCTTCCGATGACCTGTATATGTTTTGCCAGGCATAATGTGGTTCAATATAGTGCATGGCATTTAATTATTATGTTACAAAATAGCGTTAAATGGATTATCTTTTTTATATAACGTAAAACACCCGGGCGTTAATATTTTATTTTGTTCTCATTTTCGATCCATTCCTCAAAAGGAGAAAAATAATTATCCGGCTGAATTTTTACTGTTTTTATTTTTCTTTTATCGTAAGGAGCCTTAATTTCTTCATAGATAAAAGAATCATCGAAGCCGGCTTTTGCCGCATCATTGTGGCCTGCAGCAAAAATCAACATCTTCGGCCGTGCCCAATAGATAGCTCCCAGGCACATTGGACAAGGTTCACAACTAGCATAAAGTATGCAATCATCCAATTGAAAAGAATCCAAATTTTTACATGCATCTCGTATGGCAACAATTTCAGCATGGGCTGTAGGATCATTACTGCTGGTGACAAGATTCACACCCTTTCCTACCACCTCGCCATCCTTAACAACCAATGCCCCAAAAGGCCCGCCAAAACCATCGTTGACATTGTGCTTTGCCATCTCTATAGCTTGTTTTAAAAACTTCTCATGTTTTTCCATATCGCATTGTTTGTGGATCAAAAATTTCTGAATTATTTGATCTGATAATTATTTTTTATTAAAAAAATAAAATTCAACATATGCTAAATTACATTTTTATACTGAAAAAATAAACACTATTTTGTTTTTATATTTTTGTTTTCTACCGGATCTCCCAGCAATATGAAAGCATTACTGCCCGATAAAAATTTTTTAAAGCTTACGAATATTAATGATGAAATATGTTCTAAAACTGACAATTTTTATAGTAATATTTATAGCTCTTTGCAAATATTTGCGTGATACCGGCCAGGCAAAGAGGCTGTTACAATATTATAAATCACACTTATCCTTATGGCTATATTAAATTTTAATCGGGCAGTAATGATAAAAAAATTAATTTTACTCTAATATTTATAAAGCCCGTTTACGTTTTCAAAGGATATAAGATGGTTTTTAAGAAGCATGAAATAAACGAAATAAAGGATTTTCTTGAGCATAAGACAAAAACCTATTGCCGGTCTTCTTTCATCAAAACAGACCCCATAAGTATTCCACATGGTTTTTCAACTAAAGAGGATATTGAGATTTCAGGATTTTTAACAGCAACCATTTCATGGGGACAAAGACCTTCCATTATAAAAAAAGCAGGTGAATTAATGCAAAGGTTGGACTACCGCCCTCACGAATTTATAATGAACTGCTCAGATAATGAACTTCATACTTTCAGAACATTCGTATATCGCACTTTTAACGGAACCGACTGCGTCACTTTTTTAAAAGCTTTGCGCAATATATATCTTTATCACGGTGGATTAGAAAAAGTATTTGAAAAGGGATTTTTGAAAAACAGTAATATATTTGATGCCATTGTGCATTTCAGGAATGTTTTTTTTGAATTACCACACAACAAGAGAACGGAAAAACATGTGTCAAACCCGGCTAAAGGTTCAGCTGCAAAACGCATTAACATGTTTTTAAGATGGATGGTTCGAAAAGATAATACAGGCATAGACTTCGGGATATGGAAGGGCATTCAGCCAAAACATCTTTACTGTCCTCTTGATGTGCACGTTGGTAATGTGTCAAGAAAGTTGGGAATATTAAAACGAAAACAAAATGACTGGAAAGCCGTGGAAGAGCTTACCAGCATGCTAAAACTCATGAATCCTGAAGACCCTGTAAGATATGATTATGGGTTGTTCGGTCTGGGAGTGTTTGAAAAGTTCTGAAGGTAATATGCTAATGTGGTAATTTCTGGTAACGGGTGACGAGTAACGAGTGACGGGTAAACGGTATTGTATTTAATTGTTGAGTCGTTGAGTCGATTGGAAAGTGATCAGATACGGAAGACTGGAGACTGCTGACTGCTGACTGAAAACTGCCGGTATTGAGACAACTTTTCCTGCTATACACCTTGCAACAATAGAAAAAATGTTGATCTTTGTAAAAAAACATGCGCATAGATATATTGACTTTATTTCCGGAAATGTTTGACGGGCCTTTTTCTCAATCAATTATAAAAAGAGCCGTTGAGAAAAAACTTGCCGAAATACATATCCATAATATTCGCGACTATTCAAAAGATAAACACCGGCGAGTAGATGATTATCCATATGGAGGCGGAGCCGGAATGGTTATGATGGTAGATCCAATAGCCCGTTGTATTGATCAGTTAAAAAAAGATAGAAACTACGATGAAATCATATTCCTTACTCCTGACGGAGAACCATATAATCAACCTGTTGCAAATCAGCTTTCAACAAAAAACAATCTTATTTTATTATGCGGACATTACAAAGGTGTTGATGAGAGAGTTCGGGAAAACTATATTACCCGAGAAATATCAATCGGAGATTATGTTTTGTCGGGCGGGGAGTTGCCTGCAGCGGTAGTTTGCGACAGCATTATTCGACTGATCCCCGGGGTTCTTGGCGATGAGACTTCAGCACTTTCCGATTCATTCCAGGACGGGTTGTTGTCTCCGCCTGTTTATACCAGGCCGGCCAACTACAAAGGATGGAAAGTTCCCGACATCCTTTTGTCGGGACATGAGAAAAAAATCTATGAATGGCGATATGAAAAAGCTGTTGAACGTACCAAAAAACGCAGGCC
>SLSZ01000206.1 GCA_007130125.1 Bacteroidales bacterium
GTCTTCTTCCATTATTCCTATTATACCGGGTTCAAAAGGAATAATCGCATCATAATCAGCAGGTATCTGCAATATATGTTCTTGAGCAAACACCCACTGACGATCTTCGGTAAGATAGTAAAAACCAAGCTTATTGTCGTCAACAACAGCCATCAACATATCACCCATAGCAAAATAATCATCAATGCCTTCCGGGATATGAAAAACAGCAGTTTCATCAACTCGCCACTTACCTTCTCCATCAAGATAGTAAAAATCTATCATTTTATCTTCTACGACGCCTACAATTCCCATATCATAAGTCATCTTCATAACAACTATCCTGTCGTAATCTTCAGGCAAAATTAACATCATCCTGTCCTCTTTCTGCCATTGATTTTCCGCATCCAGGTAATAAAAGTCAACCACTCCATCATGCATAACACCAAAATAACCCATTCCTAAAGCCATGACCCCGTCAATATCATCAGGCAATATAAACTGTGAAACCCTGTCAAGCTTCCAAGTACGGTCATCTGTATGATAAAATATATGAACATTCCGGTCATGGATAAGCCCCATAGTACCATAACCGGGAGCTAATATTTTATTAGCTTTTTCATTATGCTTCTGTTCAATGTTAATGTGCGAGGGTGTCTTACGCTCACACGACATAAACAAAACAAAAACCATTGATAATAAGACCACTATACACTTATTGCCTGTTAGTAAATACATAATATACTTTTTTATGTTAGAATAAAATATTGTTTAATGACTCACAAATTGTAAAATCATGATAAAAGTAAAAAATTAACAATAACGAAAAAAATTTATGGGAAGAAACTCAAAAATAAAAAAATTGAATGGTATGATGCGACAAAATTTGCTTATTATATGACAGGTTTATAAGTAGAAACCTAAAGCTTGATTACAGCCTTTGGCTTTTTATAATTATTCTCACCTTCAATTGTAATGAAGTACACTCCTGCGTCCAAATGCTTAATATTAATACTGCGCTGTACTATCCCTTTTTCTTTTACAGAAACTTCTTCAATGATATTATCAAGCAAGTCTTTGATAAAGATAACACTGGGGCCGGTGCAATGAAACTCTACCCACAAATTTGAAGACACTGGGTTTGGGTAAACCAGGAAATCATCTGAAGATGAATTAGGCTTTGATACTGATGAAAGATTGTTATTATCTTCAGTAATTTTCATATATAATTAATAAATGCAGTTTATTGTTTTTTGGATCAATACAGTTAATGGTTATCAAAAATAATTCCATATTGTTCAAAAAACAAAAAACAGCACAATCATTGTAGCAATACACATTTTTATTTTAGGATTATAACGTTTTTAATTATAAAGCATTAAAACATTGTTAAAGTTTCCTTATTTTTTTTATTTTTGTCAGGTTAATAATGTTTCTCAACGAAACTAAAGGATGAAAAAACTTTTATACTTTATATCAAATCCTTTTATACTCTCTATATTTCCTGCTGCGATCCTGATTTTTATAATCCCCTTTGAACATCAGCGATATAATTTATTACTAGAAGAATCCGCCACCACAAGTCCAAACAGAATTATATGGTACGATGACCTGACTATGAACGGATACTCTGAAATGATAGAGATTAGTGATTTCAATCATTATACAACAATAAGAGTTTACGATCATAAAGGAGCAACTTTCAATCAGTGGAATTTTGACGGAAACATTCGTTTCAGAGATATTAATAAACCATACATTTCCGGTGATTATAATAATAGTGGTAAAAAAGAAATCTTCTTCTTTACTTTATCCAACGATAGTATATTTTTAAACATTATAGATGATATTGAAGACCCATTCCCCAGGGTTCGCAACCGTTTTATTGATCAGGCCGGGCCCGGGAAAGGCAAGCCTGACCCCTCAATACTGCCCGCTAAAATGCAGGATCTCAACGAAAACGGAAAAAAAGAACTCATATTTGGAATAAATTCCGGCTTCTCAAGATACCCAAGAAACATTTATGCATACTACATTGACAATGACTCTCTTGTAAAATCACCCGAAGCTTATAACACTATTCGCTCAATTTTCCAAGCCGATATTAATAACAATGGAAAAAAGGAAGTTATTCCGTTGGTAAGCTCTACTGCTAATGTTTCTCCTGATAGCGCTAAAATTCATGATTACAGCAATTGGATGATGATTTTTGACCAAAATATGGAATTTCTTTTTGAACCTGTTGAAATACCGGGCAAAACACAGGTCTTTACCCCTTTTGTTTTCAAAGAAAATGGTAAAAAAACACTTGCCGGCATTCTAGCTACTTTCAGAAGCGGGAGTCCATCAAAAGTGTATTATTTTGATGGTAACGGTAAGGTTGATACTGTTAAAAAGATTCCGGAAATCAAAGCTTCCAGTGCATTAATACTTTATAATGAAGAAAAACAACCGAAGATCTTTTTAAGAAATCCCAACCAAGGCTTGTTCATCTATGATCATAAATCAAACTCGGTAAACCATTGTCCAGATATCTATTTTACAGGTAACTACTTATATACTGACCTGAATAATGACGGTAGAAAAGAAATTTTTACTACAAACCGCACTGATGGAAAGGCCATGGTAGTACGCAAAGACTTGAAATATACAGCAACCGCAGATATTGATTGGTCCGGCAGACGTGAAAGTGTATTGTTATCCCTGATAAAAGAAAACCATAAAATCTCAAATATGCATCTACAGATGGGAAGAAAAACATATACATTTAAATATAAGTCCAACCCTACATACTATATTTCTTATTCATATTATTTTCTCATTTACCTTGGAGTGCTCATATTTACATTGACTACCAGCAAAATACAAAAGCACCAACTTCAGAAAAAACACGAAACGGAAAAAAAGATTACCGAACTGCAACTCAACCTGGTAAAAAGCCAGCTTGACCCGCACTTCACAATGAACCTGATAAACTCAATAGTACATTCAATAAAACATAACAAAACCGCATCGGCATTCGAAAATCTCAAAAGGTTTTCACGACTGAATAAAAACATGCTGCTTTCTGCCGAAGCTGTTCAGCGAACTCTGAAGCAAGAGCTTGAGTTTTGTGAAGATTACCTCGAATTAGAAAAAACAAGGCTCAACAATAAATTTGACTACCAAATAAAAATTGATCCTGATATTGATACCGGCCAGAAAGTGCCAAAAATGATAATACAGGGACACGCTGAAAACAGTGTTAAACACGGTATTTTTCATAGAGAAAGCGGGGGTAAAGTTTCTATTGAAGTGAAAAAAAATTCAAAAGGGTTAACCCTGACCATCACTGACAATGGAGTTGGACGTGTTCAGGCAGCACATAAAGGAAGCATTTCAACAGGTAAAGGAATTAATATCATGAATGAGTACTATAAGTTATATGGAAAGTACAGCAAAGAAAAAATAGATTTTAATATAACTGACCTTTTTGATGAAAACAACAAACCTGCAGGAACACAGGTGATAATAATAATTAACCAGCCAAATGAAAAATAAAAGTACTGACAAACCTGATAAAGTAATAAATGCAGTAATAATTGACGACGATCAGCGATGTATCAATGAGCTGAAAACTCATCTTGCTGATGAAAAAAAATTAAATATTATCGCTGAAATTAACGATCCGCGGCAAGCCGTGGATGAAATAATTCAAACAAAACCCGAGCTGCTCTTCCTTGACATACAAATGCCGGTGCTTGACGGATTTGATATTATAAACATCCTCAAGCAGGAAGGCCATGAACCTTATGTTATATTTATTACAGCCTATGACAAATATGCAATAAAAGCTATAAAAAATTCTGTGTTCGATTACCTCTTAAAACCTGTTGATAAACGGGAGTTGCTTAAAAGCCTATCCCGATTCTATACAGTATACTCTAAAGACGGCAGGAATATAAACTACACAGACCTGCTGGAAACGATCTCTTTCAAACAGATCAAATTCTCCACTTTTGGTGGCTTCTTTGTAATCAACCCTGACGATATAATTTACATTAAGGCTGATTGGAACTACTCAAAAATATATTCCGGCACTGATGATTATGAAACAGTTACCACGAACATAGGCAGTGTTGAAAAAATGCTGCCAGATAATTCTTTTATGCGTATAAACCGGTCTACCATCATCAACCTGAAATACCTTTCACGTGTAAAGCGCCTTTTGAGAAAATGCGTACTTCAAAAAGATGGTGTAGTATACGAACTTAGCATACCCATAAAGAAGATAAGGGAGTTGGAAAAGAAGTTGTGAAGAAATAATTTGAAAATAATTACGGAAAGTCATAGAATTTAAAGCAATATAAATTAGCCAGCTTAAAGTATAAACTCTCTTCAAAGATATTATTCAATCCCTTGTAAAATAAATAATGCTAAACCCTCCCTTAAAGTGCCTTATTTTTTATATTTTTGCGCTCATAAAACCCTTAAACTATGTTAAGAACAAACACTTGTGGCGAGCTCAGAAAAAAGGATTGTGGCAAAGAAGTAACCCTTTGCGGTTGGGTTCAGAGAACACGCGACCTTGGAGGCATGACCTTTATTGATATACGCGACAGATACGGAATAACGCAGCTGACATTTAGCGTAGAATTGAATAAAGAACTTTATCAGAAAGCAAAAACCATCGGGCGTGAATACGTTATCAAAGCCTCAGGAACAGTAGTTGAACGTAGCAACAAAAACCCAAAAAAGCCAACTGGCGATATTGAAGTTATCGCCAATGCAATGGAAATAATAAATCCTTCAGATACAGTACCCTTCACAATAGAAGATGAAACTGACGGTGGTGAAGAGTTACGTATGAAGTACCGGTACCTGGATATCAGGCGTGATATGGTTAAGAAAAACCTGTTATTACGCCATAAAATGGCTTTTGAGACAAGGAACTTTCTCAATCAGCTTGATTTTATTGAAGTTGAAACTCCCGTTCTGATAAAATCTACTCCGGAGGGAGCAAGAGACTTCCTTGTACCATCACGAATAAATCCCGGACACTTCTATGCCCTGCCACAATCACCACAAACATTCAAGCAATTGCTAATGGTTGGTGGGCTGGATAAATATTTCCAACTGGTAAAATGTTTTAGGGATGAAGACTTCAGGGCCGACCGCCAGCCGGAGTTTACACAGATAGATTGTGAAATGTCGTACGTGACAAAAAAAGATATCTTTGAGGTTTTCGAAGGTTTGATCAGGCAACTGTTCGTAAAGTTCAAAAATATCAAAGTTGGAAGTTTCACCAGGTTATCATATCATGATGCAATAAAATATTATGGTACCGATAAGCCTGATATTCGCTTCGAAATGAAGATCGTTGACATTAGCGAAATTGCAAAAGGTCAAGGGTTTAAGGTGTTTGATGATGCAGAGATAGTTGCCGGTATCAGGGTGCCGGGATGTGCTGGCTATACAAGGAAGCAAATTGATGAACTTACCGAGTGGGTGAAACGGCCCCAGATAGGCGCTAAAGGATTGGTTTACGTCAAAGTAAACAACGACGGTACAATCAAATCATCTGTAGATAAATTTTATGGCGAAAAGGAACTTATTAAATGGGTCAATGGCTTTGGTGCACACAATGACGACCTGCTGCTAATAATGGCAGGAGGAAAGAACTCAACCCTAAAAGCACTTGGTGAGCTTAGGCTCGAGATGGGCAACAGGCTCGGACTTAGAGACCCTAATACTTTTAAATGCCTTTGGGTTGAAGACTTCCCTCTCCTGGAATGGGATGAAGAGACTCAAAGATATTATGCTATGCACCACCCCTTTACATCACCACTGGAAGAAGATTTGGACAAGCTTGACAAAGACCCGGCCAACGTACGTGCAAATGCCTATGATATGGTTATAAACGGCGTAGAAGTAGGAGGCGGCTCTATAAGGATACATGATAAAAATATGCAATCCAAAATGTTTGATGTATTAAGTATTTCAAAAGACGAAGCCGAAAAACAGTTCGGGTTCCTGATGGATGCCTTCCGCTTCGGAGCTCCGCCACATGGTGGTATAGCTTTCGGATTCGACCGAATGGTTGCACTTTTTGCCGGAACTGACTCAATAAGAGATGTTATAGCATTCCCGAAAAACAATGCAGGAAGAGATATAATGATTGACTCTCCCGCTACAATCGACGAAAAACAACTAAAAGACCTCCACCTTAAACTGGATATTAAAAAATAATAACAGGAAATATGTGTAATGACCTGTATTGATAGATGATACAAGATTATGAGTAGTTATAAATATCATACTAAACCTATCAACCTATCAACTAAAAAACACCTGCCAATCAAATGATAATTGTAAATAATCTATCTGTACACTTTTCAGGAGATTATCTGTTTGAAGATATTTCTTTTATCATAAATAACAGGGACAGGATTGGCCTGGTAGGGAAAAACGGTGCGGGGAAAACCACTCTGATGAGAATACTCAACGGCGAGTTGTCACCCGAAAAGGGAAATATCTCACATCCTAAAGATATAACAATCGGTTACCTTCCGCAGGAAATAAAGCTTCGCAGCAACAAAACCGTTATGGATGAAACCCTCACAGCTTTTAAGGAAGAACTGGAGCTGGAAAAAACTATCAACAGCATAAATGAAAAGATATCGGGCCGTGATGACTACGGCTCCGAAAAATATAATGACCTGGTTCAGAAATTAGCTGAAGCTACCGAACGCTTCGAGTTGCTTGATGGTTCAAGGATCAAGGTAAAAGTAGAAAAGGTTTTGCGCGGGCTGGGGTTTTTGCCTGGTGATATACAAAAGCCTATGAAAGAATTTAGCGGAGGCTGGCAAATGCGCGTGGAGCTGGCAAAGATACTACTTAAAAAACCTAACCTTGTTATGCTGGACGAGCCTACTAACCACCTTGACATACAGTCAATACAATGGCTCGAAGATTACCTGACCGACTATCCGGGAGCAGTTATGGTAGTATCACATGACAGAGCTTTCCTGGATAATATAACAACCCGCACAATTGAGGTATCAAATGGCAAGGTATACGACTATAAAGCTTCTTTCAGCGACTATGAGAACATGCGCAGGGAAAGGATGGAAATTGAGTTAGCTGCCATGAACAACCAGCAAAAACAAATTGCACAGATAGAACAGTTTATTGAACGTTTCCGCTACAAAGCCACAAAAGCAAAGCAGGTACAATCCAAAATCAAGTTTCTGGAAAAAATGGATAAAGCTGATGTTGACGAAATAGATCAATCTTCAATCTATTTCCGCTTTCCACAAACAACTCCATCAGGAAAGATAGTTCTTGAAGCTTCCGACATAACAAAAGCCTATGGTGAAAAAGAAGTACTGAAAGATTTATCTTTCTCTATCAGCCGTGGTGAGAAGATAGCTTTCGTCGGTAAGAACGGCGAAGGAAAAACCACACTGTCAAGAATAATCGTTAATGACCTTGATTACACAGGCACTCTTAAAATAGGCCATAATGTTACAATAGGTTATTTTGCACAAAACCAGGACGAGCTTCTCGATCCCAATAAGACTGTCTTTCAAACTCTTGATGATATTGCAGTAGGAGATGTCAGAAAAAATATCCGTGGCATCCTTGGTGGCTTTCTTTTTATTGGTGAGGATGTTGACAAAAAGGTCAAGGTGCTGTCAGGTGGAGAAAAATCACGCCTGGCAATAGCCAAAATGCTCCTGTCGCCGGCAAACTTGCTGGTGCTTGACGAACCTACAAACCATCTCGACATACGTTCGAAAGATATACTCAAAAATGCTTTATTGCAGTTCAAAGGAACTGTAATCGTTGTTTCGCATGACCGAGACTTTCTTAATGGATTGACCAACAAGATATTTGAATTTAAAAATAAAAACATCAGCGAGTATCCCGGGGGTGTATATGAATATCTTGAAAGCCGCAAAATAGATCAATTTGATGACCTCGAAGCGGCAGGTAAAGCAAAAAAGACTTCAAAGCCAACAACAGCTGATCCTTCCGGAGGTAAGCTCGAATGGGAATCCCGCAAAAGATACGAAAGTATGATCAGAAAGTTGAAAAACAGAATTTCTGATAAGGAAGAAAAGATCGAAAAGCTGGAAAAAGAGCTGAAAACTTTAGAAAACCAAATGTCTGACTCTGATAAAAGCCTTGACGCACCGGGTAGTGAGGAGATTTTTGATAAATACAATAAGATAAAAAAATCTTTAGAAAGCGAAGAAAAAGAGTGGGAGAAGCTGAACCTTGAACTGGAAGACCTTATTCATACCTCAAAGACTCAATAGGATCCAGTCCTGCAGCTTTAGCAGCGGGATAGTATCCAGCAATTAGTCCAACGCCGGTACACATCAATATTCCTACTATCACCCATTCCCAGGGAACAACAAATGCAGTACCTATTAATAAAGACATTACGTTCCCTACCAGCACACCAAAAACTATTCCCAGTACGCCTCCAATCTGGCAAATGACTATTGCTTCGGTAAGGAATTGCTGTTTGATTGTCTGTTTTTTTGCGCCGATAGCTTTTCTTACCCCTACCTCCCGGGTACGCTCAGTCACTGAGACAAGCATAATATTCATTAGGCCTATTGCAGCTCCGGCTAGAGTGATTATGCCAATTATTGTCGCCGCCCAGGTAACATGCCGGATATTATCAATCAGTATTTCAGCAATATTGTCGCTTCTGGCAATATCGAAGTTTGACCTTTCGCCGGGTTTAACTCCGCGTATAACCCTGAATAACCCCTGGGCCTCGCCAATAGCAGCTTCCATATCAAGGTAATTATTGGTGCTGACATTTATAGCATAGTTTACATTCTGCCTCGAGAAATTATTTCTGGCAGCCATTAATGGAATAATACAATCGCGGTCACCTGTAAAACCAAACGTTGAACCTCTCTCCTTTGTCACCCCGATAACCTGATAGCGTACATTTCCAATTGTAACATAATTATCCACGGGATCAACATTTTCATCAAACAAAGTCTCTGCCAGCTGTGAGCCTATAATCACAACATTTGATCCCGACTGAAGCTCCTGGAAGGAAAAGTTTCGGCCTTGCTGCAATTCATATCCCGAGGTAGTCAAATAATTCTCATCACTCCCCCTGACTGTAATATTGGGATTGGTTTCCTGCGAACGATGCCTGACTATTGCCGAACCGGTGCAATACATTGACACTGAAACCTTAGCCGGAAAAGTAAACCTTTCTTTAAATTCATTTGCTTCCCTGAAGGAGATCACTCTGTATGACTGAGGTCTTTCACCACCGGTCTGAACAAACATCTCGTAATTACGTATAGAAAAACTGTTTGCGCCGAGCCTTGAAAAGCTATCTGTGATCGAATCTTTTACAGAAGCTATAGCTGTTAAAATACCTACGAGCGCCATAATACCTATGGCAATGATCAATGCGGTTATTAATGCCCTCAGCAACTGGCTTCTTATAGAAGACAATGCTACTTTTATGTTCTCGGTAAAAACTGATATATTCACAGTAGTGATTTATTTACTTCCAAAAGCAAGGTCGCCAGCATCCCCAAGCCCCGGAACAATATAAGCTTTGGCAGTTAATTCATCGTCAACGGCACCGGCCCAAACGGTAAACTTATCATTAAGAAGGTTCCGTTTAAGATATTCGAGGCCCTGCAAACTGGCAAGAACGGTAACTATATGCGTATGTGCAGGTACTCCTTTTTGTGTTAACTCCTTATAAGCCAGCCTCATCGAAGAACCTGTTGCAAGCATCGGATCCGACAGAATAAGTGTTTTGCCTTCCAGATCGGGACTCGAAGAATATTCAATCTGTATATCAAACCTGCCATTCTTGTGGTGCTTTCTATAAGCAGAAATAAAAGCATTTTCAGCTTTATCAAAATAATTAAGAATCCCCTGGTGCAAGGGTAAGCCGGCCCTTAAAATTGTTGCTATAACAGGTTGTTCTTTAAGGGTTTCGCCTTCGGCTACACCCAGTGAAGTGATAACCTCCTTTTTTTCCCATTCTAATTTTTTGCTCAACTCATAAGCAAAAATTTCACCAATTCGCTCAAGGTTCCTCCTGAACCTCATGCTGTCTTTCTGTATTTCAGCATCTCGAACCTCTGAAATAAACTGGTTAAGTAAAGAACTCTTTTTCCCTAAAACATGTATCATTTGTGGCAGGTATTTGATTATTAATTAAAGCGTAAAATTAATGATTTTAAACTTTTATACACATGAAAAATTAATTTTAATGGCAATGGCATTCTATTAATTATCAAGCTTTGATATATACGCTTTTGACTTCCGAAACTTTGATAAAATTTGGCAGTACCTGGGTGGTTTGAACCTTCAAAGTCTAAAATAAAAGGTGAAGGTGAGTTACGGCTAATGAAATCATCTATCAGCTTACTCATAGCACCTGTTTGCCGGGCTTCTTCATTGGAGCCTGAAAACAAAAAAATTATACGGTCATGGCTTCTAACAATGATCATTCCGGCACATAAAGTATTTGTAGGTCCGTACGCCGAATATACCTGGGCTATACCCTTATGTAAAGATGAATAAGCAAGATGCTTCAGATTATTATACTCTGTTTTGCTTATTGTGTTTAAAAGCTTACCCCTGTTGTTCCGGAAAAGATTAATGATTGGCTCCGGGCCTGAAGAATGTGTTATAAAGATGTCGTTCTTTTCTGCCTTTTTAATATTCCTTTTATTATTTGTTGAATAGCCTTTTCTTATTATTTCATATTTTTCAGCCAGGCTAAGCTCAAATGTTTGATTATTAATCGTTTTGTATTTTTTCCCGGACTGCAGGTCATTATACACGTTAAGATTATAAAACACATATTTGAATTTGCCAGGTATTGCATCAACAAACTCCTTCAATAATTCGGATGACACAGGTTTTTTTGAAAAAACGCCTAGCTGCTGCACAAATGCAGGCTGGTAAATGTAATTAATACCGAACTTTTTCCTGCAGGGTAAAGGCATAATGCTCTCATAGTCGCCTTTTATCAAGGCATCCCAGTAATGGGAAGTAATATCCAGATACCATGAATAACCATAAATTATACCATTAAATGCATTGTCAATGCACTTATCCCACTTCTCAAAATCTATCTCTTTATGTTTCAGATAACGGATTGCCATAATACTTTACGAAAGAACTATATAACAATTATTTATTTGATCAATTTGTCAACCGGCCAATTTAGCTATAACCGTATCCTGACTCTTCAGGTCTGCATACTATTTATTGCCGGCTGTATATTACCAGCCACAGGCCGCACTCATATCATAAAATACTACTTTTCACTCATTTTCCCTGCAGCATATTCAAAGATTTCCCTGTACAATTCTTTCCATCCTTTCCATTGTCCGCAGTTGCACAGCGAATCATTATGCCAAAGAGTAACAAAAGTACCATTCAAAAGATAAACCTCATCAATTAATTTTTTAACTTTTTCCCGGGCTCTGCGTGCATTTAGCTTCATATATGCTTTTAATGTACCATCCATTACTGTCAACGGATATATTAAAAGGCTGGTAATGGATTCGTTTTTTAAGTCGTAAAAAAGAAAGGGACTGCAAATACCGGCCCTGAAGCCGGTGTGTGAAGCAAAACCCATTGTAAAATCATAATTAATATCTGCTTGTATCAGCCGTTGATAAGTTATCGGCAACTCCAGATATAAGTAATGCTGGCGGCTATGCTTTATCTCCCTGTTGAGTACATAGGAAAGCCTGCCGATCTCATCATTGAGTTTTTCCGGATTTCTGTTTGAAGCATAAGACGGATGTATTCCCGTAATTGCATAATCACCCAATGTTTTTATCAACTTTTGATACTTGATATTGTTTACAGAGGGGTTTTTATCCTTTGCACCGTAATCACCTACAAGGAAAAAATAACAGGGTGTTATTCTATGCTTTTTGCTTAGCTCCAGCTGAAAAGAGAAAGTATCAAAAGGATCGGGTTTCTTGCCCGCTAAAACGCTTGTTCGCTGTTTTATTCTTTCAAT
The DNA here is from genome assembly GCA_007130125.1 of Bacteroidales bacterium. Lineage (GTDB taxonomy): Bacteria > Bacteroidota > Bacteroidia > Bacteroidales > UBA7960 > PUKZ01. The sequence goes on from SLSZ01000206.1 coordinate 12,005, forward strand.
GTCCCATTCAAAAATGGACTTTAAATACCCGCCTATTGTTCTGAATAAACCTTTGGCTTTAAAAGCATATGCTACGTCAACATCATAGGTTGGTATGAAGCTGAAGCTGTTTTCTTTATCAGGTTTAAGAGCAGGGTACTTTTCACCAATAAGTTTTTTGATATGAAGGGCATAATGATTGACCAAAGGTTTTTCAAGAAAACCGTTTTTATAAGCAAAGCTTTGATTAGCTTCAAATCTGCCATGTTCGTCCTTTACAAACGGGAGGTATTCTTCATACCGGCTCACAAAAAAAAATGCAGCGGAAAAAGGATCATAAGGGAGTGAGCTCTTTTTACTCCCGGAAGGAAAAATAGTAGGCACATTTTCAAACATGGCTGGCTCAAGATCAAGTGGTTTTACCCCTTTCTCATCAAGAAAACCATAAGAGAAAAAAAATAATTCGTCTTTAGATATTTTACCGGTGGAATAATTGAATTTTGGGTTATTGCTATTCAAATAGTGTTCGTAATTATCAGTAATTTCAAATTTGAAACCACAAAGATTGTAGATAAGCAGGTCAAAAATATATTTTTTGCGTTTTGTGATCCTTGGAGTGTATATCAGCAACATCTAAAAAATTTTAGTGTAAAAATAGCATATAATATCAAGCTTTGCAAAATAAATTCTTTTGCGTTGACACAATTAATCATATTAACCCTTCATCTGCAAAGCTAAAATATTTATCATTTCCGATGATAATATGATCAATCACCGGTAGCTCGAGGAATCTGCCGGCTTCTTTGCATTTTTGTGTAAGCTTAATATCTGCATTGCTTGGTTTTAAAGAACCACTGGGATGGTTATGTGCAATTATTATTGATGATGCATTATCTTCCAGGGCAAATTTGAATATTTTCTTAGGGTCGGCAACAGTGCCTGCAACACCCCCTTCACTGATCGGCAAAGTTTTAATAACACAATTACTCCTGTTGAGAGTAACACACCAGAACTCTTCATAAGATTGATCATTAAGTATTGGCGCCAGGATCTCAAAGGCATCGTTGCTGCTAATTATCTTTTTCTGGTCAAGTGCTTCACTAAGCCTTCTTCTCCTGCCCAGTTCCAGGGCAGCAATTATATTGATAGCTTTAGCCTGGCCTATTCCTTTGAATTGCATAAACTCTTTCAGGCTCAGCTTAGCCAGCTGTGAAAGATGGTTATCCAGGGAAGCCAGTATCCTTTTGGCAAGATCAACTGCCGACTCATTTTTTGTTCCCGAGCCTATTAAAATAGCCAGAAGTTCAGCGTTAGTAAGTGCTTTGGGAGTCTTGGCGATAAGCTTTTCACGCGGGCGGTCATCCTCAGCCCATTCTTTTATTGTTGAAACCTTGGTTTCAGTAAAATCCTTGTAATACTCCTCCATTTTATTGGTTATTGGTTCTTAAGTTAAATTTTAAAATAGTTAATTGGAATTATGCGAGCGAATAAAATTAGACATTTTTTTTGGAATTGAAATTTAATACCCGGAATAATGGTGGTATTATATAAATTTTCTATGTTTTACAGCAAAGGTTTTAGTATAGTGGTGTTTCTGTTTACGGGGGTAAAAAAAAGGTTTTGGATTATTTCTCCAAAACCTTTAATTGAGCAGCCCGTAGGGGATTCGAACCCCTGCTACCAGGATGAAAACCTGGCGTCCTAACCCCTAGACGAACGGGCCGAAACTATAAACACTAGTTACAAAATACTACAATCAGAAAATTACAGACTGTTAGCATACTTTGTCAGCTTCGATTTTAAGTTAGAAGCTTTATTTTTATGAATAACGTTCTTCTTTGCAACCCTATCGATCAAAGATATCACCCTTGGCAACCTTTCTAAAGCTTCCTCCTTTTTGGTTGTGTTTCTCAAACGATTTACAGATCTACGTGCACTTTTAGCGTAAAACCTGTTACGCAGCCGTTTGGTGTTATCTGATCTGATTCTCTTTTTAGCTGATTTGTGATTTGCCATAATTTTGTATTAAATAATTTAAACATTTTTTGTTGCAGCCCGTAGGGGATTCGAACCCCTGCTACCAGGATGAAAACCTGGCGTCCTAACCCCTAGACGAACGGGCCAATAACTAACTATCAAAACAATAAAAAAGAACTTGCCATGATTGTTTTGCCTTATTTTTAGGCGTTCTAAAACATTTAAAGGCCTTAGCAACCCCCAAAAAAGAAGTGCAAAAATAAAAACATTTTTTTATTCTGCCAAAAGAATTTGATTCTTTATTTTGGGAATAGGGTAAAAGTGATAATACATGTAGAAGAAAAAAGCAGACAGGCCGGTGATTCAGGCAATTATTTATTTCTGCTTATTGAATATATAATTAAACTATTTCTTCTACATCAACACTTTTCGCAATCTCGTCATCAACAAGTATGCGCCCACAATATTCGCAAACAATAATTTTCTTGTACATCTGAATATCGAGCTGCCGTTGTGGAGGGATTTTATTGAAACATCCTCCACATGCATCTCTTTCTACCGGTACAACAGCAAGTCCGTTTTTTGCATTCTTTCTTATTCGCAAATAAGCATTTAATAATCTTTCTTCAATAAACTTTTGCTGTTCTTTGGACTTCTCTAGCAATAATTCTTCTTCTTTCTCGGTATCTGCAACAATATTATCCAGCTCCTTTTTCTTAACTTCGAGGTCACCTTTTAATTCTTCCAGCTGCTTTGATGAAGTTTCAACCATGACTTCCTGTTGTTTTATTGCTGCTTCCAGTTCTTTGATCTTCTTCTCATTAAGCTCAATTTCAAGAGTTTGATATTCAATCTCTTTTGATAGAGAATCATATTCCCTGTTATTGCGAACATTCATCTGCTGAGCTTCGTATTTTTTGATTAGCTCCCGGCTTTCCTTTATAGCGTTATTTAAATTAGAAACTTTTTGTTTAAAATCTTCAATCTCTTGTTTATACTTATTGGTACGGGTTTCTAAACCTTCAGTCTCATCCTCAAGGTCCTGTACCTCAAGAGGCAACTCTCCTCTTATGATTCTGATTTTATCAATTTGAGTATCTATTTGCTGTAAAGTATACAAAGCCAAAAGCTTTCTTTGTATAATACCCTCAATACTGTCTTTGGCAAAAACCTCTCCTGTATTAGGATTAGTTATTTGCGTTTTTTCGTTTGCTGCCTTGGACTTTTTTGTGGTTTTAGCCTTCTTTGCTGTTGACTTAGTTTTTGGGGTTGATGCTGATTTAGCCATATGATTATATTATTGTTTTGTTCTAAAATATTGAACAGGATTCGTATTAGTTTCTGAAATTTGAAGTGCAAAATTAATAAATTTTTTGCTAATCATTTCATATAACAAATCTTTTGTGAATTGTTCACTTTCATAATGTCCTATATCGGCAATAAGAATTTTCTCTTTTGCTTCAAAAAACAAGTGATACTTGACATCAGCCGTAACAAAAGCATCAGCACCGGCAGCAATAGCTTTATCGAGCAAAAAGCTTCCGGAACCTCCACATAATGCAACAGTTTTTATTTCTTTCTCAAAATTTGAATTATATCTGATAACCCCTGTTTGAAATTTATTTTCAAGCAAGGACAAAAACTTATTTACAGGCATTGGAGATTTAAGCTGTCCGATCATACCTGCCCCTACCCTGTCAAATTCATTATCCAGTGGATACAGGTCATAAGCAACCTCCTCATATGGATGTGCGTTAATCATTGCATTGATAACTTCTTTTTCAATGTAAGACGGATATATAGTTTCTATTCTGTCCTCTTCTTCGTAATGCAGCTCATTTACATTGCCTACAAAGGGATTAGCACCTTCGCCGGCACGAAAGCTTCCTTTCCCCCTGATATTGTAGCTGCACCAGTCATAATCACCAATCTTTCCTGCACCGGCTTTAAAAATAGCCATCCTGACATCATCCGAGTGGTCTTTTGGGCAAAAAACAACCAACTTTTTTAAAAGACCTTTTTTTGATGATAATACCTTCACATTTTCCAACCCGATAAGTTCGGACAACTTGCTGTTTACGCCCGAATAAACAGTGTCGAGATTAGTATGTACAGATATAACAGAAAGATCATTTTTAATTGCTTTTACAAGTAATTTTTCTGCAGGCTTTTCCCCGGTAACCTTTTTCAAACCATCAAAAATGAAGGGATGATGTGAAATTACTACATCACACTTGTTTTGCATCGCTTCATCAAGTACGTCTTCCGTTATATCAAGTGTTATCAACCCTTTGGAAACTTCTTTGTCAGGGTCACCAACTAAAAGGCCGCTGTTGTCGTAATCTTCCTGTAATGAAAAAGGTGCCAGTTCGTTTATAGCACAAAGCAATTCACTAATTTTCATAATATTATATGGTTTTTACTGCTTTTATACATCAACAAATATCAGTTTAGAGCCTTTGTAACTAAAGTTTATTTATATCGACCGATAGAGTTATTTAATAAACAAAAATATACATAAAATTTTAATCCCGTTTATTTAATTATTTCAATAATTTTTTAAATTTGTTTAACAAATGTATACAAAGAAAGTCATAATTAAAGATATTAATTTTTATACATTTAAAAAAACTACCATATGTAGTAAACATTAAAAAACAAACCAAAATATAACAATTAATGTTAAACCAAACAAATCAAAAATGGACAAATTAATCATTACTACGTTAAGCTTATTGTTATTTGCATGTATTTCCATTTTACCTGCTTTTTCTCAGGGATCCAAGCTTGTTGCCCCCGAGCCACCTGACGCTGTTGAGATCCGGGCTTCAAAGCTACATAACAGCCCTAGTGGTGGCGGTGATGGTTTCACTAAGGTATTTTTCACATCTTTATCAGTGGAAGAAGCTTTGTCTTTTTACAAAAAGCATATTGGTGATATGCAGGAAGTAGATGCAGGGAGTGAATATCGTGCTGATCTCATGGAGATAAACTTCAAAAAATCAGGTGTGTTAAAGGTTTACGATATTCCCAGGCGTCCGGGCGTTACGGTCAAAAGTGTCCGCACTCTTGAAAGACGTAATTGTACTTCCGAATTCTTTGGCCAATTCCGCAAAATGGCAAACGCATTGGATCAATATAGCCGGCAAGATGTCAACAATCTATGCAAGCAATATGGTTATCTGGAGTTGGCTCATTACGGGTATTCAGATAAGAGAGGTGTTGACGGCAAACAACTTACAAATGATGAGGTATTGTACAGGGAATATCTTAAAGAGCTTGACAAGGATGCCGGTAAGGTAATGACAGCGGAAGAAAAAGCCGCTGAAGCTCAACGCCTTATGCAACAAGGCAGAATGGATGAGGCCAGGGCATTACTCGAAGAAGTAGCGCAAATACATATGGAAGGCCAGCAGCAAGACATGCAGCAGATCCAAACAGGCAAAAGAACAGCAGAAGATAACTGGGATGAGTGGCTGAAGTTTTTAAAAGAACTTGACACCATGATCTACCCTACTGTGGTATTTATTGATATTCATCCCTCAAACTGGCCTGACGATGAATGGATCCATGAAAGTATTGAATGGTAAATTCTAAGGAAAAAACTTTTATTTTATTTAATTCTTTTTTTAAGTTCCTTCATACGAGCTTCGTGGCCGGGTTTGCCTATCAAAGCAAACATATTGGATTTATATGCTTCTACTCCCGGCTGATCAAAAGGGTTAACATCAAGCATATAACCACTTATAGCACAACTCAGCTGGAAAAAATAGAATAGCTCGCCTATGCTTTTTTCGTTGATAAGCGGAACTGACAATTTGACTACAGGTACTTCACCTTCTATATGAGCCAGAGTAGTTCCCTTCTCGGCCATTGAATTGACGAACCCAACATTTTTGCCACCAAGGAAATTCAGCCCGTCAAAATTTTCGGGATCCCTTGGTATATTTAATTTCTTTTTGCTTTTATCAACAGACAAAACTGTCTCAAAAATTATTCTTTTACCCTGCTGAATATATTGACCGAGAGAGTGCAGATCTGTGGTAAACCCCACGCTGACGGGGAAAATACCTTTATTCTCTTTCCCTTCACTTTCACCAAACAGCTGCTTCCACCATTCCGCCAAATAAAATAAGTTGGGCTGGTACTGAGCCATTATCTCAACAACCTTGCCTTTATTATACAATATATTACGAATTGAAGAGTATATGAATGCAGGATTATCAAAAAAACTATCTGTTTTGAGCAGGAATCTTCTCATATTTCTTGCCCCTTCCACCAGCTTATTTATATCATATCCTGCAGCTGCAATTGGGAAAAGCCCTACAGGTGTTAGTACGGAGTATCTTCCTCCTACATCATCAGGTATTGTATAGGCTGAATAGCCTTCTTTATCGGCAAGCTCTCTTAATGCACCTTTTTGTGCATCGGTTATTGCAACGATCCTGCTTTTTGCACCCGGCTTTCCATATTTTTTTTCAAGGTGGGCTTTTAAAAGCCTGAAGGCAATAGCTGTCTCGGTTGTTGTACCGGATTTTGATATTACTACCACTGAGTAGTCTTTATCATCAAGGTAATTCAGAAGCTCATAATGATAATCTTCCGCGAGGTTATGCCCTGCATAGACTATCTGCGGCTTTTTCGAGTCTCCATTGCCGCATTCAAAATAACCTTGCAGAGCTTCAATAGCTGCTTTTGCACCCAGGTAAGAGCCGCCAATGCCGGCAACTACAACTACATCAGACTCGCCGGCGATCTTACCGGCATCTTCTTTTATCTTGTTAATCAGATCATCATCGAGCTGTTCCGGCAGGTCAACCCAACCCAAAAACTCATTTCCTGCACCTGTTTTGTCCTGAATATTTTGAAAATGGTGCTTTGCTTCATTTTCAAAAATTTTAATTTCTTCGCGTGTTACAAAATTAGTAACACCGTCAATACTGAGTTTAAGGTCGATCATATTTATGTTTATATTTTTTTACTCAAGTTTGCGTGCTATCTCAATTGTTTCAAATGCTTCAATGATATCACCAACTTTTATGTCATTAAAGTTTTCCACGTTCAGTCCGCATTCATAGCCAGACTGCACTTCTTTAACATCTTCTTTAAAGCGTTTCAATGAGCCAAGCTTACCGGTATAGACGACTATGCCATCCCGAATAACACGAATATTTGAATTACGATGTATTTTACCATCCAACACATAACAACCTGCAACAGTTCCTACTTTGGTAATCTTAAAGACATCTCTGACTTCAAGGTTTGCATTTATCTTTTCTTCAATTTCAGGTGCAAGCATACCTTCAATAGCAGATTTTAGCTCATTAATGGCGTTATAAATTACAGAATAGATTCTGATATCTATCTCTTCCTGTTCCGCCAGTTTCCTGGCAGGCAATGAAGGCCTTACCTGGAAGCCAATAATAATAGCGTTTGAAGCTGAAGCAAGCAGCACATCACCTTCAGTAATTGGTCCAACAGCTTTGTGGATTATATTTACCTGTACTTCTTCTGTTGAAAGCTTAAGGATAGAATCGCTCAAAGCTTCAACAGAGCCATCCACGTCACCTTTAACAATAATGTTAAGCTCTTTGAAGTCTCCAATAGCAATTCTCCGGCCTATTTCATCGAGTGTAATATGCTTTTGTGTTCTTAGTCCCTGCTCCCTGATCAATTGTTGTCTTTTCAGAGCAATATTTTTGGCCTCTTGTTCATCGTTTATAACGTTGAATTTCTCACCGGCCTGTGGTGCACCGTTCAATCCGAGTATCAACACAGGAGTAGAAGGCCCTGCCTCTTTGATTCTCATACCTCTTTCATTGAACATAGCTTTTACTTTGCCGTAATTGGTACCTGCCACAACCATATCACCAACTTTTAATGTACCATTCTGAACCAGTATAGTACCAACATAGCCTCTTCCTTTATCAAGCATTGATTCAATGACTGACCCCGAAGCTTCCTTATTCGGGTTAGCTTTAAGGTCGAGCATTTCAGCTTCCAACAGGACTTTTTCCAGTATATGGTCAATGTTTTTTCCTTCTTTTGCAGATATTTCCTGGCATTGATATTTTCCTCCCCAATCTTCTACCAGGATATTAATATTTGCAAGTTCTTCTTTCACTTTATCGGGGTTAGCTGTAGGTTTATCTATTTTGTTTATTGCAATGATAATAGGCACACCTGCGGCCAATGCGTGATTTATGGCTTCTTTTGTTTGTGGCATAACGCTGTCATCAGCAGCTACAACGATAATTGCGACATCAGTAATTTTGGCACCCCTGGCACGCATAGCGGTAAAAGCTTCGTGTCCCGGCGTATCAAGAAAAGTGATAAACTTATCATCTTCGAATTCAACCGAATAGGCACCGATGTGCTGCGTAATACCGCCAGCCTCGCCAGCAATGATATTAGAGTGTCTTATATAGTCAAGCAAAGATGTTTTACCATGGTCAACGTGCCCCATCACTGTGACAATAGGAGCTCTTGGTTCCATATCTTCAGGATCATCCTGCTCTTCTTCAACTAACTCCTGGTCATCAACACTAACGAAGTTTACTTCATAACCAAATTCATCAGCAACAATAGTAATTGTTTCAGCATCCAGCCTTTGGTTTATAGACACAAACAGGCCAAGGTTCATACATACCCGTATTACCTCAGTAACATTAACATCCATTAGGTTTGCCAGTTCGTTGGCAGAGATAAACTCGGTAACTTCGAGTGTTTTTTCGCCCGATTCAACCTGCTCCTGGTCTTTTTGCCTTTGTTGCTGAATTAGTTCACGCTTCTGTCTTCTGTATTTAGCAGCCTTTGATTTGCTTTTAGTGCCGCTAAGCGATGCCAGTGTTTCACGAATTTGTTTGGAAATTTCTTCTTCAGAAAACTCTGGCCTGTGATATTCTCTTCTGCTATGAGGTTTTCCCTTGGATTTAGCCGGTGGCTTTTGCTGTCTCGGCTTTTTCTCCGCAGGCTTTTGCTTTTGTTTATCCTCAGCTTTTTTAGTTTCCTGGGTTTTTTCTTTCTTGATGCGTTTTCTTTTACGCTTTTTGTAACTGGCTTCGTCAGAAGAAGATGCAACAGGTTTTTTCGAAGGAAGGTCCATTTTACCCAAGATAGTCGGCCCTTCAAGTTTCTGAAACTCAGTTTTATAAACCTCAGAAGATTTCTTTTCGTCTTTATCTTTATCAACTTTCTGTTTTTCCTCGTCAATTTTGATATCGTCCGAAACGGTTTTTTCTTCTTCCTTTTTATCTTTTTCAGTTGAAGTATCTTCTTTCTGTTCTTCCGGTTTCTTTTTTGCTACTTTTTCTTTATCTTTTTCTTCAACCTTTTCCGCAGGCTTTTCTTCAGCCTTCTCTACAGGCTTTTTCTCAACTTTTTCCGGTTCTTTATCTTTTACTTCAGGCTCATCAGCTTTTTTATCTTTCTTTTCGTCCTTCTTTTCAGCTTTTTTCTCTTCCTTTTTCTTCTCAGTTTTCTTTTTAGCTTCATCCTGCTTTTTGTCTTCCTTTTCTTCGCCGGTCTTTTTGGTTTTTGCCGGAGTGAACTTATCCGGGTCAATTTTACCAACAACCTTAGGTCCTGAAAGCTTTATTTCATCGGTTTTAACTTCATCAGTTTCCGGTTTGTCCAAAGAAGATTTAATATCTTTAATGAACAGTTCTTTAGACTGTTCTTCATCCTTTTCTTTTTCATCAGTTTTTTCAACTTCCGGTTCTTCTTCCGCCGCCTTTTTTTCGTCATCCAGGCTGATAGTTTCACGCTTGAGAACGTTCATTCTTGCCTTCTGAGTAGCTTCCTTAAGATTTTTTTCAGCCTGAAAATCTTTAAAAAGCAATTCATAGGCCTCTTCAGAAATCTTGGAATTAGGATTATTATCCACCTTGAACCCTTTCTTGTTAAGGTGCTCAACGATAGTAGTAATCCCAATGTTAAATTCTCGGGCAACTTTACTAAGTCGTAATGTTTTTGTGCCTTCAGTCATATAAAGTGTTAAGTTTTAAGATATAACCAGCCTTAAAAAAAGCAAAGTTATATTTTTTAATCAAATTCTGCTTTAAGTATACGTATAACCTCGTTTATAGTTTCCTCTTCAAGGTCTGTACGCTTCACCATATCTTCAACTGACAAATTAAGAATGCTCTTTGCAGTATCCAAGCCAACAGCTTTAAATTCATTAATAACCCATTCTTCTATCTCATCTGAAAATTCAGACAAGTCAACATCTTCTGCATCGGGGTCAGTTTCACGATATACATCTATTTCATACCCGGTGAGCATTCCTGCAAGTTTAATGTTATAACCACCTTTACCAATAGCCAGTGAAACCTGGTCGGGCTTCAGGTATACCTCGGCCCTGTTGTTTTCATCATCAATATTTGTTGAAGTAATTTTAGCCGGGCTGAGTGCCCTTGAGATATAAAGCGAAGTGTTGGTAGTATAGTTAATAACGTCAATGTTCTCATTTTTCAGTTCCCTGACAATTCCATGGATCCTGGATCCTTTCATTCCAACACATGCTCCAACAGGATCAACTCTTTCATCGTACGACTCAACTGCTACTTTGGCACGTTCGCCCGGTACCCTTACTATTTTCTTTATGGTTATAAGTCCGTCATATACTTCCGGTACTTCTTGTTCAAAAAGTCTTTCAAGAAAAACCGGAGATGTTCTTGACAATATTATCAACGGATTGTTATTTTTTATTTCAACCTTTAAAACCACTGCTCTCATTGTATCACCTTTCCTGAAAAAGTCGGAAGGTATTTGTTCGTTCCTGGGTAATATCAATTCAATACCTTCGTCATCGAGAGCCAGTATTTCTTTTTTCCATACCTGGTACACTTCGGCTGTAACAATTTCCCCTACGCGCTCCTGGTATTTCTTGTATATTTCGTCCTTCTCGAGTTCCATAAGCTTTGAGGCAAGGTTTTGCCTGATAGCCAATATTTCACGCCTTCCAAAATCACTCATCTTTACCGGCTCCGAAACTTCTTCTCCTATCTCAAAATCCGGTTCAATCTTAATTGCATCACTGTATGCAATTTGTGTGTTGGGGTCTTCAACCTCGTCATCATCAACAATAACACGGTTAAGCCATACCTCAAGGTCACCTTTTTCAACATTAACAATAATGTCAAGGTTCACATCCGGTCCATATTTCTTCATCAACATGTTCTTAAAAACATCTTCTAAAATGACCATCATGGTAGACGGCTCGATGTTTTTGAATTCCTTAAACTCCGAAAAGGATTCAACAAGATTAATATTTTCCATTTTCTTATTTTATAAAATCTATTATGTTTATTTTCAAACGGACAAATCAAGCAATTAAAACTCTGCTTTTATTTTTGCCTCTTTTATATCTTCAAAACTTATAAATATGTTTTTACTCTCCTGATCTTGCTTGCTTTTCTTTTTTTTAGAAGCATTTTTATCAATAATTTCAATCTCCAGGCCATTATTCTCCTCATCTACACTTAGCAATTTACCCACTATCTTTTGATTATCATGTGTTAAAATTGCAATTTTTCTTCCAATATTTTTTAGGTACTGCCTTGTTATCATTAATGGTTTTCCTACTCCTGCTGAAGAAACTTCCAGCTCAAAATCCTCCACATCACGGTCAAAAAACTTCTCAATATGCTTGCTAAGATCGGCACAGTCAGAGATGGTAACACCTTTATCACCATCTATGTAGACCATTACCTTATTTTGCGGAGTGATCTTTATATCAACCAAATACTTGCCGGACCCCGCAAAATAATCTTCAATAATATTTACAATTTTCTTTTTCCCTTGCATACCATATAAGTAATAAAATAGGGGACTTAATTGCCCCCTTTTTCAAAAATTCCCATACAATTGCGGTGCAAAAATACAAAAAATATTACTTAACACAAAAATATCCGGAAAATTTATTTATTTATCGTTTATTAGATTTAATAAATTTTGTGTTATGGTATATCAATTTCAATTCACAGATTGTTTACACTTACTATTAAACTATTACAAACAACTTTTCTTACTTAAACCAATACTGGCCGGTTAATTAAAATATAAGTTGAGCGATCTAATCAAAGCTGCAAATCGCTCAACTTACATTAAAAATGCTATTAAATTTGACTTCAGCAAGAAAAATAATTCTCCCGTGAAATAATGCTGATCAAATTCAGTCTTTACACCACATTAATACCCTCTCATATAGTGGTCATGGTAATATACATCAACTATCTCCTCAGCTTTTTCTGATATTTCATCTTGACCGTATTCTTGAGCCATATGTTGGATTCTTCTGACAATTCCAACAGCCTGACTTTTGTCTCTTTCTATCAGGTTAGCCTGCCTGCCTGTGAAGGTAAAGTAATAGTTCATATTCTGATCATAAAGCTCCAGCAGCCTGGCGTAGATAGTATTTGCCTTTTCAAATTCTTCACTGCCCTGATCAGTATATACATCTTCGTCCTTTGCTTTGCTGCGCATTTTGTCGGCTGCTTCATAATACAGTTCAGCAATAAACATCATGGCTACATCGTAGGGTGAGTTTTCTTCAGGCAACATTTCAACAACCCTGTCCAGCACAGTCACAGCGGAGTCAAGTTTGTTCTCTTCAATAAGCTTATCAGCAAGATTAGTGAAGATGTTTCTGTAGTGATAAGTAATCCTTCTGTTGTCCTCGTTAAGATAAAGACTTGGGTCATCCAAATTACCCCATTCAAACTTGTTCATCAGGTTATCATACAATATTGAAGAATTTACTCTTCCATGAATAAACCCTTCATCTGGCGTGTGTATAGGTACGAGCCTGTATACCATGCCTTCATGCTGGAAAAAGTTTTCAAGGCCCATATATACACCTTTGCTTGTGGTAATAGCAAAATAAACGGGGCGTTCCCAATTATTTACCGACAGAAAGTCCAACAATGCCAGCTGGCCTTTATGAATCATTGATTCCGGGAATTCCCATTCAATGGCATCCACAATAAGGTGAGCATCTTCCGGCTGAACAGTTCCATTGTCAACTACTGTAGCAGAATCCACCGGTAGGCGAAACTTACTTGTTGGGATGTAATTCTCCATACCCCTTATTGTCCGGGTTTTAGCCCTTGGGTCTTCGCTTGTGACAAAACGAATTATCTCACGCAGGTTTCTATAGCCTTCAATATTGGGATTTCTGTCTATCAGAACGGCATCACGTGTGCCATCCCTGTATTGTTCAGGTTTCATGGACATTGGCAACGGTTCGGCATCGTAGAACTTTCTCCTGGCCATATAATCAATATACCAGTCGGTATTAAACAGGCTTGAATTAATTATTTTCACATCTGTTCTCACGCCCTCTACTTCTTGTGCATACCAAAGCGGGAAAGTATCATTATCTCCTTCTGTGATCAATATGGCGTTTGGCGCACATGCTTCGAGGTAATTTTTCGCAACGTCAATTACGGTTGTTCTGTTTGACCTGTCGTGGTTGCTCCACCCTTCTTTAGCCATTATTCCCGGCACAAGCAACAGGCAAGCCACCGTAACAATAGCTATTGAGGCTTTGAAATTCACCTTTTTAGAAAGCGCATCAATAAGAGCCAGGGCACCCAATCCTATCCATATGGAGAACGCGAAGAATGAACCGGTATAGGAATAGTCACGCTCCCTGGGCTGATAAGGGGTTTGGTTCAGGTATAAAATGATAGCAATGCCTGTCATAAAGAACAACAGCCCTATGACGAGGGTATCCTTTTTATGCATTTGCCAGTGGTATATCAACCCTATTAATCCCAGTAGCAATGGCAGCATATAAAATTTGTTATGCGCCGGGTTTGATGTTATACTTTCGGGGAGGTTATGCTGCGGCCCCAGCCTTATCTGGTCGAGGAATGGTATTCCCGACATCCAGTTGCCCTCGAGCGGGCTTCCATGGCCTTGTTCATCGTTTTGCCTGCCGGCAAAATTCCACATAAAATACCTTAAATACATATGGCCCAACTGATACCTGAAAAAGAACCTCATGTTTTCCACGAAAGTAGGCTTGTTGATTATGTCTGTGGAGCCATCATGTCTTTGAACCCTAACGGGCCTACCTTGCACATCTCCCCATCTCTCATACCCCTGCACGTGCATCTGACGGGCCCGGCTATACATCCTCGGAAATACCGTCAGGAAATCAGGATCATAAACATATTCTGAACCTTTGCGGGGATTTGTTACCACGTATTTACCGGCATCCTCATCCTTACTGTATTTTGGTGATCCATCCTCCACATCTATAATCGGAGCATTATAATATGGCCCATATAACAAAGGCCAGTCACCATATTGCTCACGCCCAAGATAAGCTTTGAGCTCAACAGCATTTACAGGTGCATTCTCATTTATCGGAGGATTTGCATTACTGCGTATTACCAGCATCAGAAATGACGAATAGCCTATAACAATAAATGTAAAGCATAGAATAACTGTATTCCACAACACCTTATTCTTCTTATGCGTATAGTATAAACCATAAGCGATAGAAGAGATCAGCACAATAAAGAAAATAAGTGTACCAAAGTGAAATGGCAGCCCTATCACATTAATAAAGAAAAACTCAAACCACCAGTCTAAGGTGAGGACTCCCGGAATAATAATACCCTGAATAATTACTAATAAAGCTATTGCAACAACTGCTGTTGCGAAAATGCCTTTTTTTGTAGGTTTATATTTTTTGAAATAATATACAAATACTATTGCAGGGATTGTAAGCAAACTAAGCAGATGGACACCAATGGATAGTCCTATTATAAACGCTATAAATACTATCCATTTATGTGAGTCAGCTTCATGTTCGGAAGCTTCCCATTTTAAGATTGCCCAGAAAGCCACTGCGGTAAAGAACAATGACGGAGCATAAGCTTCAGCCTCAGTGGCGTTGAACCAGAAAGAATCTGAAAAAGTCAATGCCAGCGCACCAACAATACCACTTGCAAAAACTGCCCACATGCGTGGCTTGTCCAATTCATAATTCAGTGTTACTATCCTCTTGCCAAGCATGGTAATAATCCAGAACAATAACATCACCGAGCATGCACTCATGACTGCCGACATGGAATTGATCCAGAAAGCTACCATTGTTACATCACCGAAAGATAATAATGAAAACACACGCGACATCATCTGTAGCAACGGAGCACCCGGAGGATGCGGGATCTGCAGCTTATAAGCAGTAGCAATACGCTCACTGCAATCCCAAAAACTGGCCGTTGGCTCAAGTGTGAACAAATATACCAATAAGGCCACACCAAAAATCCCCCAGCCTATTATGTTATTAAGCTTCTTGTAATAATCCATCTTTAAATTGTTTATTAGTTGTATCTGTTAATTTTATTAATTAGCTGCAAAACTAAACCCAAAAATTGATTAAACACCGTCTTTAACAAAAAATAAATCCCTGATTATTATAGCGAATGCGAATATATAAAAAACATGATTACTCTTTTCCTAAAAAACAAAAAAAATGAAAATAAATTGTTTGTTAATAAATGCTTTTTGATTTGTAAACATTTCACAAACTATATCATACCATCGTTTGGCACGTATATTGTTTACAATTATTCTAAACAAATTGCAAATACATCTAAAAAAATACTCAATCTACCATAACGGTATTTTGTTATTTTTGCATTTCAATATCACTAATTCATATTTACTAAAAGGAGGACTTTTGATGAACAATAAACCATACTTAAAAAAGATCAGCGACCTTGCAAATAAAAAAACAATTATTTTAAAACCGTTTTTAATATTTTTCATTACGGGGGTTTTACTTGTCCCTGCCGGTTTGCATTCCCAAAGTAAACCTTTTTGGCTGAACGAAGGTTGGCGTGATCAGAATTACCCCGCCAGCTCTTTTTTGAGAGACTTCGCCTTTGATGATAAAAGCCCTGATGAAACTGTAGGTGAGGCTGTTGAGAGAATCAGTGAAATAGCCCGTGCAAACCTTAGTTTAACAGTTTTGAGCACTATCGAAAGTACCATTGAAAGCTTTTCGGAAAATTTTAACCACGACGGCCAGCATACATACAACGAACACTTCCAGATACACTCAAAATCAGAATCATACATGGCTATTTCAGGCGTAAACGTTGAAACCTATTATGATGAAACGGAACAGATGGTTTATGCTCTTGCACATGCCAACAAGTTTGAAGTGATCGGTTATTATAAGGCCAGGATACAAATGGAACTTCAAAAAATAAACAATATAATAGATCAGGCCTGGCAATATGAGGAAGAATTGAAAAAAGTAACCGCACTGGCACACTATGAAAGCGCCATACCGGTATTTGCAGATATAGCCTTTGCGCGTGGCTTATTAATAGCTATTGATAATGTGGAAGGTCCGAAATATATGGTTGATGAAATTAATCACGCTCAAAAAACAATTAACGATGCACTTATCCGTCTGTCAAATGCAATAAGCATTTGTATTATTTCAAATGAAAACATTTTTGGAGAATCGCAAAATAACATTAAAAACAGCGTTAAAGGTTTGATTTCCTCAGGAAACTTCAACTTTGTGAACTCTGCGGAGGATGCCGAATGGGTACTGGAAATAAACGCAAATGCCCGTGAGTTTAATGAAACTCACGGTATATACTTCAGCTATTTAGACGCAGATGTTAAGCTCACAAGAACTGCTTCGCAAACAAACATTTACCGGGATAGGTTTTCGGTAAAGGGAGGCCATAAAAACTCATTTCTTGAAGCTGCGCGCCAGGCCGGCCGTGAACTTTCGGAAACAATATCAAATGCAGTATTGGAAAATATTGACTAGAAACATTTTATAAAACCGTTTATAAAAAAAGCCCTGCCAAAAATTTGACGGGGCTTTTTTCAAATCATAAAACGATTATATTAATTGCGCATTAGCGCACTCTCATATACTCTCCATATTTCCTCAGCAAGTTGCTGTTCGCTGTAATCCCTTCTGGATAATTTTTTATCAACATTAGGAAAGACTCTTCTTTCGGTTTCAGTATCAAAAAGCTCCGCCTCGTATGCAAAAGTACGGCCGCTATAGCTGAGAGTAATCAATAAGACATACCCTGCTTGGTGATTTTCGACTGCATTTCGGCAAATAGTACGCACCGTACCTGAAATGGTTGAGTTGGCTACGGTTACGCTATATTTTTGGCTAAGCTTATTCGATATATGATCTGTAATAGTCTTTGCAACAGGGTCATTTGGTTCGGGCCTTACACCAACCAAAGCGACCATTTTACTGCCAGGTATGCCAGGTGTTTTGGCAACAGTTCGTTCTGCGGGCCTTGGCGTTTCACGGCCTGTAATGTTTACCAGCTGATAAGCTAAGTTCTCAGTAACAGCAACCAAATCATTCAAGCCCTCCTGCGTGGTTCCTGTACGTTGCATTATAACCCTTGCAGTAATAACATCAACCATTTTTAATGACACATAATAATTAGAGCCAAGCATTGAAATCGATCCATAACAAACATAATCGGCTCCCATCATGCGCCCAAGTTCACTGATCTGTGAATCATCTACCAGGCCTCCCATCTGAAACTTGGTTTCCTCCAGGACTTTCTCGATCATGGAACGCTCAACAACCGAATAGTTTGGAGTATTTACAATAGCATTGCTAACCTCCTCACGTACAATATGCTTAATATCATTCATTATACTCCCTTCAGGATTAAACACAGCAACCTTTTTAGGGGTTTGAGAAAATAGTGTTAATGAAAATGTTATCAACAACAAAAAAGTACTTATTTTTTTTTTTTTTTCTGATTTAGTTATTTATATAGTATTATTTAAATTTCTTTGTGGTAATAAAATGATCATTTTAAAAACCAATACAGCAAAAATAGTGCTAAAATTATAAATTACCCCGGAAAAATTATTTTGGCGTAAAATTACTAATAATATCAATAAAGAAATACAGTTTTAATAGAAGATTTTTTTAATCTTAAAGCCTCAAATCGTCAATTCAAACA
>SLSZ01000060.1 GCA_007130125.1 Bacteroidales bacterium
GTTCTTTTCGTCATGTATGTTTCTGTAGAGCTTAACCGTGCGTATATCCGAATCGGAATCGCCGTCGCTGCCGGTGCGCGCTATCATCAGTTCATTCCATTCAACCTCATAACCCGAAGACTGCATTCTGAGAGTTTTTACCAGCACATCCCGGGAGCCCTGGTATATGTTATCCGGAGCTTCGTCCCGGGGATACACCGTAACCACCCTGGGAGAAGCCACGAGTTCATGTTCATTTGTTTCAAAGGGGAAATTATCCTCGCCTGCCCCTTCTCCGGAAACTTCGGGAAAAACAAACTGGCCGGGCTCTTCTATTGAAAGCCTGACAGTGCCTCCGGGAGAAGCGGCTTCAGCTATGTCCAGGGTAATGAAAAACCTCTTTGTCCGGGGAAGAATCTCAGTTACATAGAAGTCTTCCTCTTCCAGCATCATTTGAGCTTTTTCGGATCTTATGTTTATCTCGCATACGCCGTCATAAAACACATTGCCCGTAGAAACAAGAATATCCTGAGTGGGGCGCAGAACTCCGTCATCGCTTTTGTCGTACCAGAGTTTGACTTCAACTATGGAATCGTCAGAGGCGCTTCCGTGCTGATGCACGGTAAGTGCCGGGTCGTCCGCAGAATCTTTCCACCATGCATAGGAAAGGTCCGTATTCATGCTCATTCTTATAATCGGCAAATTTCTTCCCCCCTGGATAAGCAGCCCGTCATCAATAAGATGGGTGGCGTCTTCAGAGAAAACAGTTACCGTATCGGCATAGGGGTTCACCTCTTTGGTGGGAATGCTTATCGGGAGCTGGTCATCGTCAACCAGATTCGGCCAGGATACGCTAAAGTAATCCTTACCTTCAATTCTCAAGCCCGCATTCGCGTCTTCATCCGCAAAAGCGTCTATGTCCATAGTGATAAGGTATGTCTTTCTGTCTGTCCGCAAGTCCTGCCACCTCTCCTCGGGAAACTGTATATGGGCCGAAGAAGAGGAAAAGAGGTCGTAGCCGCTTGAAACCAGGCGATCTCTGAGGCCGGTGGGAGTATTGGTTGACTCTTCCACCCGGGGGAAGCCCAGAGCAGTGGTGGAACCTGATACCCAGTGCCATACTTTCACCGCATTTATGTCCGAGTCCGGAAGGGTGCCGGTCTTATCAACCCTCAGGCCCTGCCAGCCTACCGAATGGGCGTCGGAATTAAGATTAAGCACGCCGAATACCCGGTTTCTGTCTCCCTGGGTAACATTTCCGGGCGAGACATCCCAGTCTATCAGGAGAGTGTCAACCGTGGGTTCTATTTCCGGTCTCTGGGTTTCTATGGGGAAAAGGTCCGGCTCGTTCTCATCCTGCTCGCCGTTTCTGTTTCTGTCCCAGTAAGCCGCCACCCTGTTTCTTCCGGCTATGTCCAGGGCCCTTATGTTAACCCGGGAATCTACTCTCAAGCCCACTCTTGCCCCTATGGGAGCCGAGGGGTCTATGGTCATGGCTATAAAATAGGTCTGGGTGGAAGTGGTAATTGTCTGCGGCCGCTGCTGGGAGCGGTTGGAGGGATTCCTAAGGGTTATTTGGGCCACGCCGGGCTCGTATTCTCCGAAGTAATCTGCTCCGCTTGATATAAGTTCGTCAACATCCGGGTGGAATTCTCTTTCTTCTCCCCTGTTTCTGTAAATTCTTATATTCTCAATATATTCGTCCGGAAGGTCTCCCGTTTTTGTCACAAGTATCTCTGACCAGTCAATGGTGTACCGGGTGGTAAACATGTCCAGCCTCATGAAACCCACGTGCCTGGATGCCTGCAGTATGGTCTGGGTGTCATAGACCAGCTCGAATTTTTCATTCCCGAAATCTTCCGCGTAGCTGCCGGAATCATAGGAAGCATTTGAAATCGCTATTACATCCCCGGGAGTTGTTCTTATTACCGCGGTGGGAGTGTATATGTCAAAATTATTGTCGGCAACCTGCGCTCCCCATGTGCTCCACCTGCCGGTTCCGGAAAAATGGCCTTTTTCCCACCTGAGCTGGACATATCTGTCCGGCTGGGCGTATTCATCCACATCAAGAGTTATAAAATAGCGGCGGGGAGTCTCTCCCACAATCTGATCGGGATCCAGGTCCAGAAAGGCGTTTCCGGAGGAATCAAAAGTTGAAGAGGCCAGGAACACATCGGGCGATGACTCGTTTTCATTGTTAGGCGCATGCTCATCCGGATGGGTAAAGCGGCCGGTGCCGTCTCCGTCCAGCCACAGGCGCACCGCAGTCACGTCTTCATGCGAGGCGGCATGGGGAATAGCCTGGTTAAGGTCAACTCTCATTCTGTACCACTCGGCGTCTCCCTCATTGGTAAAAATATCCAGCCTTTCCATAAGCATATTAGTTCCGTCCTGGAAAACCTCGGCGGGGCCCATTCTATCGCCTGTGTCGGGATCGGTATAGGGTCTGACAACGGCTCCCCTTACGCTAAGCGGGGAGGAAGCCCCGCTTATATCCGGGTTGTCTATATCCTCTATCATTACTCTTATTCTGGGAGTATCGGGGGGGTCGGAAACCACTGTGGAATAAACAAATACATCAAC
>SLSZ01000129.1 GCA_007130125.1 Bacteroidales bacterium
ATATATAATTTTTTATTATTTAAAATATTTTCAGTAGTGGCTGTCGGGCAGCAAATTTGATAGCAGCAACATGAACTCTTTTAAAAGTATCATGTCATATTTAAAAAATTGATCAAGTTTATTTAATAAAAAATTTTTTGGTGATTATTGAAGTTCCGAGCTGCAATCTTGCTATATATATACCACTTTGCTGAATGCTTGAAACACTAAAACTATTTACCCCTTCGCACAATTCGTTTTGAGCAAGCACCTCCTTTTCGCGGCCAAGCAGATCATAAACTACTAAAGTTACTCTTTCAGGGCTATCAAGTTCAAAGTGAATTCTATTATCAAAATATATTATATCAACAACTTTTTTATACTCATTTACATTTGATGTTTTAAAAATATCTTCAATCACTATTCCTGTAGCATATTCCGGATTTACGTCAAGCAGATAGGCAGCAGTTACCGCAACATCGGCAAGTTCATACTCCTGGTGGGAAATGTAATCATTTTTAATGTCGGGGCCCATTGCCAGAAACATAATATGTTGACATCCATTACAGGAACATCCATGGCCTGAGAAATCGTAATCGTGCCTTCCGTGATCGTTGGTTACAATCATAGTAGTATTACCCTTGTAGAAATCATCTTCTTGTAAAGTATTCCATAAAGTATTTACAATTTCATCAGCATTTTGAATAGCAGAAGTATATGCTTGCCAATCACCCGAATGCCCTGCTTTATCAACTTCTGCAAGATATACATACATTAACTGTGGCTTATGATTATCAATCACTTCAAGTGTATTTGCCAGGACATCATTGTCAGTTGAGCCATCACTTAATGTTTGAGGCCAGTAATCGGGCCCATAATCAGAATGAAAACTCTGTAACCATAAATTGCTGATATATTTCAATATGTAAAAACAATCGTCAGGATTGGCGTTTTTTTGTTTTCTGAAATATTCAAAAATTGTTGGATTAACAGTTGCTTGTGTTTCTCTTCCCTGGTAGGTAATATTATAAGATCCGCCCCATCCACCTGTCCAGAGAGCAGGAATAGCATGGGATGTATAGGTTTGATGTTTATTGTACATATTATTCAAATAGGCTCCGTTTTCGGCCAATTCGGCCATATATGGAATATAAGTAAAATCAGGATCTCCAAATGTTTCAGTATACCTGGCTCCGTCAATTATCACTATAACAACATTTTGCGAAGAGCCGGTAAAATATATACAAACAGAAAAGATTATTAACAAAAGTATTGATTTCATTTTGA
The DNA here is from genome assembly GCA_007130125.1 of Bacteroidales bacterium. GTDB lineage: Bacteria > Bacteroidota > Bacteroidia > Bacteroidales > UBA7960 > PUKZ01. The sequence goes on from SLSZ01000129.1 coordinate 1,267, forward strand.
GAATAGTATGTTTATATTATTTTATTAAAATACTAGTGTAGAACACTGTTAAATTATACTATAAAGATATAACATTTCTTTACAATCTTTTTATAATATACAACATATGGGGAAAATGGTAAAAAGAAATATTCTTTTGCTTTCAAGAATCTTACAATTTGTTTTATAAGTAATTAAGCATCATTTACATTCCAATATTCTGCCCGCTATTTGCATCAAGCTTATTTCAGCCATTTTGGCCTGGTATTGAATAGAAAGTAGTCTTTCTTCAGCTTCAAGGAGGTTTTTCTGGACTTCGCGCAACTCAAAGCCGGAAAGTGCGCCCAGGCGGTAACGCTCAAAGGCGATATCAAGGTTTTCTCTGGCTACTTCAAGGTTTTGTGTTTCAAGATCCAGTATGCGCAAGTGATTTGTATATGCATTGTAAATTGTTATTAGGTCGGCAGTAACCTCTTGCACAGTTCGTTCCAGGATTAGGTTCTTGTTTTCCATATCAATACGGGCATTACTTTGCCGCCTATGCTGATTTCTCCCATCATAAATGTTTACTCCCAGGGTGAGAGAATAATTCATGCCCCATGTTTGCTGATCAGTCATTGACCCGCTTTGATATGTATTGTGGGTATATCCGTACCCGGTATTCATGCTTAGGTAAGGGTATCGTTGAGATCTTGTCATGTCCAAATCATATTCCGAAATTGTAAGATTTTGTTTTGCTGACAAGATGTTTGCATTTTGATTTAAAGATTGGTTTAATAATTCATCGTAAGCCAGATCCGGGTTAACATTTATACTTGTATCAGCCGGAACACTGGCAGAGGCAAGATCTTCAGCAACAATGATCTCACCAAGCCTTATTTGCGAAGCCCGAAGAACCTCGTATTGTCTTTCCAGGCGTGAACTGTCGGCATTTAAATTAACCTGTGCCTGAAGCAATTGCACTTTTGATCCCGAGCCCAGAAGAAAATGCTCCTCTTCAATACGCACCCGCTCACGAGAAAGATCGACCGCATACTGCAGATTGTTAAACTGTTGTTTTTGTTGAATATAGAAATAATATTCCGAAGCAAGCTGTGCCACCATGTTCTCGATAGAAACTCGCGTGTTTATCTCGGAAAGGTCTTTCAGTTCAGACAGTTGCTTATATCTTAATTGTCCTCGAAATCCATCAAAAAGCATCCAGTTGGCTTGTAATCCCATGTTGGCTGTGGTATTATGAATGCTCCGCAAGCCTGCTTCCGAGCCATCACTATAACTCTGGTCAGAATTGTTAAGGTTGCCGGCAAAAGAAGACCTCATAGACAAGGAAGGCAAAAGCTCAGCATTACCAAGGCTAAAGTTATTACCAGCAATACGTTCATGGTTTTCCATAATACGTATTGAGTAATTCTGTTCAAGTGCTATCTCAACAAACTCATTTAAGGTAAGTTCTTGCTGAGCCTGAACATTAATTGTAACAAATAAACATAAAAAAGCATTAATCAATAGCAGGTTTAATCTCTTCATCTTTAATATTCTTTTTTGAGCTTGAAACATATGAATAAACGGCAGGCACAACAAATAAAGTAAGGAATGTAGAGATCATCAGACCGCCTATAACGGCGACACCCATTGCTATTCGGCCCTGGGCTCCCTCACCCATACCTAATGTTAGAGGCAATACCCCCAAAATAGTTGAAAGACTTGTCATAAGAATAGGACGAAAACGAGCTGCTGCAGCGTATTTAATTGCCTCCAGCTTTTCAAATCCTTTTTGCTTGCGTTGGTTTGCAAACTCTACCATCAAAATACCGTTTTTTGAAACAAGCCCGATGAGCATTATAATCCCAATCTGGCTGAATATGTTCATCGTAATACCGAAGTACCACATAAAAAATAAAGCGCCGGTCAATGCAAGAGGCACTGTCATCATAACAATTAACGGGTCCCTAAAACTTTCAAACTGTGCTGACAGCACCAAGAAGATAAGAATTAGGGCTAAAAGGAATGTAAACATCAGGCTGGTGGCACTTTCCTGGAAGTCGCGGGAGTCCCCTGCCAATGCAGTGCGAAATGAGTCATCCAGAACCTCATCCGCAATGCGGTGCATCTCATCAATTCCATCGCCGATAGTATATCCCGGTGCTAAACCGGAAGATACAGTAGCCGACACAAAACGATTATAACGATAAAGCTGGGGTGGTGCAGTTTGTTCCTGCAAGCTCACTAAATTGTCAAGCTGTATCATTTCTCCATGATGATTACGTACATAGAGCGATTTTAAATCAAGAGGTTTATTACGGTTTTCCCTTGCCAGCTCGCCCAATATTTGATACTGTTTGCCATGCATAAAGAAGTAACCGAATCTTTGCCCTGAAAGTGCAAGTTGCAATGTTTGACCTATATTTTGGGTGGAAACTCCCATAAGATTGGCTTTATCGCGATTAATGGTAACCTGAAGTTCGGGTTTTGTAAACCTGAGATTTACGTTTGCCATTCTCAGAATATTGCTGTCGTCAACCTTTTCCATAAACTCCGGCAACACCTCTCTGAGCCTGTCAATAGACTGTGCCTGCAGAACAAACTGTACCGGCATTCCAGAGCGTCGTCCACCAAAAGTTGATTGCTGCATAACAAAAGCACGGGCACGAGTCATTTTGCTAACTTTTTCTGACAGGTGATCTGCTATTTCCTGCTGGCTTCGCTCACGTTCAGAAGGATGAGCCAAAATAACCCTGACATTTGCCCATGAACCAAACACCATATAAATAACCCCTTCCAGCTCTTCAGGAACTTCCTCCATTACCATCTCCGCCACATCAAAAATATAATCGCGAGTAAATTCAAAAGTAGCTCCTTCTGGCGTTTGTGCATTAATCCTTATTTGAGACCTGTCTTCAAGGGGAGCCATTTCTGCAGGAATATTGCTATAGAGCAATATTATAAGTCCTACAGCCCCGGCAAGCACAACAAAAGTTAGCCAGCGTCTTGAAAGGAATTTATCCAGCGTTACATTATACCAATTATTCAGAGAACGGAAAAATCCTTCCGTCTTATGATAAAATGCGCCACGTTTAGTTCTCTGTTTGAGGATCTTGGTAGATATCATGGGTGTAAAAGTCAGAGCAACAAACGAAGAAATAGCCACTGCTCCTGCAATAACTATACTAAACTCTCGAAAGAGCCGTCCAGTCATGCCTTCAAGAAACACTATAGGTATAAATACCGCAACTAAGGTAATAGTAGTAGCTATTATGGCAAAGAAAATTTCTTGCGCTCCCTGCAAGCCTGCCTGCTTTGGTGTTAAACCTTTTTCAATTTTAACATAAATATTTTCCATCATCACAATAGCATCATCGACCACAAGCCCAATAGCCAATACAACAGCAAGAAGAGTTAACACATTTATTGTGAAGCCGGCAATATACATTATAAAAAACGAACCCACCAATGAAACCGGAATAACCATTACAGGTATTAGTGTAGTACGCCAGTCACGCAAAAACAGAAAAATAATAATAAGCACCAGTGTGAATGCAATAAAAATAGTGTTTCTCACTTCGGTGATAGACGAACGTATATAGGTAGTATTATCAAATCCTATTTGATAGAAAACATCATCAGGAAGGTCTCTTTTTATATGTTCCAATCGCTCATATACCTGATCTGCTATTTCAATATGATTAGATCCTGGCTGTGGGATAATAGCTACACCCAACATTGGAATCCGGTCACGCATTAAAATGCTGCGCAGGTTTTCCGAAGCCAGTTCGGCTCTTCCGACATCTATGAATCGTACAACCCTGTCGTCTTCCTGCCTGATAATAAGGTTATTGAATTCATCAGGAGTAGTAAGCAGTCCAAGCGTACGAATAGTTAATTCTGTGGTTGTTCCTTCTATACTGCCCGAAGGCAGTTCAACATTTTCCCTGGCAATAGCGTTGCGCACATCCAAAGGAGTTAGATTATATCCTGCAAGTTTTGCGGGGTCCATCCACAACCGCATACTCCACCTGCGTTGACCCCATATTGGAACAGAACTAACCCCATCAATTGTTTGTATTCTCTCCTGAAAAGAAAGTTCGGCAATTTCTGAAAGTTCTTCCAATGACCGCCTGTCGCTTTGAATATTTATGAACATAATAGGGCTGGCATCAGCATCAGCCTTAGATACCACCGGGGGGTCCACATCACGCGGCAACCTGCGCTGGGCTTGGGCAACCTTATCGCGTACGTCGTTGGCTGCCGTTTCCATATCAACACTTAATTCAAACTCAACCGTGATATTACTACCGCCTTGCCGGCTTACACTCGTTATTGTCCGTATGCCAGGAACTGCATTGATAGCCTGCTCTAATGGTTCCGTGACCTGTGCGTCAATAACATCAGAATTGGCACCGGGATAGGAAGTCCTGACAGATATTATTGGTGGATCAACACTGGGAAACTCCCTTACGCCAAGGAAAGTCATGCCCACAAATCCGAAAAGCAAGATAACTATGGTAAAAACGGTAGCCAGTACCGGTCGTTGTATACTTAAAGAAGATAAACTCATTAGCAGATCATTGTTTACAAAATATTATCTAAAGTAAGCGGCATGCCCTGGCGGACCTGCAAAATACCTGTGGTTACAAGCGTATCGCCCGGATACAGTCCATCGGTAATTTGAATCAAATCCTCTGTTCTGAGACCGGTATTAACATCTACTGATTCCGCCACACCTGATCGGTATACGAAAACCCTGTCGCCTTCCATTTCAGGTATCAATGCTTCCGTCGGAATAGCAATGGCATTATTAATTTCAGACAACTCCAGCTGAACTGAAACAAAGCGCCCGGGCTTTATACGTTCGTGAGGATCATAATAACGAGCCCTTACTACAATATTACGTGTGCGAATATCAACCATTGGCTCAACAGCATATACACGGGCAACAAGAGTATCGGAAACACCATCAATGAAAAAACGGAGAGGAAAGCCCGGTTGGATCTCACCGGAATATCTTTCAGGAATAGCAAACTCAATCTTCAATGGATTGCTTTTTATTAGTCGGGCAATTTGAGTGTTGACATTAACAAACGCTCCTTCACTCACATGCCGTAACCCTATAATTCCATCAAATGGTGCCCTGAGCTCGGTTTCAGCAATTCTAGCTTGCACTAACTTAATATCAGCTTCAATAGATTGAAGTTCTGTTGCCGCCAGATCATAGCTTTCCTGGCTAATAGCATCACGCGAGAGCAAACTTCGCTGGCGATATTCACGCTCTTCAGCCAACTTTTTCTGGGCTTGCAACTTCAGCAGTTGTGCCTGCAATGGCAAATCATTTATCTTGGCGAGCAACTGGCCTTCAGCTACCCGGGAACCTTCTTCAAAGTTTAGATTAACTATTTTCCCCGATGTCTCAAACGAAAGGTCCACTTCCTCGTCAGGCATTAACGTGCCTGAACTGTTGATAAGTTCAACCATACGCTGTTGATTTATTATAAGAGCATCAACATTTAAAGCCTGAGGACCTCCGCGTTCTAAAACACCTGGATCATCCTGAGAACCCGAAAATAAAGGTCTTAGCTTGGGATAAAATACAATGCCCGCTATAACGATTACCAGTAGTGCTGTTAGATATGGTCTAATTTTTTTATTCATATGGTTTGAATTTCTTTATATAAACACGTAAAACATGAAATTGTTTTAATAATAAATGAAAGGAAACAACAATTATAGTTTTAGGAGTGTAAAAGTTCTATTTTACAAAAGCCACCCCGTCAAATTTTTTATGCCTAAATTTTAAATTATAATTATAAGGTGAATGGAAAATTGGAATAACAAAAGTATACAATCAGTTTTTGACTGTTTCTTAATAATTCTTAAAAAAGTTTGTTGTAAAAAAACATTATTAACCATGCGTGTACCAAACAACCATGTACATAAGATTATTCTACCCTGCTGGAAGATCATAAACAAATTTATGGATATTTAATGTAGAGCGGTAACTCGTGGTGGTCTTTGCCCCTAGTTTTTCCCGGCAAAAAGAAAGCACCCCATAATAATCTTTTTTATGGGGTGCTTATATTTCAGGTGACTCCGGGGGGACTCGAACCCCCAACCTACAGAACCGGAATCTGTTATTCTATCCAATTGAACTACGGAGCCTTATAATAAATATGCAAATGTAATGCTTTTTAATAAATGCAGGATGTCAAGATTAAATGAGTTTGATGTAAAAGTTGAGTCGTTGAGTTGTTGAGTTGATTATTACTATTTTTTCAATTGTCAGGTAATTTATCAAAAATGCCGATGTAGCAACAGAGAAATCCCTGCCCTATGGGGCTGTAGGCTTTTTAGCACAACCAACAATCTAATTAAACCTTTCACAATATTTTTTATCCTCCTTCATTATCCTGAAGCTATCCGGATAATTTTCTATAAACCAAACCGAAAATTTTGTAGGGTCAATAGTATCTTTTAAGAGCTTTTTATGTTTTTCTTTTAATTTTTTTTTATGTTCTTTGTTTTCAATAATCTCAACAGCTTTATCAATTGCTTCTTTTTGCTGGCTAAGTGATTCGTTAAAATTGTGCACCAGTTGGTATTTTTCCTCTTCCTCCCTGGTATATCCTCTTCCATGTTTATTTATGTATATTGCAGGTGTGCCCAGCACAGCTGCTTCAGAAGTCATAGTGGCACTTTCCCCAAAAAGCAGTTGTGCAAAACTCAATGCATGGTGAACGCGCCATGGCGGAATGTTTAATTTATGCTGCTCCAGCTCGGGGGGTAATTCAGTTTCAGAAGAAATAAACACCTTGCAAATTTGGGATAATTTATTTACAGCTTGCCTCTTTAACTCTAAATTCATTCCTTTACTACCATAGTCGTGACTTGCCCCCCTTGATACAAACCTAAAAATAACATACGGATCACCATGCTCAAGGCCAAGTTCATTGTAGATTCCGGGATCAGGTTTAAAATAGTTTGGATGCAAGTGAAACAATTCAAAGTAAGCAGGAATGCGGATTTGTTTTTTCCCGATCTGACTTTCATAGCAATGTGGTATGATAACAGTTTTGGTAAACGGGCGGTACATCAAATGGATAAGTTTGTTTTGCTCGGTATCATCATGCACAATGTGCGGCCTGCCGGTTAGAGCAGCGGTATGAGCAGCATAAGGTGATGAAAAACTCAAAAATACATCAGGCTTGAAGGCTCTGGCTTTGCGCCATAAAAAGAAATCTGCACTTATAAGGTAAAAAAGCTTTCCGAATATGCTGTTTGAACCCCTTTTCCTGCTAACGTAATCAATATTATAATGCTCAAGCAATGCATGAGTACATTCTTTATCCCTGGCAGTTACAAAAAAAACATGGCCCCGGCTACTCAGTATATAAATAATATTTCTTATATAGTGAACATGTGCCGGATGCCCTATATCTATAAATATTCTCACACTGCTACCCTCCTTTTTTTGGAGTCTTACCTCGTACTTTTTTCAGACTATCACTAATAGGTTTAAATACTTTTAAGCGCTCTTTTTCACTTTCTTCATAATAGCTTCCATAGCCATAACCATAGCCATAACCATGCCCATAGCTATAGCTGTAGCCATAACCCGACCTGCCCATCTTTACATCATTTATTTCAATAGCAATATTATTAATTCCGGTCTTATCAGCAAAGTCCTTTAAAAACTCAAGTGATGCTTTTTCAGTATATTTTTGCCTGACAATGAAAAGAACAACATCTGAAACATTTAAAACAGGTATAGCATCGGGTACTATCCCAACCGGCGGTGTATCAGTAATTATATAATCATATTTTTTCTTGAGTTCATCGAGCATTAGGGTCATAGTTTCCGAGTCCAGCAGTTCGCTGGGGTTTGGAGGCATTGTGCCGGAAGTGATAACATGCAGGTTTTCGTTTTGTCTTGTTTGTTGAATAACGTCTTCCAGTTTTTCTTTTCCGATCAAAAAGTTTGCCAGCCCGGGTTCCTTGTTAACACCAAACTCATCATATACACGTGGCTTGCGCAGGTCAGCACTTAAAACGAGTGTTCTTTTACCTGTAAGCGACAACACCGATGCCAGATTTATTGCCGTAAAAGTTTTTCCTTCTTCCGATTTTGCAGATGTAACGCTTACAATCTTTGAAGGTTTATCAGCAGCCATAAATGAGAGGTTTGCACGCAATGCACGGAAAGCTTCGGTTGCAGGTGACTTAGCCTCGTTAAAGGCAATAAGGTTTACCTCCCTGCTTTTTGCTGCCTGACGCAAGTGAGGTATTACTCCAATTATAGGATAACTTACTATGCTTGAAACATCTTTTCTATCCTGAACCTTGGTGTTGAAAAAGTCGCGTAAATAGATAATGCCCATAGGAAAAACCAATCCCAACACCAAAGCTATAAAATAGTTGCGAGTCTTTTTTGGTGCAACTACTTCGCTGTTTCGTGCAGAATCAATTATTTTATTATCCGGCATGTTCGATGCCAAAGCTATTCCGGCCTCAGCACGCTTTTCCATCAAATAATTATATGTAGCATCATTAAGGTTAAACTTCCTTTGTATCCCGATCAACTCCCTCTCAGTACGAGGAAGCATTTCTATCCGGTTTTCTAAAGTTTCGATACGTTCGCTTAGATCTGAAAGCAAAATCTCATTAGATCTTATTATATTACTTATGTTTTCCCTGAGGGCTCTTTTTGTTGTTTCTATTTCCTTATCTAAAGTACGTACATATGGGTTTTCCTCCGTAGAAGAAATCAAGGCTCTGCTTCTTTGGGTATACAGCACCGTAAGATCAGAGACTAATTGGTTAAGTAACGGGTCTTGTATTCCCATGGAAGAAGGCGAAAGCATCTCACTGAAATCTTTTTCCTCATTAAGATATTCGAGCAAATAATCATAATATTGCCGTTTCACCTTATGTACGGCCTTCTGCTCGTCAAGATCTGCAAGCTCAGTATATAACTGGTTAGCCTGATAGCTAATGTCCATAAGCTTATGTTCAGTACGAAACTCCTGTAATGAGCTTTCGGCAAGATACAACGAATCGGTGGTAACATCTATTTGCTGGTCTATAAATCGTATGGTGTTTCGCGCTATTTGATTTTTCTCGTCAAGGCCTTGATTAATATAATTTTCTGTTAGCCTGTTAACGAAGTCCATAGCCCTTTCAGCACTAGTAGCCTCAAATGTTATTTCAACAATTGAAACATCGGGGTTTAGCGGCTCAACATTAATTTTGGAGTGATACCTCGAAACAAGTGACTCAAGGCTGTTTATAATAAAAACGTACTCGCGGCCTATATGAGATTCCGGCCTGAATTTATCTGTCAGATGAAGTGTAAATGAGTTCCCGTTAATTATATGTTCATTGCCAAAAAAGCCCCTGTGTGAATCGTTTTTAAAATTTGTTCGATCTAATGTTGACCTGCCGGCACTTCCGGCTTCTAACTCATATTCCTCAGCAGAAAGGATCTTAATGCTATAAGGAGTATTTTTTGATACAGAATCCGGATCAAACTTTACAATGAAAGGTGTATTTTTATATACTTCCGTGGTTCGTATTTCCCCTACAATCCTTCCTATATTGTAATATGATGTTTCTACATCCATTTGCCGGATTGTAGTGTCAATAAGGCTATAAGATTTTAAGATAGCCATTTCATTATATATATTTCGTCTAGGGCTAAAAAGATCAAGCTCACCCATAAACTGCCCCGGGCGGAATCCGCCCTTACGGTCATCACGTAACAAAACAGTAGCATTGGTTTTGTAAACTGTTTCTGAAAACTTATTGAAAAAATAAGCAACTGTAAGGGTAATGACTAATGCTATAATAAACCAATACCAATGTCTGAGATATTTAAATATCAAGAGTTTAATATCAACCGTTTCTTCCTGATAAGGATCTTTTGTCATAATTATATAAAATATGCTATTAAATTCTAATTAACATAGTTCAACAACAATATTGTGGTGGTTATTGCAGAGAACAAAACTGCAAAAGGGAACTCCGAAAAACCTAATCTTTTGGCCAAAGTTGGCTCTACATAAACAATATCATTAGATTGCAGATAGAAAAACTCTGAAGAGATTGACCTTCTGTCGGTCATATCAAGGGTAGCAAATTTGGCACCCTCAGGTGTGTGTCTTACTATATTAACTTTACGTTTACCGAAATCAGTCATATCACCTGCCAATCCTAAGGCATCAACAATTGTTAGCTGGTTATCATAAATATAATAATTGCCGGGCCGGCGCACTTCACCCAAAACAGTAATATTAAAATTCACCATCTTAACAATCACTGTAGCATCTATAAGATATTTATCTATTTTGTCCTGTATATGATCTGTGATCTCGCTTACATTCATTCCGGAAACTTTCACCTCTCCAAGAACAGGCATTGTTATGTAACCTTTCTCTGTAACTGTATATCCGTTAATATATACCGAAATGTTATTTCTGTGGCCGTCACCATAAGATGAGCGGCTAAATTCTTCATTGTTGAAAATCTGATAATTCTCTTCCTCCATAGTTAATACACGCACATGCAGTATATCTCCAGGCTTAACCTTGTAGTCAGGCAACTCATATGGCACTGTATCGCCAACCTCCTGCTTATCCTGTAAATAAACCATTTGGCGATGTGGTGTGCATGATGTGGATAATAAAATTGCTATAGAAGCTATTAAAATCAATAATCTTGTCATGAAACCTTTTTTATATTCAAAATTAAAACAGCAAAGTTACTCAATTATAACATAAATAATATAAGTAATTATACGTTTTTGTTTGGTTTAACAAAAAATTTATAAAAATCGTCTGAATAAATTAGTGTTATACTCCAACAATTATTTTTTTATACAAAACACACAAAAACAAAATTTGTTTAGTAAAAACCTTGAGGTTTATATCGTTTACTAAAACGTTAATCAGTATACTTTTATGATAAACGCTTATTAAAGTTTTTGATAATTTATTACTCATGAAGTGATTATAAGAACAGTAAACTAATTTATTATCCTTTTATTTAGTAATTTTGAATAAAAGTTTAAATTATCCTGTAACTTTTTGTGCATTAAATCGTCTTATGCGTAAAAAAAGAAAGGATAAAGTGTATTGTGAATGAATAATGTTTTATGACTACTGCGGATTATAATAATTGTGTAGATAATTATGCTGACAGCGTTTACCGTTTTATTCTCAAGAACCTTGGTGATGAGGAAAAAGCGAGAGATGTTGTTCAGGATTCTTTTGAAAAGATGTGGATAAAAGTAAACGAGGTTAGTGCCGAAAAAGCCAAGTCATATTTGTTCACAACAGCATATCACACAATGATAGACCAGGTAAGAAAAGACCGCAGGGTAGAAAGTGTTGATGATAAGACGTTTAACAAACACTCTTACACTGATGAATATTATGGGTTAAAGGAAATTATTGATCAGGCAGTGGCAAAATTGCCGGACATACAAAAATCGGTGCTTTTATTAAGAGACTATGAAGGATATAACTACAAGGAAATCGGCGAAATAACTGGGCTAAGTGAAGCCCAGGTAAAAGTGTATATTTTCAGAGCAAGAAGCTTTTTAAAAAACCATATTGGCAGCCTTGACGAGGTATTATAAACATGAATATTGACATAAAAAATTACCAGGCTTACATCCTCGATTATTACGAGGGGAACTTGTCAGAAAAACAAGCTGCCAAACTTATGTCTTTTCTGGAAAAACATCCCGACCTTAAAAAGGAGTTTGAAGAATTTGAGGTCATAGAGCTGAGAGATGATTGTGATACTGACGTTACGTATCAACATAAAGGTCTTTTGAAAAAGCCCGAACCTGAATATAACCTGCCGGTTACTGATGAAAATTTTGAGCTTTTTTGTATTGCAGAGGCAGAAGGCTTATTGAACGAAAAAGAGACAGAAGAATTAAACAGGTTTGTTGCCCAGGACCCTTCCTTCAGGAATACAAGAGAAAAATATGCCCTTGCTTTTGCTAAACCTGATGAAAAGATAGTCTTTCAATCAAAAGAAGATCTAAAAAAACAACCTTCAATGAAGGTGGTAAACCCAGAAATAACCGACAATAATTACGAAGAGTTCTTTTCTGCCTTTATTGATGGGTCGTTGACGGCAAGCCAGGAAAGAGGACTTGAGGCTTATCTCAAAGAAAACCCCGGTCGTGCAAAAGAACTTTCTCTGTGGGAAAAAACTAAACTTGAGCCTGATTACAACATAGTTTTTCCCAACAAATCATCTTTAAAAAGACATCAAATTGGTGCTGTAAGAAAAATATGGTACAGCATGTCAGCCGCAGCAGCTGTATTGATAATTGCAGGCTTGTTTTTTATGAATGGCTTTTTATTAAAAGACCAAATTCAATATGCAGATATAGTAATAAAACACCCTGAATCTATTACCGGCCCGATAGAAGAGTCCATTAAGCCTGCAGAAACTACCCAGGGGGCGGTTGAGACTCCTGTTATGTTGACAACTGACGAACCCGAAGCAAAGAAACATGATATGGAGCAGGCAATACAAGACAAAGAAGTCCCTGAAAAGGTTGAAGCAAAACCTCTTAAAGCAAGCCTGCTTGCTTCTGTGCCTCCACAAAAAATAGCATCCGGAAGCAAATCGTACGAACTCATCACACAGGACCCGCCGCAGTTTTATGATGCTGATTCAAAACCGATCCAGGTGGAGCGCCGGGACGATGATTATATTACAATACCTCAGCTTGCATTAGCAGAGCTTCAAAAGAGGTCTGGTGTTGACGTCGGCGCTGTTGCTCCTGAAAGACTTTCTTTCTGGGACCTGGCGGGCAAGGGCCTTGCTGCAATAAGCCAGGTAACAGGAAATTCTCTGACCGTCAAAAAAGAACGAAACAAAAAAGGCAATGTTACATTCCTTGCAATAGGCAACAACTTTGAAATATCAAGGAGACAACATTCCGCCGAAGAATAGTTGTTTTATAAACCCCAGCTCTCACAATCAAAAATCCTGCTTAACTCTTTTATGCTTCCACCTTTTATGAGTCCACAACCAATATTGTGGAGCATTAATGATTTCCTTTTCCAGCATCTGTGAATGAAGCAAGGAAATCGTTTCTTCGTCATAATCTTTTGGTTTCTCAGTGATCAGTTTTGCATATATATCATAATATCCGGGTTTGACAGGACGTGAGAAACATAAGATCAAAGGATAGTTAAACATTTTTGACAACCTGGCAGTACCTTTAAAAACAGGAGTCTCCCGGTTAAGAAAATTGACCCAATGGGCATTAGATTTTGATGGAGTCTGATCAGCTATTAGTATTACAGCAGAAAGTTTATTGCGAACAGCAAACATCTGTCTTGGAAATTCTTTCATAGGATATACCTGAACGCCGTAACGAGTTCTTATCTTTTTCAATAGCCTGTCAATAACACGGTTTTTTACAGGTTTATATACAGAAATAGGATAAACCCCAAATTGAGAGAAAAAAGATGTGCCTGTCCACTCCCAGTTACCATAATGCCCCATTACTAAAAAAACCGACCGGTTATTTGAGAGATACCTGTTAATTAACTTTTCCGCTTCAGGAGTAAAACGACAACGGTGGTTAAGCTTTGCAGGTGAGTATCTTAGAAGCTTCAGCACCTCAACAAAAAGCTTTGAAATATGTAAATAAAACTTTCGACGGATTATAAGTATCTCTTCGTTGGTTTTATCTGGGAAAGCTCCTGAAAGGTTATTATAAACAACTTGTTTTCGATAGCCGGGGAAATAATATAAAAAAAAGAAAATGATAAAACTTAACTTGTAAAGCAACGACAAAGGCAACCATGACACAACGTAAATCAAACCAACTAAAGGATATGAAAATAATTCTATTATGTTTTGTTTTTTCACAAATGTTTTTGGTTTTTGTGTTCTTCTAATATAGACCGTTATAGTAGCCTGTTATTAAACTAATAGCATTCTAGTATAAAAGGTTATCATACGGATACCTTTTAAGGTGTATCTCTTTAACGTATTCATACAAAACTTTCCTGAACTCTTCAACATTTTTCTTTTCTTTTGCCGAAATAAACAGGCATGGATTATTAATTTTTGCCATCCAGGATTGCTGCAGTTCTTCCAGGTTCATGTTTTCTGCTCCTGCCGGAGTAAGGTCGTCCGCCTCTTTCTCAACAAATGAATATTTGTCGATCTTGTTGAACAACAATATTGTTTGCTTGTCTGCAGCGCCAATATCCTCCAATGTCTTATTTACAACATTTATTTGTTCTTCAAAGTTGGGATGAGATATATCCACAATGTGTACCAATATGTCAGACTCCCTGACTTCGTCGAGTGTTGACTTGAAAGACTCAATAAGGTGGTGGGGCAGTTTCCTTATAAACCCAACAGTATCGGAAAGCAAAAATGGCAAATTACCAATTACCACTTTTCTGACGGTAGTGTCAAGCGTTGCAAACAATTTGTCTTCAGCAAAAACGTCGGATTTGCTCAACAAGTTCATTACAGTAGATTTCCCAACATTAGTATATCCTACCAGTGCAACTCTGACAAGCGCTCCCCGGTTTGATCTTTGAGTAGCCTTCTGTTTATCAATTTGCTCCAACTTTTTCTTCAACAAAGCAATCTTATCTCTAACTATCCTCCTGTCGGTTTCTATTTCTTTTTCTCCGGGCCCTCTTACACCTATACCCCCTCTTTGGCGCTCCAGGTGAGTCCACATGCCGGCCAGCCTGGGCAGTATATATTGGTATTGTGCAAGCTCAACCTGTGTTTTCGCATGTGCTGTTCGAGCACGGCTAGCAAAAATGTCAAGAATTAGGTTGCTGCGATCTATAACACGGCATTTGATAGAACGTTCAAGGTTCCGATGCTGTGAAGGAGAAAGCTCGTCATCAAAAACTACCAGGTCAATATTGTTTTCCTTAACATAGTCGCTAACCTCAGCTAGTTTGCCTTTGCCTATATAAGTACCTGAGTCAGGCTTCTCCAGTTTTTGTATAAACCGTTTATAAACAACACCACCCGCAGTATCCACCAAAAAGTCAAGCTCGTCAAGGTATTCACTCACAAGGTCTTCTTCTTTTCTGTCAAAAACAACACCAATCAAAACAACTCTTTCTGACTTTGTTGCCGTTTCTATAAATTGAACCATTAATTATTTTTAAATTTCCTCTTTTTCATTAAAAAAATGAAGCAGTGATAAAAAGTTATTCAAAAATTATCATCACTTTACTTCTGTATTGTTATTTGTTGCCATCTGCAAGAAATAACAAAGCTACAGCGCCACCAAGTACATTAATTGCAAATTGTTCTGTTATTCCATCAAAGCTGATAACACTCATATAAACAAAGGCCAACAACAAAAACAACGCTGATATTACAGTAAGGTTGGGTTTGCTTAAGAAACCCCCAATAAACAGCAATACACCAAATACTATAAATATTGCTGAAACATAGAACGCCAAGCTGTTCAGGTTAAAGAGCATGAATGTATCATAATACTTTGTAAATACAACCATAAGTATAGCTATTCGCAACACCCATTTAGCAATTCCGGAAAATGTATTCAAAGGTTTCATAAGAAATACGTTTTGGTTATTTTTTTATTTGTATAAAGTTACATTTTTTTGTTTTCCTGCTAAATATTTTTTCAACTAATCGCTTGCAATATAATGCTTGTTATATAACAGTAGCTTCGTAAAATTTTTAACAGGAGTTGATTTCCGGGAACTTTGTGCTATTGAGAAGCAAAACACTAATCCGTTTATAGAAACTAACGACTACAAAAACTTAATCGAATTGTAATTGAAATTGTTTCTCAAACAGAACTTACCAGAATTTGTTTTGAATAATTATTTAGAATCTTTTAAACCCTATTATTTGCCTTACCTCTTTAATTGTTTTTGAGGCGCTATCAATAGCTTTTTCTTTGCCCATGTCGGCAACTTTTTTCAAATAACTGTCATCACTGCTTATTTCCAGAATACGTTCCCTTATAGGAGCATTAAATTTAATAATATCTTCAGCTATTTGTTTTTTCATATCCCCATATCGAATTGAACAATCATTATATGCCTGGTCAAAAAAGCTATATGTTTCAGGTTCTGATACTGCTTTCATCAGCAAAAACAGGTTTTTGATTTCCTGTGGACGTTGTTGGTTTTTTCGGGTTGGTCCGCTGTCAGTTAAAGCCCTCATAACTTTTTTCCTGATAACTTTAGGATCGTCAGCTAAAAAAATTGCATTTCCTTCATTTTCTGATTTCCCCATTTTTGTTGAGCCATCGAGTCCCGGAATTTTTATTAACTCTTCACTGAAATTGAAAGCGTATGGTTGAGGGAAAAAATCTTTTTTATACATCCTGTTAAACCTGTTTGCAAAAGTTCTTGCCATTTCCAGGTGTTGTTCCTGATCTTTACCCACAGGCACTTTGGTTGCTTTGTGAATTATAATATCAGCAGCCATCAGAACAGGATACGTCAACAGCCCGGCATTAATATTATCAGGTTGTTTTCGCACCTTTTCCTTAAATGATGTGCAGCGCTCAAGCTCCCCTTTATAAGCATTCATGTTTAGCAATAGATACAACTCCGTTACCTGCGGAACATCGCTTTGAATGTATAATGTTGCAGCTTCCGGGTCAAGTCCTGCAGCAAGATATTCTACCAAAACCTGTTTTACATGGTTGTGCAAGTCTTCCGGTGCGGGATGTGTTGTCAACGAGTGATAGTCCGCAATAAAAAAATAGCACTTATGCTCATATTGCATTTTGACAAAATTCTTAATGGCACCGAAATAGTTTCCTAAATGAAGGTTGCCCGTAGATCTAATTCCGCTTACTACTGTTTCCATGGCTGCGAATTTACGAAATTTTTGCAGTGATAAATATCAAAAAAATAAAATGTTATTGCTTTTCCGTAAACCTAATATTGGAAATGTTTAATTGTATTGAAGTATTGCCATTCCAGGTGTTTTCTTCTATATGATAGGTTATATCAATTTTTTTTCCCTGTTGCAAGCCTGGCAAAAAGCCTCCCTGCTGGAAAGCAATTGCGTTAAATTCTTTTCTGGGGTAGTCGGGGTGAGATACTTTAAGTTTAAGGTGATTATTGCCTACGATCCTTGCAGAGCCTCTGTCAGTAAGGCTTTTAGTCATAAAAACCGGATTACTGTTTCCGGGCCCAAATGGTGAAAACTGTATTAAGATTTTAAAAAATTTACTGGTAATATCATAAAGTTTAATATCCGCATCTATCTCAATTTCCGGAATGAGCATCTCATCGGTAATATTCTCATTAACAAAATTTTCAAAAGCATTATTAAATTCAGGCAACTTTTCCGGTTTCAGGCTTAGCCCTGCAGCATATTTATGACCCCCGAAGTGTTCAAGATGTTTACTGCAGGCATTAATAGCATCATATATATCAAAATTTTTCACAGACCTCGCTGACCCGGTGATCATTCCATTGGATTGAGTTAAAATTATGGTAGGCCGGTAATATGATTCTGTGAGCCTTGAAGCAACTATGCCAATTACGCCTTTGTGCCAATTAGGATTATATAATACCGTAGCTTTGCTTGTTTTAAGCTTATGATCACTTTCTATCATTTTTAAAGCCTGCTTGGTAATTTCAACATCCAGATTGCGTCTTTCCGTATTATGGTTATCAATATTAAGACTTAAATCATGTGTGTCAGCCATTTTGTCGCATACCAATAGCTTTACGGCACTAGTTCCGGTTTCTATTCTTCCCGCCGCATTAATCCGTGGCCCAATAAGAAAAACAAGATCATTAATATTAATCTCCCTTGTAAAAATGGTCTTCTCATCCGGAATGTTCTTTCTTATGACATTACTGTAAAACAAAATCGACTCAAGCCCTGCACGTGGGTTCTTGTTGATCTGCTCCAAACCATAATAAGCCAGCACCCTGTTCTCGCCTGTAATAGGGACAATATCGGCAGCAATACTAACTACAACCAGGTCAAGGTATTTCTTTAAATTCGAGAAAGGTGTTTTTTTCTTTTTGCTAATAGCCTGAGCTATTTTAAAGCTTAGCCCACACCCCGACAACTCCTTATACGGATAGGGGCAGTCTACCTGCTTTGGGTCTATTACTGCATAAGCAGGAGGCAAGATTTCACCCGGGCGGTGATGGTCACATACAATAAAATCGATCCCTTTTTGACGTGCATAGCCAACCTGTTTTACTGCTTTTATTCCACAATCAAGACTGATAATTACAGAAAAATTGTTTTCACTGGCAAAATCAATACTCTTAAGACTAATTCCGTAACCTTCAGCATATCTGTCAGGAATGTAAAAGTCTACATTTGAATGAAACTCCCTTAAAAATGAATATAAAAGCGCAACTGCTGTTGTGCCATCAACATCATAATCACCATAAATCAATATTTTTTCATTGTTTTTTACTGCACTTATTATCCGGTTAACGGCTTTATCCATGCTTTTTAGCAAAAACGGATCATGAAGGGAGCTAAGGTTGGGACGAAAAAAATTTTTTGCTTCATCAAAATTTGTAATGCCTCTGTAATATAACAACTTAGCTAATATCGGGTCAATGGATAGTTTCTCAGAAAGGTGTTTAACAACTTTTGGATCAGCATTGCTTTTTACTATCCATCTTTTTTCCATTACAATTAGTTTTTAGCAAATATAATAAATAGTGTTAAGAATTTTTATCATAACTATAATAAAAAAATGTATTCTGCTCTTATCGCTAGTTTATAATGCAGTAGGCTAACAGTTTAGCCATTAAACTTAAAATTTCATAAAAATTAAACTCTTTTTTTGAGCCAATAGCAGTAACCCGGTAAACACTAAGCTATTACCGGCTTTAAGTTTTAGGTTTTTTGATTTGCAAGGCAGCTGACATATTTCAGTCAGGCAGGAATTATTGGTTTCAAGATATAAGCACTCTAATCTGATTGTCTTTAACTTCCACTATTCCGTCATTAACGTCAAGGTGAAACATTTTGCGGTTTCCATCAATAATTTTCATTTTGCCCTCTTCGATCAAAGCCATTAAAGGCGCGTGGTTCTTAAGTATTTCAAAAGAACCCATAACCCCGGGCAGTTGAACTAACACAACTTCTCCGGAGTAAATAGTTTTTTCGGGCGAAATGACTTCCAGAAACATTTATAATAGTTATTTAGATGACTCTTCAAGCAATCTTTTTCCCTTTTCTATAGCCTGTTCAATATTTCCTACAAGCAAGAAAGACTGTTCGGGGTACTGGTCAGTTTCCCCGTTGATTATCATTTTAAATCCTTTCACAATTTCATCAATAGGCACAAACTCCCCCTGAAGTCCCGTGAACTGTTCTGCAACATGGAAAGGTTGACTTAAAAATCTTTGCACCCTCCTTGCTCTGTGAACGACCTGTTTGTCTTCATCTGACAATTCATCCATGCCAAGTATAGCAATAATATCCTGAAGTTCAACGTACCTTTGCAGCAACATTTTCACCTGTTTAGCAACGTTGTAGTGTTCGTCACCCACTATGTCAGGGGCAAGGATCCTGGAGCTAGAATCCAGCGGGTCCACTGCCGGGTAAATACCCAGTTCAAAAATTTTACGGCTTAGCACCGTTGTTGCGTCGAGGTGCGAAAAAGTGGTTGCCGGGGCCGGATCGGTGAGGTCATCGGCTGGTACATATACTGCCTGTACAGATGTAATAGAGCCACGTTTTGTTGATGTAATTCTTTCCTGCATCAATCCCATTTCGGTAGCAAGTGTAGGTTGGTAACCTACCGCTGAAGGCATTCTTCCCAATAGAGCAGAAACTTCGGAGCCGGCTTGAGTAAAACGGAAAATATTGTCAAGGAAGAACAAGATGTCAGCTCCCGATGCTTCATCATCACCATCTCTGAAATACTCTGCAACTGAAAGCCCCGAAAGAGCAACTCTTGCACGGGCTCCCGGAGGCTCATTCATTTGACCAAAAACCAAGGTGGCTTGTGATTGCGAAAGAGCATCTTTATCAACTTTCGAAAGATCCCAGGTTCCTTCTTCCATAGACTTTTTAAACTCTTCGCCATACCTTATAACTCCTGATTCAATCATCTCACGCAACAGGTCATTACCCTCTCGCGTACGTTCACCAACACCTGCAAACACACTCATCCCCTGGTAACCTTTGGCAATATTATTAATAAGCTCCATTATCAAAACTGTTTTGCCAACCCCTGCACCGCCAAACAAGCCAATTTTTCCACCTTTAAGGTAGGGAGTCAACAAATCTATTACCTTAATTCCGGTATACAAAATCTCATTTTCCGTCTTTAACTCCTCAAATTTTGGAGCATCACGGTGTATAGGATAACGCTTTTGAGTTTCCAGTTCACCCATACCGTCAATACTTTTGCCGGTCACACTCAACAGCCTGCCACGCAACTCCTGGCCGGCAGGCATTGTTATAGGGTTGCCTGTTGAAATAACTTCCTGCCCTTTATATAGCCCATCGGTTGAATCCATAGCTACTGTACGAACAGTATCTTCCCCTATATGTTGTTGACATTCAAGAACAATTACATTACCAAGCTGGTTGGTTACTTCAAGTGCCTCATATATACCGGGAAGTAAGTCTGTGTTGTCAAAAGAAACATCAACTACCGGACCTATAACCTGTGCAACGGAACCTTTGATTTTTTCCATCAGGAATAATTTTTTATTGTTTGATCCCAAATTTACTTTTCAAAAAACGAATTTAAACATTTTTATTGTTCTTAAACAAAAGTATGAATATTTAAATAGTATTTAGCCATTTTAAAGCCTTATCTTTTTGATTTTCAATAATGTTAAACCAGCTTTTTTTATTAAATGTCGGGGAATAAGTAACAGATTTGTTCCTGAACGCATAAAATCAAAGTCGTTTTTACCAAACGTTTCGTAATTTAGCATTCTTAAAAACAAAATCGTTTTGAAACAATATTCAATAAATAATATTCAGGAACAAAAAATCTTCAGGTATATTGTTATAGAATTATTTGCGGGCATTACCAGAAGCAATATGCTATACCTGGAAAACTTAATAAAAAAAGATTTCAACCATGCATTGTTTGTTCACCTTGAAACCGGCTTGTATTCAGAAATCAGCGATTCAAATATCCCTGAACAATTTGTCCTGAACTCCGAAAGTGAAATTGTTGATTTTTACAAAGCCTCCGGAGTTAAGCACCTTTTAATACTCAACAGCAAAGATCTTAAAAACAAGGGGCTTTTCGATCTGTTGTTTGAATTTATTAAACAGGCCGAAAGTATTTGGGTTGATCCCTCGTTTAGTTCAGATGTTGGTAAAGAACTGCCATCAAACCAGTGTAATTTTCTACCATCAACATTGAGCGATTTCAACCCGGTATGTAAATTGCTGAATGCCGGCAAGGTCAAAGATGTAGCTGAAAAGCTGGGTTATTTATACCAGCTGAGAGGCAAAGTTATACATGGTAATAACCTGGGACAAAAGCTCGGTTACCCAACAGCTAACCTTTCTGTTGATGATAAAAGAAAAATAATTCCCGCAAAAGGAGTTTATATTGCTTTTGTAAAAGCAAACAACAACTGGCATAAAAGCATGGTAAACGTAGGAATGCGCCCTACGTTAAACAACAATGAGCTTACAATTGAAGCTCATATTTTCGAGTTCAATAACTCTATTTACGGCAAGGATATATCAATACACTTTTGCGATAAATTGCGCAATGAAAAACGATTTCCAAGTGTGGAGTTATTAAAAAAACAAATGATAACAGACGAAAAAAACGCTTTGGCAGCAATAGAAAACATTGAAACCAAATTTCATTTTACGGATGGGTTTTGTTTTAAAGTTTAAGTTTTTATCCGCCATAAAAGACAATTGCAAGGCTATTTTCGCAATTCTTAAACTTCAGGTAAACCTTTAGCATCTTTGATTTTTAACTACAAAGTATGTTGTTAAATTATAATTCATATTTGAGTGATTTGAAAAGACTTTCACTGGCATTTGCAGGCAAGCCGATGCTGAACTATTTCAATATACTTTTCAATTATTACTTATCACGATTAACCGGCAGGGTAAAGACTTCTGCAATGCCATTTGCCTTTTCTGCCGAAGTTTCTGCCGTTTGCAACCTCCACTGCCCTGAATGTATCGTTGGTCTCGGAAGAACCAAAAGGGGAAAACAGTTCATGGATAATAATCTTTTTGAAAAACTACTCCAGGAAACTTTTAGAAAAAGCTTTTATGTTAACCTTTATTTTCAGGGAGAGCCTTTTTTAAACAAACAACTTTTTGATCTTGTTGGCAAAGCCAAAGAAAAAAAATTCTATACCGTTATTTCCACAAACGGCCATTTCCTTGGAAGCGGAAATAACGAGCGTATTATAAATTCGGGTCTTGACAGGCTGGTAGTTTCTGTTGACGGCATTAGTGAAGAAGCTTACACCTATTACAGAAAAAGCGGGCGATTCGAAAAAGTAATAAACGGTTTAAAGGAACTGATGAGAGAGAGAAAAAAGATGAATAAAAATCATCCTTTTGTTGTGTTGCAGTTTTTGGCACACCGGAAAAATGAGCACGAGATCAAATACCTGAAAAGCTTTGCCAGGCAAATAGGTGTTGATTCGTTACAAATTAAAACAATGCAGTTCATAAAACCCGGAAACATTGATGATTTGTCTCCGTCGGAAGAAAAACACAGGCGCTATCAAAAAAATGAGAAGGGTGCCTGGTTGGTAAAAAAGAAAAAAAGTTTATGTTTCAGGTTATGGAGCCAGGCCGTAGTAACATCTGACGGCGATGTTGTTCCATGCTGTTACGACAAAATTCCCGAAAACATTACAGGAAGCATAGTACATCAAAATATTGGTAAGATTTGGAAAAACGAAAGATTTAATGATTTGCGCAGTCGACTGCTTAGCGGAAAAAATTTGCCTGAAATGTGCAATAATTGTATTGGCTAGGCCGGATTACCTGACAAAGCCTCCGCTTAAAATTTCACTGTCATGATATTCTTCCGTCAATGCATCATTTTCAGCAGTCATCCTTTTCACTTCATCCCGGAAAACAATAAGCTGCAACTCATCAACGAGTCTCAGAACATCTCTGTTTGTGTTGCTTAACACAATTATTGTGGTATGGTCATCAATAAATCTTTTAAAAGAAGTGCGATAGCCGTTCCATCTTCCCGGATGGTGCACAACTTTTTTGTCCAAAAATGTCTGAAGTCTCCAGCCAAGGCCATAATTTACAGTTCTGTTGTTGTTCAGGCGGGCATATTCAAAAGCTTCTCTTTGTAAGCTCTCCGGAAGCAAAGTGTTGTTGTATAAAGCTCTGTCCCACTTGTAAAGATCAATAGCAGTAGAATAAATCCCTTTGTCGCCCAACACGCCATCAATATAGTTGTTGGGAATGCGTATATAAGAATTCCGGAACCTTCGATAGCCATGCGCAACGTTTTCAACTTGTCTTGGGTCGTGCAGATCATTTACAAACGAATGTTGCATACCTATAGGTTCAAAAATTTCCTTTTCAATGAATTCGGCAAAACTCTTTCGGGATACTCTTTCAATGAGCAGTGCCAAAAACGCATATCCTGTATTAGAATAATCAAACCGATGCCCGGGCTGAAAATTAACAGGCAGCTTATGTCTTACAAACAGTCTAAGCATATCTTCATTGTTGGGTAACCTGGTGCTATGCCACCTGTTTTCTATAAGCCACATATAGTTTTGCAACCCTGATGTGTGAGTAAGCAAATGACGTATGGTCATATTAGGATAGGGAAACTCAGGAATATAATTTACAACCGGGTCATCAAGTTCAAAATAACCCCTGTGATGTAAAAGTAAAACAGCAGTAGCAGTAAATGTCTTGCCTATACTTGCAACCTGAAATGCCGTAGAATCATTTAAGGCTTCACTGCTTCCAAAATCACCATAACCAAAAGAACGATTATAAAAAACAGCACCATGACGGGCAATTAAAACATTTCCATTAAAACCGCGATCTTCAAGTAATTTTGTTATTCTGTCATCAAAATATCGTGCCTCCTCTCCAAAAAATACCGGAACTACTTCAATTTCTTGCATAGCGGAATAACCACCAACATCCTGCCCCTCAACGCTTTTTTTGTCATTTAAGCTTAATGAACCCAAAAGAAAAAACAAAAAGGCCAATAAATAATAACGACCGCAATATAATGCCCTGCCAAAGAAACTGTTGAGTTTCTTTAATAACATACCAACAAATCTAAGCAATGAAAACATAATTCTCTTTTTCTTAAACACCTATATATTTAAATACTTTCTTTTTTATGTTTTGCGTGCAAAAGTAATAAATATTTTCTCTACAAATGATATATACGAATAAATTACACAAGGGTTTGCTTTGCTTGAATAAAATTTTGCAGCAAAACTCCATCCAAATAACTTATGCGTCAACTTCAGTTGTTTGACTTTACAGGTTGTATATTAACTTTGAAGTAGTAAGAAGGTTTCTGATCTGGTTTCAGTCTGAGTTTATTAAAATTATATTTCCCGGCCTTCGGTAAATAAACCGCACATAAAGTGTTTGAAACATGCATGATGTTTGAATGAAGCTCAGCAGGACATCCCGACAATATTCCATGCAGCACACTCCAGCGGGTCTTTTCAGGATTATAAGCATAGTCATGCCATACAACTATTGTCTTTCCCGGATCAATAAAATCGAATATTTTCAATGTATCAGACCTTACACTTTCACTGTGATGATCACCGTCAATAAAAACCATATCAAAATCATTTTTCAATGAGAAAAAGTCAAAGTCTCTTGAGTCAGCCTGAACATGGGTAATGTTTTTAAAACCTCGGGAAAAATGCCTGTGCATACCAATGTAATCTTCCGTCATACCAGCTTTTCTCATAGTTTCATCAGGCAGGTTGATAGTAGTACAATGATCAACAACGGCAGCTATATTTGCAACACTTTCACCTCTCCATGTACCTATTTCAAGATACTTCTTAACATTATACCTGTCGGCAATCCCACGCAAAAGGGCCAAATCCATCGGAGTACAACTACCATCAAGAAATGCATAAGGAGAAACCTTTATGTTAAAGTCTTTAGACAAAATCTCCGTAATATTAACCACGGGCAAGCCATCATTACAACCAAACTTCCTTTTAACCTTTTTTTCCCAATTCTTTTCATCATCAATCACTTTGTTGAGCAAATATGGGTGTTTTAATATTTGTGTTAAGCCTTTTATTGCTTTTGCAACTTTTTTCATCTGAATAATTTATAGTTATTAAATTGATTAACAGTAATTTACATCCTTGCATATTTGAACTTCATTAATTCTATTCCGATGGAACCCTCATGTTTTATTCATTATCTTTTGTGAACATTTTGTGAATGAGGGTTTCATTTGTATAAAATTGGTTTAATGGACTGATTTCTAATAAGTTTTATTAAGCAATCTTTACATTTTTATTTCTTGATCCATGTAACCCTCATGCTTTATTGTTCTATTCGGTCACGGGATCGCTATCACTAATTTCATTATCTTTTGTCTAAGCTTAGTTGATAAGGGTTACATCTTAATTAATTTATCGTTATAAAACAGGAGCTTAAGTATACTCTCATTGTCTCTAACCTTGTCTATGGTTTATACCATAAACCTTAGCTTTAAAGACCTTGTAGGTTTTTATTGTTTGTAAAAAGTTATAAAGACCAACTTCGTTGATTTCCCGGCAATATATAAAAAAAGGTTAAAAAAGCAAAATTCAAACAACTATAACGAGCAACGGGCAACGGCTGGGAATTTAAACAGTTCCCTTTCCGTCGCCCGTTCCGGTTAGTTTATTTGCCCAATCTGTTCGGGCAATTACAAAAGGCTTATAAATATTTTACAGCTATAGTAATTAAACTTCCTCTGTTTGGTTTTCATCATGAGATGCAACAATTTTCAGAGTATCATGTGCGATTACTAACTCTTCGTTTGTAGGCACCACCATAACTTTAACCGATGATTCGTGTTTAGATATTAATTCGAGCTTCCCTTTTAGTCCGAAGTTTTTTTCAACATCAAAATCAACACCTAAGAATTCAAGCTCCTTACAAATAATTTCTCTTGTTTCCGGTCCGTTCTCACCTACGCCACCTGTAAAAATAATAAGGTCAACTCCGCTCATAGCCGCGGCATAAGCGCCAATATATTTTCTAATTCTGTAATAATACATATCAAGGGCCAGTTGCGCTCTTTTGTTTCCATTATTCCATGCAGCATTTTCAACATCTCTCATATCATAAGACACGCCGCTGATACCCAAGACACCGCTTTTTTTATTAACAAGAGCATTTGCCTCATCAAGGTCAAAGTTTTTCTTTCTCATAATATAAAGTAAAGCACCTATATCAAGGTCACCGGATCTTGTACCCATCATAAGTCCTTCAACCGGTGTTAGCCCCATTGAAGTATCGATAGATTTTCCGTTTTGTATGGCAGCAATAGAAGCTCCATTACCAAGGTGGCAGGTAATTGCCTTCACATGATCTTTTCTCATGAACAAGGCATCGCAGGCTTTTTCAAAGACGTAACTATGACTGGTGCCATGAAAGCCATATCTTCTTATTTGGTCTTTCTCATAGAGAGAGTAAGGTAATGGATACATGTAAGCATGTTTTGGCATAGTTTGGTGAAAGGCTGTATCAAATACTGCTACCTGTGGAACCTTAGGAAGGAGCTTTTCCATAGAATTGATCCCTTTTAAATTAGCAGGATTGTGCAGAGGAGCCAGTTCTATACACTGCTCAATGTTTTTCTTAACTTCCTTGTTTATCAGTGCACTTGCACTGAATTTTTCGCCACCATGTGCCACCCTGTGGCCAACAGCAAGAATTTCGCTATACGACTTAATAACACCATGGTTGGGTTCAAGTAATGTTTTTAGAATTATTTCTATTCCGGCTTCATGATTAGAAACATCTTTTATCAGCATATATGGCTCTTTGCCTTTAGGCTGATGCTTTAACTTGCTGTCTTTTAATCCGACTCTGTCAAAAAGTCCTTTAGCCAGCAATTCGGCATTGTTAGCCATGTCTATCAACTGATATTTAATGGAAGAGCTTCCGCAATTGAGCACCAATATTTTCATTGTTTTTTATGTTTTTTGTATTTTTAGTTTATAATTGATTATTTATTATCATTTGCCTGATTTGCAGTGATTGCTACCAGGTTAACAATATCTTCAACCGAGCAACCCCTTGAGAGGTCGTTTATGGGTGCAGCCAGGCCTTGTAATACAGGGCCAATTGCATCGGCTCCTGCCAGTCGCTGAACAAGTTTATAGGATATATTTCCTGCTTCAAGACTTGGGAAAATAAGCACATTTGCTTTACCGGCAATAGGGCTTCCCGGAGCCTTACTTCTGCCAACTTTTTCAACCAGGGCAGCATCAGCCTGTAGCTCACCATCAATCGATAATCCGGGCTCCCGGTCTTTTGCTATTCTGGTAGCTTCAATGATCTTGCTGCACACAGGATGTTGTGCACTCCCCTTGGTAGAAAAGCTCAGCATGGCAACTTTAGGATCAATGCCTGTTAATGCATTTGCTGTTTTAGCTGTTTCTATTGCAATATCAGCAAGCTCTGAAGCAGTAGGAACTGGATTAACAGCACAGTCAGCAAAGAAAAGGATCCCATCATCTCCAAAAGTTTTATCCTTCAAAATCATAATAAATGAGCCTGACACCACTTTTGCCTCGGGTGTTGTTTTAATGATCTGGAAAGCAGGCCTTAACACATCACCGGTAGCATTCATGGCTCCCGCAACCTCGCCATCTGCATCACCATTTTTTATAATTAATGTTGCAAGGTATAAGGGATCTTCTACCATTTCAATCGCCTCTTCTTGCGTTATTTTTTTATGCTTTCTGAGTTCATAAAATAACCCGGCATAAAAACTCTTTCGATCATGATAAATAGGGTCTATTACATTAGCTTTATTAATATGTTGAAGCTTCAACTGGTTTGATATGCGATCAATTTCTGATGGATTACCAAGTAATATCAGACGAGCCAGGCCTTCTTTTAAAATTATGTCTGCAGCCCGAAGCGTTCTTTCCTCAATAGCCTCAGGCAAAACAATACACTTGTTAAGTTTCTTCGCGGTTTCTTTTATCGAATTTATCAACCTTGATGTTGATAACCAGATGACACGCGCTTTATTTGCTGAGGTAGCAGAAAAGGTTCCCTTTGGTTATGTCTATGGTCAATATGCAATAACGATGATAAACAATGCAGCTTCAGCTATTCAAAGCTATGGCTTAGGATTGAGAAGTGCACAAGATGCTTTAACTGAGGCAGCAGATG
>SLSZ01000113.1 GCA_007130125.1 Bacteroidales bacterium
AGCTTGCTGGTAGTCAGCCAGGGCACCAGCGGTATCGCCTTTTATAGCTTTTGCACTGCCTCTGTCATGATAAGCATAGGCGTAGTCGGCACGAATATTGATCACATTGCCCAGGCTCTCTATTGCTTTATCATATTCTTCAAGAGTAAAATGAGCCTTGCCTTTGTAATAATAAGCCAAATAGAGATTTGGGTCTGAGTTAACGGCAAGCAAATAATCGGAAATAGCTTTTTCTAATTCGCCTGACTTGTGATTAGCTCTGCCACGGCTATAATAGGCAATAGCTTTTTTGGGGTTTATTTCTAAAACCTTATCAAAATCTTCTATGGCACCTGAATAGTCTTCAATTTTGTATTTGGTCAAACCTCTGTTGTAATAAGCCAGGTCAAAGTCGCCACGGATAGAGATTGATTCATTAAACTTTTGCATGGCTTTCGAATAATCGTTGTCATTGAACAAAGCAACTCCCTCATTATAGAGTTTTTCTGCTTCCATGGCCTCTTGTTCGCCTATCCTGATTGTGTCTGAGGCTGCTGTCTTGCCAAAAGCGGAAAGTGGGATCAAAACCATGAAGAGTATCAATAAAACAGTGCGAGTTTTCATAATGATTTAGTTTTGTTAGTTAATTAGCGGGTTTTGGAAAAATGGTTTGTGGGTTAAATATATGTTTTGATTTTGATGGTTTACTCATATCATTAATAGTAATTATTGTAATAACCTAAATGCAAATTTATTAAAAAATTAATTTGTTTGTTAATTAATATGTTGTTAATGTACTATTGGTTAATTCTTTTATTAGTTTTGGTGTGAAATACGCCTTAAATGAACGTTCATAATACAAGATGTATGATGAGGTTGGTGCAAAATGTTTAGTCGTTGAGTCGTTTAGTCGTTTAGTCGTTGAGGTGATGGTTGCCGATTACCGATTACCGATTACCGATTACCGAATACCCGTCACTAAACCCTCATATATCAGAACATTAAAAACATTTTATGCATATGAAGAAGAGTTGTGTTAGTGAGAAAAGGAGAGGTCCGATTACTTTGGGGTGTGTTTATCTGAAGCATCTTGTCAAGGGAAAAACAACCCATGGGATACATTCACCGTTTTTGTTCAACTTTTTAAAAGATTGTGTTTATGCTAAAGTTTCTTTTAAAGAATTTGAAGATATTGAGAAGCAACGATACAGGCTAAAAAAGGATAATAGAGTTATAGAGGTTTGTGATTTTGGGAGTTACAAAAGTGAGTCTGAAAGTTTTGTCGAGCGCAAACAGAAGATTAGCTCCATTGCAAAGACTTCATTGAAGTCTCCCAGGCAAGCTATGCTGCTATACAAAATAGCGGGTTATTTCAAATGTCATAATATATTGGAATTAGGGACCAGCTTGGGGATAACATCAGCTTATATGTCGAAGGCTTGTCCCGGATCGGTTTTAAATACCATTGAAGGATGTCCGCAAGTTGCCAAAACCGCACAAGGAGTGTTTGATGCATTAGCTATTGATAATATCCGGTTGCATATCGGAGATATTGATAAACTACTTGTGCCGGTTTTAAAAGAAACAGGAGCGCCGGACATGATATTTATTGACGCAAACCACACCAAGCAGGCAACTTTGTATTATTTTGATGTTTTATTAAACCATATATATAAAAATACGGTAATTGTAATTGATGATATACATTGGTCAAAAGGCATGGAAGACGCCTGGAATAAAATTTGCGAGCATCCCGATGTATCGGTAACGGTGGATTTGTTTTATATGGGAATAATATTTTTTAGAGAAGGATTGAGTAAGGAGGATTTTTTGATAAAATGTTGAGGGAGGTATAATGTTGAGTCGTTGAGTTGTTGAGTCGTTTAATCGTTGGGAGCTTTATCTATAACTTATAATTGCTTGCTGCCGGGATTTAAAAATAATTTAGATTTTAAATATTATAGTTTTAAATGTTTTTCATATTTTTGCTTACTTAAAAATTAATTTTTTGTCCAATGGCAGATGAAATTATCCGTTTGGAGGGTATAACGAAACATTACAAAATGGGAGCAGAGGTGGTTAAGGCTTTGCAGGGTGTTGACCTTTCCATTGACCGTAATGAATATGTTGCTCTTATGGGCCCTTCTGGCTCCGGTAAATCAACCTTAATGAACCTGTTGGGGTGTTTGGATACGCCTACAAGTGGAAGATATTTTTTAAACAGGAAAGATGTTAGCAAGTTGGATGATAATGAACTGGCAGAGATCAGGAACCGTGAGATCGGTTTTGTTTTTCAGACGTTTAATTTATTACCACGGTCTACTGCCCTTGACAACGTTGCTTTACCTTTAATTTATGCAGGTGAGAATAAGGCCTTACGTTTATCGCGTGCTACTGAAGTTATGAGCCAGGTGGGTTTGGCAGACCGTATTAATCACAAGCCTAATGAATTATCAGGTGGCCAATGCCAAAGGGTTGCATTAGCCCGTGCATTGATTAACAAGCCATCAATTATACTTGCCGATGAGCCGACAGGAAACCTTGATTCAAAAACCTCGGTTGAAATTATGGGCCTGTTCGAGCAGGTTCATGAACGTGGCAATACCATAATAATAGTTACTCATGAGGAGGATATTGCAAAGCATGCACATCGTATAATCAGACTGCTCGACGGACAAGTTGAGGAAGACTATAAAAATAGCGATGTGCGTAAAGTAGGTTTATCAGAGGGTGTTAAGTGAGTATTTTTTTGGTTGCAAATTCAAAGTAACAAAAACAATTACCTGACTATTTTTAAAATTCCCTTTGATATTTTCTTAAAAAAAAGTACTTTTGCGCTGAAAAATAGCGGGGTGTGGCGCAGTTGGCAGCGCGCTTGCATGGGGTGCAAGAGGTCGGAAGTTCGAGTCTTCTCACCCCGACTGGAGTTAAAGCGCAAACAGCAGATAAAAACGCTGTTTGCGCTTTTTTTATACTTTCATCCCCAAAACCGTAACATCATCAATCTGTTCATAAACGCCTTTCCATTTTTCAAATTCCGATTCTAGTATTGCCTTTTGCTCACTCATTGGTTTTTTATGTACTTTGTGAATAAGATCTCTGAAATTTGATGATTTGTATCTTTTCGTACCGGTATTATCAAACTGATCATAGAAGCCGTCGGAAAACATATAGATGATGTCGTCTTTCTGCAAACGGATTGTATTGTTTGTAAAAGCTTTAGGTTTCCTGGCAAAAATCCCGATAGTGTTTTTGTCGGTCTTGTAAATATTGATTTTATTGTCCCGTATTAAATAGAATGGGTTGAAGGAACCGGAATACTGCATGTCAAATGTTTTTAAATTAATTACACCTATTACTATATTTATGCCATCCATGGGTTCTTCAATATCAAAATAGTTGTTTTTGTTATTTTTATTGTGGTTATTTTGATGAGATAAAGTATTTATGACGTTTTCTTTGAGTTGTTGAAGTATTTCACTGGCAATTAAGTTTTCTTGTTTGTTAACGATCTCATTGAGAAATGAGATACCCAACATGCTCATAAATGCTCCCGGTACGCCGTGGCCGGTACAATCGGCAACAGCAACAACAAGCGAATCATTAATACGGTTTGCCCAGTAAAAATCTCCCGATACAATATCTTTGGGTTTAAAAAGTATAAAGCTGTCTGATATTGAATGTGTGTTGTTTTCTCCGGATTTAATTAATGAAACGTCAGGCAGTAAAGCATATTGAATTCGCTTGGCATACTTAATGCTATCAATGATGGTTTTATTTTGGTTGGTAATTTTATCTCTTTGCTGCGTGATTTCCAGATTTTTTTTATTTATCTGTTTGTTTTGTTCTGAAAGCAGTTTATATGCATATATTTTTTGTTTGTAATTGCGGTATATGATCACTCCAAAAACCAGCAATGCAATAATGCCTAAATATAACGCGTATCTTTGCAACGATTCTCTCCTTAGTTGTTCATCTTTTGCAAGAAGCTCCAATTTTGTTAACTTGTCTTCCTCAACTCGTTTTATACTATCTGCGATAGTTTTCATTTGATATTCATATCTTGCTTGTTGGCGCATAGTTTCTCTTAAGGTTTCTTCATTTACTATGCTGTCCTGCATCAATATTTCTTCTTCAAAATATTTATAGGCTTTTTTATAATTGCCTTGCTCTTTATTTATTTCTTTTAATAACCTGGCAGTAATTTTAATCAATATAGGTTGGCCTAATTCATGTGATAACTCATAGGCTTCTACTGCATACTTGTTTGCCTTGGTTAAATTATTCAGTAGTAAATATATCATTCCCAGGCCATGGGCAGCAGTGGTGATATCGCTTTTTCTATGTAATTCTTTATGTATTGCCATGCTTTCTTCATAGTAATTCAATGCCTCCTGAAGTTCATTTCTATCTTTATGTATTGAACCGATATTTTGTAATACGTTAGCTATACGCCATCTATAATTTTTCTGTTTATATAATTCTATACTTTTTTTGAAATAATTCAGGGCTTTTGTGGTGTCACCCAAATCATAACTAACTGTTCCAATATTGTTATATGATAATGCTTGCCCGATTATAGAGTTAAGTTCTTTTTGTATCTCCAAACTTTTTTTATGAAACTCCAAAGTTTTTTGATATTCGCCCTGGCTGCGATAGATTCTTGCAATACTCGCGTAATTAATACTTAAGCCTCTTTTATCATTTAACTTTTCTCTGATGTGCGTACTTCTGTTATAACATTCCAGGGACTTTAGGATATTCCCCTGTAGTCTGTATAAATTCCCCTTGTTGCCTAATACGACTGCTATGTTCCATTCGTAATTTATTTCTTCACTTACTGCTAATGCCTTTTTGTAATAATCAAGAGCATCAGAGTAATTAATTTGTATATAATGAAAATACCCTATGTTATTAAGCAATACCGCTAATCCTTCTTTATCATCAGCTTTTTCATATAACGCGGCACTTCTCTTATAATAATCTAATGCTTTTGATGTATCGCCTTTCTGCCTGTATAAAACACCGTAATTGTTCATAAGCAGTGCTAAACCTGCTATGTCGTCAGTTTTTTCATAAACTTCCAAACTTTTATCATAACAATGCTTTGTTTTTGTAAAATCATTGTCATAATAATGCATAATTCCTATGCCCCTGAAAGCTGCTGCCAATTCTGTCATAGCTTTGTCTTTCACTGCCTGTGGAGGATCTTTAGAAAGAAGATCTTCTGCAAGAAAACGGGCTTTTTCAAAAAAGTACTTTGCCGTATCGGGAACAGAGCGACGATAAAATAAACCTAATTCATAGTAGGTTTCAATACGGGTAGTGTCATGTTTAGCAGTTTTTAAAACATGTTTTAAGGAGTCAGCTTCGCTTCCCTTAACGTTTATGGTTATGGTGCTTAAAAAAATAAGCTTAAATACAAAGAAGCTTTTCCAAAATTGGTTATAAGAATGTTTCATTAAGAAAAGTCGTAAATATTTAAATAATACAAGTTTCTTTCTAGTATAATTATAGAAAGCAAACCATACGAAAATACAAAAATTTGTTAAAGAAGTAATTTAAATTCAGCATGACATATTATTTATCTTGTATTTATCTTTTAAGTAAGTGCAGGATTATTAAGGTTGTATATTCTTTTAGTATTAAACTATTGCTATTTTTGCTTTTAAAAAATTATTAACAATAAAAAAGCAACTAATTATGAATAGAACTATCGTTACACTTTCAATTTTACTTGTAACCGGCGTTTTGCTGACAAGTTTGAAGGCCCAGCCCGAGACCGGTTATGAGTTTACAACAGAAAAAAAGCTGCCAACAACACCCGTGAAAGATCAGCAACGTACAGGAACCTGCTGGAGTTATACAGCAACATCATTTTTGGAAACAGAGTTGCTTCGCATGGGCAAGCCTGAGATTATTTTATCACCCATGTATTTTGTCAGACATACCTATACGCA
The DNA here is from genome assembly GCA_007130125.1 of Bacteroidales bacterium. Lineage (GTDB taxonomy): Bacteria > Bacteroidota > Bacteroidia > Bacteroidales > UBA7960 > PUKZ01. The sequence goes on from SLSZ01000113.1 coordinate 5,940, forward strand.
TAAAGCTGATCGTTATGTACGGTTTCATGGGCATAACAATTTCGGGCAGGGAAGTCATGCACACAATGTGATGGATGTTGTCAGAGAGCATGGAATGGTCCCAGAGTCGGAATATTTGGGTTTGAACTACGGAGAAGACAGGCACATACATTCGGAGCTTGCAGCCATACTAAAAGGTATTGTAGATGCAGTGATCAAAAACCCGAACCGCAGGCTGTCAACAGCATGGAAACCATCATATGAGAGTGTATTAGACAACTACCTTGGTGAATCTCCGGATGAGTTTGAATATAAAGGCAGAAGCTTTACCCCGGGTTCTTTTGCTGAATGGCTTGAAATAAATCCTGATGATTATGTTGAGCTCACCTCTTATACACACCACCCGTTTTATGAGGCTTTCGTACTCGAGATTCCTGACAACTGGGCGCATAGCTTGTTTTACAACCTTCCTGTTGATGAGCTTATGGAGGTTATGGATTATGCACTTGACAATGGTTACTCAATCAGTTGGGACGGTGATGTTAGTGAAAGAGGCTTTGTTCACAGCAAAGGCTTGGCAGTATTGCCCCAGGTTGAGGTTGAAGAAATGAGTGACAGTGAACAAGCTAGATGGAGTGAAATGCCTGAAAACGAAAGATTGGAAGAAATATACAGTTTCAAGGAAATTGTACCTGAGAAGGAAGTTACACAGCAAATGAGGCAGGAAACTTTCGATAATTATGAAACCACCGACGACCACCTTATGCATATAGTCGGCACATCACGCGATCAGGAAGGCAATTTGTATTACCTTACAAAAAACTCATGGGGAAGCGAAAACCATATTTATGGTGGATACCTCCACATGTCAGAAAGTTATGTGCGTCTTAAAACCGTTGCAATAATGGTGCATAAAGATGCAATACCAGGGCGGATTGCAAGGAAGCTTGGGACAAGGTAGTTAATTAAACGGTTTAACTTTTGATTATTTGTTGATTATATAAAGTCCAAAATAAATCTCAATAACCTAAACAAGTCGGGCTATGTTTGAATTTTGAAATTGGAGTTTGTGATTTTATTTAATCAGTTAATGTTTAATTTTATATGTATTTCCCGTATAATCGGGATAAACATAATCTCGCTTCAGCTCGGCAGTAATTTGCAATTTGGTGTTTTTTTTAATTTGGAGTTCAACGTTGTAGACAAACACTAACTAAAAACTTAAAATTATATGGACAAAGAGGAGTTTAAAAAGTACGGGTATGAATTTATTGACTGGATTGCAGATTATTTTGAGAATGTGAAGAATTATCCGGTAAAGTCACCTGTAAGTCCCGGAGGCATCAAATCAAAGCTTCCTGATTTTCCTCCTGATCAGAGTGAAAGTGTTTCTGATATTTGGAATGATTTCAGGGATATTATCCTGCCCGGCATTACTCACTGGCAGCATCCGGGTTGGTTTGCTTACTTTCCGGCCAACAACAGCCCTGCTTCTGTGTTAGGTGAGTTGCTCACGGCCGGGATTGGAGCACAGTGTATGAGCTGGGAAACTTCTCCGGCAGCAACTGAACTGGAGGAGGTAGTTATGAATTGGCTGCGCAATATGCTTGGTCTGCCGGAAAACTTCAGTGGCGTGATACAGGATACTGCCTCAACAGCCACGTTATGTGCTTTACTCACTGCAAGAGAATCAAAGACCAAGTATTCCTCTAATGCAAAGGGCTTTTATGAAAAACTCCGGGTTTATGCTTCATCAGAAGTTCATTCAAGCATAGAAAAGGGAGTTAAGATTGCAGGCTATGGACGCGAAAATCTTCAATATATCACCACTGACGAAAATTATGCTATGCTTCCCGGTGAATTGGAAAAGGCAATAAAGAGCGATGTTCAAGCCGGCTATAAGCCTGCATGCGTTATTGCTACCATAGGAACCACTTCATCTATGGCTGTAGATCCTGTTGCGGAGATAGGGGAGATATGCAAAAAATATGGTGTATGGCTTCATGTTGATGCAGCCATGGCAGGCACTGCAGCTATTCTTGAAGAGATGAAGTACCTTGTGAGAGGATTGGAATTTGCAGATTCTTTTGTGTTCAATCCGCATAAGTGGCTGATGACAAATTTTGACTGCTCGGCATATTTCGTCAAAGAGCCGGAGCATCTGATCCGGACGCTGGCAATAAACCCGGAATATCTCAAAACCGCCAAAGATGCGCAGGTAAATAATTACAGGGACTGGGGTATTCAGTTGGGCAGGCGGTTCAAAGCCCTTAAGCTTTGGTTTGTTATACGTCAATACGGAGTTGACGGCTTAAAAGCTATTATAAGGAAGCATATTGATATGGCTGCCCAATTTGCCAAATGGGTGGAAGCATCAGAAGAATTTGAGCTTGTGGCTCCCGCAAACTTAAGCCTGGTTTGTTTTAGGTGGAATGACGGTAATACTAGTGAAGACAAACTAAATGATATCAACAAAAAGTTGCTTGAGAAGATAAATGAAAGTGGCAAGGTGTATTTAACTCATACAGTATTATCAGGCAAATATACTATCAGAATGTCTGTTGGGCAGCGTACAACTGAGAAGGAGGATGTTGAAAGGGCGTGGGAGGTTATTAGGGATTGTGTTGGGGAGTTTATAAACAAATAAAGATTTACGCAAATACTCTTTCCGGTTCTGATTCAACACCTGATTGTCCTCTTGCTATTACACCATTACTTACGAACCAGCTTTTTACTTTAGGCCGCATGTTATAGCTAAGCATCATTGATTCCCCATATGCACCACAGGAGTGTATTGCCAGCAGGTCGCCTCTTGCTGTTTTGGGAAGTTTTATGTTTTTGGCAAACACATCACTTGACTCACATATCGGGCCGGCAACATCATATATGGCCTGCATGCCTGGCGATGTTAAGTTCTCAATTCTATGTTGCGCATTATAAAGAGCCGGGCGCATAAGTTCTGTCATTCCGGCATCTACGATTACGAAGTTCTTTGATATCCCTTCTTTGGTATATAAAACCCTTGTTATTAGCTTGCCGCAGCTTGCAACTATGCTGCGGCCAAGCTCAAAATGGATGTTTACATGGGAAGGTATATCCAATTTGTTGTGAAAGAGTGAAAAGTATTCTTTAAACCCGGGATTGGCTGCATTGTCTTCAGAACTGTAATCTATTCCAAGCCCTCCTCCCAGGTTAAGTAAACAGCCACCATAGCTGTCCAGCTCAAAAATTCTCCAGATTGAGTTAACTTTTTTGCAAAGTTTAGCAAACGGTTCAATTGTAGTTATCTGTGAGCCGATATGAAAATGCAAGCCCATGAATTTCAGGGATGTTGAATTATTTATAAATTCAAGGGCTTGCTTAAGGTGGTTAAGGTGTAAGCCGAATTTATTTTCTTCTTTGCCGGTGGTAATATATTTGTGCGTATAAGGTTCTATGTCGGGATTTACTCTGATAGCAACAGGTGCTGTTTTTTGCATGGAAGAAGCTATTTGCTCAATAACCTGCAACTCTTCAATTGATTCGCAGTTCAAACAGAGTATATTGTTTTGTAAAGCAAGCCTTATTTCATCATCGGTTTTGCCAACGCCTGCATAAACGATCTTCTTTGCAGGAAAATTACGGTATAATGCTTCACTGATCTCATAACCACTAACACAGTCTGCTCCAAGTCCATATCTGCTGATGATCTGTGTAATGCCCGGATTATTGTTTGCCTTCAAAGCATAATGAATATGAAAGCCAAAACTGCCGGCTATTGAGCTGACAAACGAAAGATTGGAATGCAGCAGATCTGTGTCATACAGATAATATGGGGTTTTTATGTTTAATAAGGATTGCATTATTACTAAGGTTTAGGTTAGTACAGAATTGTGCTTGTTTTTTTTGTTTTCCTGGTGTTTTTCGAAAAGGTTATGCAATGCTTTTAATGCACCAACTTTTTGTTCTTGTGGCAGAACAATTGTAATATTATTTGAGCTGGCACCCATCGATATCATTCTTACGTCAAATCGTTTGATCCTTGACAGAATTTCTGCCACATAGCCCGGATGTAGCATATCTCCGACAATGCAAATAATGCTCCTGTCAGTTTCGATGTTTGTCCTGCCCAGCTTGTTCATGGCTTTCAACATTGGGAAAAGATTTGA
>SLSZ01000188.1 GCA_007130125.1 Bacteroidales bacterium
ATAAATAATGCGTTTATTTATTCCCTGCACACTTATTTATTGTTTGCTGTAATGCAACAATCAACAAACCACTTTAATAATGTTATTTCCTGATATATGCATACAAAACTTCTATCAGAATAGTCTTTTAAACACTTCTTCAATTTTGTTAGATGCGACAACCCTAATTTTTTCCGGGTTTATTTGCAAATTCTTGATGTTGTATTTTGAGACATATATTTCGTTGAAACCTAGCTTTTCGGCTTCCGCGATCCTTTGTTCAATTCGTGTAACGGGCCTCAACTCGCCGGACAAACCTATTTCCGAGGCAAAGCAAACATTAGGTTTAACAGGCTTGTCTTCACCTGAGGAAATTATGCTGCACATAACACCCAGGTCAATAGCCGGGTCATTAACTTTTATCCCTCCTGCAATATTCAAAAACACGTCTTTTGCGCCAATTCTAAACCCGCATCTTTTTTCGAGGACAGCCAGCAGCATATTTAACCTTCGGATATCAAACCCTGTAGAAGAGCGTTGTGGTGTTCCGTAAACAGCAGAGCTCACCAATGCCTGCGTTTCTATCATCAAAGGTCTTATCCCTTCTATTGTTGCTGAAACGGCTATTCCACTCAACGAGTTATCATAATGAGACATTAGTAGCTCCGAGGGGTTGCTGACTTCAAACAATCCTTTAGCTTGCATCTGGAATATTCCCAGCTCCGAAGTTGAGCCATACCTGTTTTTTGCGGCTCGTAAAATCCGGTAAATATAATTACTGTCACCTTCAAAAACCAATACAGTATCTACCATATGCTCAAGAACCTTTGGGCCGGCCAAAGAGCCCTCTTTGGTAATATGGCCGACAAGAAATACCGGTGTTCCTGTTTCTTTGGCATACCTGATAAATTCCGAAGCTGATTGGCGTATCTGAGAAACACTGCCGGCAGTAGATTCAACCGCCTGGGAGATCATTGTCTGAACCGAATCCACTATGACAATATCAGGGTTGATCTCATTAATATGATGAAAAATATTGCCTGTGTCTGTTTCTGTATAAATGATGCACTGAGAGCTGTTTAACTCAATACGTTCGGCACGCATCCTTAACTGGACATCGCTCTCTTCACCTGAAACATACAAGACCCTCTTGTCTTTAGCTTTAAGAGCTAACTGTAACATGAGTGTGGATTTTCCTATACCCGGTTCACCACCTATCAGCATCACTGACCCTGCAACTACTCCTCCTCCCAAAACCCTGTCAAGCTCCGTAATACCGGTATGGGTGCGAGGAGCTTCCTTTGTGCTTATTTCACTCAGTTTTTTAGGCTTTGCCGAACCTGAACCTGAAGATTTCTTATACCCGTGTTGTTTATCCTTTGGCTGCTCAATAACTTCTTCAACATAAGTGTTCCACTCCTGGCATGAAGGACATTTGCCTATCCATTTTGGAGACTGGGCGCCACAATTCTGACAAAAATAAGCGGTCTTAATTTTTCCCATTAAAGCTTTACTATATCATAAACATTAAATACCCTCGAAATCCTGTAAGATTATGCACCTAAAAAAATTTGATCCATTATTTTCCGCAAACACCGAAAGCCAATAATAATCAACAATATTTATCTACGATAATCTGCGGGAAATCAATTTCTAGAATAAAAACAAAAATTTAAAACTTTAAATAACTAAAAAATGGTTTTAAAGTTTTGAATAAATATATCAATCATGTCTAATAAAAAAAGGGAAAACCACGCCAGTTAAAGCTTTTATAGGTTTTCCCTCTGCAACCATGAAAACAAGTTCCGAAATATACAAAAAAAAATCAAATCCTACTTTTTAATAAATTCTCTTTTTGTTATTCCACCATAAACATCATGAACAATAATCAACTGATCAGCAGTTAATTTTAACACCTCCCAGTCGGCATCATACGCTACAATAACCGGATCATTAAATTGCAGGGACAGGTACGTCTTATTAAAAACCGGCTTCAAACGAAATCTGCCGTTGTCAACAATGTTTATATTATCTGGATCGGAATTATTTACTTCTTTAACGATTAATTCGCCATCAAACATATGCCATTCTTCTGTAAAGCCTGCATTAATATCCTCAACATTAACGCGTTCCCAAATACCCTCAAGCATATCCTCCTCCTTTTCGCAACCTGCAAAAACAACGAAAACGGCTATAGCTAATAAGCTGTACTTAATTTTACTCATTCTTTTTTATTTTTATATTGAAGATATTAAAAATATTTTTTATAAATCCTGTCAATATTTATCCTATATATTTATAACTGATCAGCAAATTTAAAAAAAATGATTTGTATAATACAACTTTTATTTTTTGGTTAATTCTTTTTTATCCTAAATAAAAACACTTTTTCGTTCTTTTAATTCAGCCGGCATCAAACAGATTCCAAATCACATCCTTTGGTGTTGGCGCTACAATCTTGATTTTTTCTTTTTTAACAGGATGCACAAAAGTCAGTTCACGTGCATGTAGGTATATGCTAGCGTCTTTATTGCTACGATCAAAACCATATTTCAGATCACCTTTTATAGGGCATCCCAATGCAGACAATTGAGCTCTAACCTGGTGGTGACGCCCGGTTATAAGCTCAACCTGAACAAGGTAATATCTTTGGCTTGTGGCAATAACATTATAAACCAATTCAGCAACTTTGCTACCTTTTGTGCCTTCATCAACAACATATGATTTATTTTGTTTTTCATTTTTCTTTAATGAATTGACCAGCTTGCCCTTTTTTTCAGGAGGTTTATTTTTTACAACAGCCCAGTATCTTTTCTGCAACTCTCTTTTTTGCAGCATATCATTGAGCCTTGCCAAAGCTTTTGACGTACGGGCGAATATCACCGCCCCGCTAACCGGCCTGTCAACACGGTGAACTACCCCCAGGAATACATTGCCGGGCTTGTTATACTTTTTTGAAATATATGACTTTACCGTTTCACTTAATGGAATATCTCCCGTTTTATCACCCTGAACGATCTCCGACGGCAGCTTATTGATGACTATAATATGATTATCCTCGTATAAAATTCGGGAAGATATGGGAGAGGCGGTTTGCATTTTTTGTGATTATTTTCAATTAAGCCATTAAATAAATAAAAGGATGAGGCAGTTTTCAGACGGCCATCGGCAATCCTCAATCGGCAGTCTCCGGTCATCCATACCTGATTACTCTCCGGTCAACTAAACAACTAACACAAGACCGCTCACTCTTTACCCGCAACTTTCAACCTAAATACACCGACATGTTATAAAACCAATTCCTAATACTGCTCCTTATCATTTGGAAAATCAACATTTTTCACATCCCTAATATAATCCTGAACAGCAATTTTTATTTCATCATTAAGGTTGTGATAACGTCTGAGGAATCTTGGAGAAAACTCTTGTGTAATCCCCAGCATATCGTGCAAGACCAGAACCTGGCCATCAACTTTACTTCCTGCACCGATACCTATTACGGGTATTTTTACAGCTTTTGCTACTTTTTCGGCTAATTTGGCAGGTATTTTTTCAAGGACCAGGGCAAAACATCCGGTATCAGCGAGTAATTTGGCGTCAGATACAAGCTTTTCAGCTTCTTCGGAATCTGTTGCTCTGACTTTGTATGTTCCGAATTTATTGATAGACTGGGGCGTCAAGCCAAGGTGTCCCATGACCGGGATTCCGGCTGAAAGTATTCTCACTATGGATTCAATTATTTCACTACCTCCTTCAAGTTTAACTGCATCGGCCGATGACTCTTTCATGATCCTTATTGCAGACTCCAAAGCTTTTAATGAATCGCCCTGGTATGAGCCAAAGGGAAGGTCAACAACAACAAGCGCCCTTTCAACTCCACGCGTAACAGATGAAGCATGATATATCATCTCATTAAGCGTAATAGGCAATGTGGTAGTATGGCCGGCCATAACATTTGAAGCCGAGTCCCCTACCAGGATAACATCTATACCCGTGCTATCAACGATTTTTGCCATAGAAAAATCATATGCAGTAAGCATTGAGATCTTCTCGCCACGCAACTTCATCTCATGGAGAACATGCGTGGTAACCTTGGTTACTTTTGGCGCTTTCATGATTTTTAAAGTTTTGTTGGAAACAAATTCTCATCAAAGATAAGAATGAATAATTAATTAACAAGATATACAATTAAGCTTCTTAACAACCCCAATAGATTATTCATGTATTGGTTATTGTTGAAAACTTTGTATTAATTAAACCTTCAATACATATAGGTGAAAATCACAAAAACATATAAACACATCACCCGTAATACGAAATAACATCTTCCAAATGAAAATGTTTTTTACTTTTGTGTCGACAAACCAAATAATTTTTAATGGCTATTAACTCAAAACCCGAACAAAACCTATCGCAGTTATTTCAAAAATGGAAAGGAGAGGTTCCGGATAAGATTGTAGAACTGCCTCCATCCGGCTCAGAGAGGATATATTACAGGTTATATTCCGGAGATGAGTCTGTAATAGGTGCATACAATAAAAATATAAATGAGAACAATGCCTTTTTAGAGTTTACAAAGCATTTTACCGATCATGAGTTGCCGGTACCCTCTCTGCTTGCTGTAAACGAGCCGGCTGACAGTTATTTAATAACAGATCTTGGCAATACAACTCTATTTTCTCTTCTACCTCATAAATTAAAACAGGAAAAATTCTCACAGGAGGTTGTTGATATTTATAAAAAAGCTCTTGAATGGCTCCCGAAAATCCAGGTAATTGCTGGCAAAGACCTGAATTATTATATGTGCTATCCGCGACAATCTTTTGATGAACAATCTATGGCTTGGGACCTGAACTATTTCAAATATTTTTTCCTGAAACTGGGCGGTATCCATTTTGATGAACAAAGGCTTGAGCATTACTTTAATACACTGATTAAGTGGCTTAGTAAAGCACCTGCTGATTATTTCATGTTCAGAGATTTTCAATCGCGCAACATAATGGTGGTTAACAATGAGCCATGGTTCATCGACTACCAGGGAGGCAGAAAAGGGCCATTGCAGTATGATGTGGCTTCTTTGCTGTTTGATGCAAAAGCAAATATACCCTTCAACCTCAGGCAAGAATTGTTGGATCATTATCTTGAACAACTTGGAAAATATATTGATATTGATTATGACAGCTTCATAAAATATTACTATGGGTTTGTGCTGATCAGGATTTTTCAAGCTTTAGGCACATATGGTTTCAGAGGCTTTTATGAGAAAAAATCTTTATTCTTACAAAGCATACCTTATGCACAAAACAACCTTAACTGGCTATTAGAACAAAATTTATTCCCCGAAAACCTGCCTCACCTTAAAACTATCGCAGAACGAATAGTAGAAGCCAGGCAATTTCAAAAATACAAGAGAGAACCTGTTGATAAATCAAAATTGAGAATAGATATTCGTTCATTTTCATATAAAAAAGATATTCCTGTAGATTTGAGCAGTAACGGCGGAGGGTTTGTGTTCGATTGCAGGGCACTGCCAAACCCGGGAAGATTAGAAGAGTTTAAAAACTACACAGGAAAAGATAAACCCGTCATACAATACCTTGAAGAAATGGATGAGGTTTCTGATTTCATTAATAAATCATCTGAACTTGTAATCGCATCCGCCAAAAAGTATATTGAAAGGGGTTTTACAAACCTTATGGTATGCTATGGATGTACCGGAGGACAGCACAGGTCTGTATACTGCGCTGAAAAACTCGCAAAAATTATCAGCAAAAAGCTAGATGTTGTCGTTGACCTTCAACATGAAGAGGAAAACATAACATTATAAATATTTCTGTTACGATTTATTAAACAATACAAAAAAGTCACCGGAGCATTAATTAAACACAAAATCATAATCTGTGATTAACCACCCAACCACTGTAATATCTAACCTGTGCACCTTTTAGGCTAATTCAAAATTTATCAAACAATAATTTGCTGGATATTTAAGCAAAATAAGATATTTTTGCTTTTTGGCTGGCAATTAGTTTATGGTAAAAAACTGTCCGACAAAATCTGTTTAAAACCAAGAATCAAGCATTTGCCGGCATAAATATAACTTTTTGGCTGTTCTGTTTGCTACAGATACAATAACTCTTTAAACAATCACTCATGAAAGCAATGATCTTCGCCGCCGGGTATGGAAAAAGATTAAAGCCTCTGACCGATAAAAAGCCCAAGGCTTTGATTGAGGTTGCAGGAAAGCCTATGCTGCACTGGGTGGTTGAAAAGCTAGTCAATAATGGATTTAAACAAATCATTATTAATGTCCATCATCATAGTGCTATGATGAAAGACGCTATAAAAAGCCTGCCATTTGTAGCCGAATTCATAATCTCGGACGAACAAGATTGCTTGCTCGATACAGGCGGAGGTTTGTTAAAAGCGAGACAATTCCTTGAAGGTTCCGAACCTTTCCTGTTACACAACGTGGATGTTATAAGCAATGTTAACTTAAAAGAATTGTTTTCACTTCACAAACAGCAGGGGGGGATTGCAACACTGGCAACATCCAAGAGAAAATCATCACGTTATTTCCTTTGGCACAAGAATAAACTGGCCGGCTGGATAAACACTAATTCGAACAAGAAAATATTAGTACAAAAAACCGATGTCCCACTCGAAAAAAAAGCTTTCAGCGGTATACAAGTAGTTAGCCCCAAAATTTTTGATCATATTAAGGATAAAGGTAAGTTTTCAATAAATAAAGTGTACCTTGACATTGCAAAAGAAAAAAATATTTTTTCCTTTGACCATGACCCCAAATATTGGTTTGACCTTGGCAATGTTGAAAAAATCAAAGATGCTGAAAACCTAATAACAAAAAATCATAATATTTTTGTTCAATAAAAACCACAAAAAGACAAAGAATATTAAAAACTAAAAATAACCCATAATCCTACAAACTTATAAAACCATCAACCATTAAATCCATGGTTCCATTTTTAGAAAAAATAGCAGGTTATTATTTAACGCTTGAGGAAGCTCATAAAGGCAATGTTTGCATTGTAACTCCCAACCGCCGTGCAGCATTGTTCATAAGAGCACACATAGGGAAAAAAATATCAAATACTATGTGGGCTCCTGATATCATAAGTCTTGAAGAGTTTATAAACAAATTATCGGGGCTTAAAATTGCCGACAACATAACGTTGCTGATGGAATTCTATCGTGCTTTCAAAAAAAATGACATAGACAAAACAACTGCAGAAGATTATATTGATTCCGGCCACAAAAGCTTTGAACAAATGCTGCACTGGGCCCCGGTTTTATTACAGGATTTTGAAGAGATTGACAGCAATCTTGACAACCCTGATGTCCTTTTCGAAAACCTGACAGACATAAAAAAAATTGAAACATGGACGCCCGATGGAACGCAGACCGCCTTCCAAAAACAATATGTAAATTTTTTTAAAGCCATACCAAAATATTACAAGGCTTTTAAGGAAAACCTTTTAGATCAGCGAATTGCTTATCAAGGGCTTTCGCACCGTGTTGCTGCCTCGGAAATTGAAGAAAGATCAGATGATCTGCCATGGGGAAAAGTAATATTTGCCGGCCTGAATGCTTTAAACCAATCGGAAGAAAAGATAATCTCAACATTATTAAACAATGATAAAGCAGTGATAATTTGGGATGCTGATGAGTACTATCTTTCAGGCAAAAAATCCAACAATAACCATGAGGCCGGGATGTTTATAAGTAAATATCGCAACAAGTGGCACAAAAATTCTGTGCTGATGGCAGAAACAAATTTTAAGGATCACAGCAAAAACCTTAACATATTAGGCATAGCTAAAAATATTAACCAGGTGCAGCTTGCAGGCAACATCCTTTTATCACAAATACCGGAACAAGAGCATGAGCAGACAGCAGTAGTACTAACTGATGAAGCATTGATGACACCAATGTTGAGCGCTTTACCATCAAATGTAGAGAAGGTAAATGTCACAATGGGATATCCTCTTTTATATACAGGCTTTTATTCGTTTGCCGAGGCTGTGCTATCCATGCATATTCGTTCAGCCAAAAGAACAACCGGTAATAAAGAAAAACTAGCATGGTTTTATTATAAGGATATTTTAACAATACTCAAGCACCCTTACAGTAACAACCTTTTCGCAGACAACAAGGAAAGTAATATTGCTTTCCTGCTATCAAAAGCTATCAACAAATCAAACCGAAGTTTTTATACCCTGCAACATTTGAAATCAGTCAGCGAAAACAAAAAAATTGCTGTTCTTGAAAAGCTATTCTGCAACTGGAATAACTCACCTTCCGTGGCTTTGGATTTTTTTAAGGAAACTTTGACTATTCTTGAAAACAACTATTATAATTCAATTCCCGAAGAAAGTAATGAGTTTTCTATTGAGCCGGCTGCTTTCAACCGTTTTAATCTTTTAATAAACCGTTTTGAACTTTATCTTGACACATACAATCAACCCGAAACGCTGGAAAGCTTTAAGATGGTCTTTCGCAACCTGGTATCAAGCCTGAGAATACCATTTTCAGGCGAACCACTTGAAGGTCTGCAGGTAATGGGACTGCTTGAAACACGTAACCTCGATTTCAAAAATCTGATAATCTTCCCCGTAAATGAGACAAAGTTGCCGAAAGGTAAAACTCAAAACTCATTTATACCATTTGATGTTAAAGTTAAATTTGGGCTCAACACTCACAAAGAGCGGGATGCTATATATGCATACCATTTTTACAGATTGCTACAACGTGCTGAGAACATTTACCTGCTTTACAACACCCAGGCCGATGATACCGGCAGTGGCGAAAAAAGCCGCTTTATTGCACAAATAGAACACGAGCTAAAAGATTATAATCCGGATATAAACATTAAACATGAGATAATTCCTGTAATGATTGATCTAAAAACCCAAAAAACCGGATTATCAATTGAAAAAACACCGGACATATTAGAAAAACTATACATTATTGGGAAAAGCGGCTTTTCGCCTTCATCGCTTAGCATATATCTGAGATGCAGCCTGCAGTTTTATCTTAGAAAGATCATGGACATTGAAGAGCCCGAAGAAGTAGAAGAAACCATGGAACTCAGAACTCTCGGACTGGCAGTTCACGACGTTCTTGAAGAGATCCTGGAGCCATATATTGGCAAAATAATAAAAGAAGAAGACCTCAAAATTGAAAATAAAAAACTGGAAAAGTTGCTCACCGAGAAATTCCTTAAACATTATTCGGACGGTGACCTTGAAACAGGAAAAAATTATTTACTTTACAGGGTAGCTTTAAGAATGATATATAATTACCTGGATAACGAACGTAAAGACATTCGCTCAAGAGCATCTAACAACAGCTTTATTACGGTTGTTTCCCTTGAAAACTCATATATATCAAGTGTTTTATTAAATACCGATGACAAACACCCTGTAAACTTAAAAGGTTTTGTTGATCGGGTTGACAAAATTGAAAACCTCTATCGCATTATAGATTATAAAACCGGCAAAGTTGAAGCCAAAGAGCTAAAGGTCAACCAGTGGGATGATCTGCTCAAAAACCCGGATATAGCCAAAAGTTTTCAGTTATTATGTTATAGCTGGTTATTTTTTGAAGCTAATGAAGAGGTCGAACAAATACAACCATCAATAATATCTTTTCGCAACCCTAGTCACGGTCTTTACAAAATGCATCATCCGTCCAGTGATGATGGCAAGATAACTCGCAATAATATCAAAGAGTTTGAGGAAAGTGTGTTAAAACCTTTGTTAAAAGAGCTGTTTGACCCGAGTGAACCTTTCAGACAAACGGAAAACGAGGATAATTGTCGATATTGTCCTTTTACCGTAATGTGTGGGAGAAATTAGTCCTGCACACTACTAAAAGACATTGGGCACTTTCACAATTGGTCAAATAATTCAAAGTATAAAACGACCTGGAGTCATTATTTTAGGTGGTACAACCCTGCAATAATAATTGGATGTTAAATTTACCCTAGAGCATCTTCCTGGCTTTGCTTATCACCTTATCCAGTCCTTGCAGGTTTTTTCCCCCGGCAGTAG
>SLSZ01000136.1 GCA_007130125.1 Bacteroidales bacterium
CATTTAACAAATGTTCATAGAAGATTCGATACAAGGATATTTTTGAAAGAGTGCGTATCTGCTGCACAAAACAAATTTGATACTTTTTTGATTGTTGCTGACGGGCTTGGAGATGAAGAGAGTGAGGGAGTTAAAATAATTGATGTTGGCAAACAACCTTCTAATCGCTTAAAGCGATTTGTTACAACGTCACGCAAAATTTATAAAAAAGCTTTGGAAATAGATTGTGATATTTACCATTTTCATGATCCTGAATTATTATTCGTTGGTTATTTATTAAAAAGAAAAGGTAAAATAGTAATTTATGATATTCATGAAAACGTATCCGAACAAATATTATGTAAAAAATATATCCCCGGGAAAATTACACGTTTAATTTTTTCAAAATTATATCGGTCTATTGAAACTTTTTTCGGAAGAAAGCTAGATGCTTTTGTTACAGTAACCGAAGGAGTTGCAAGGCATCTTAATCATAAAAACATCCATGTTGTCAGAAACGTGCCAATTTTGAGCATCATTGATTCAATATATCCACAAAAAAGTAAAAACAAAGATTTTACAATTATTTATCCCGGCTCTATTACCCGCAACAGAGGGATTTTTGATCTTATAGAAGCATTATATTATTTGAAAAACAAGGCTGTGTTGCATTTGTATGGTAATTGGTACAGTGAAGCTTTTAAAGAAGAGTGTGAGAATCATCCCGGGTGGAAATATGTTAGCTACATGGGTGTAGTTTCCCCAAAAGAAGTTTTCATTCAAATCAAGAAATCAGATTTAGGTGTTCATCTGGTTCATGATATTACCAATTTTGAGGATAGTTTGCCTGTTAAGGTTTATGAGTTTATGGCTTGCAATATACCATGTATTGTTTCCGATACTAAAACTCACAGAGAGTTATTGGGTGATTATGTATATTATGCTACACCGAAAAATGCCCGGGATATTGCTGCAAAAATTGAAGATATTATTAATAATGAATCAGAAAGACATAATACGATTGTCTCTGCCAGGAAATTTGTAGAGAACGATAATTCATGGGAAAAAGAGAAGAATAAACTGATCTCATTATATGAAGATCTGATATACAAGTAAGCCTGTTTGTTTTTTAATTGTTAAACACAATTTTGCTAAGTGAATATTCTGTATATACATCAATATTTTAAAACACCTGAACAACCGGGTGGAACACGTTCGTATTGGTTTGCCAGGGAGTTGGTTAACAGAGGGCACAATGTAACTATGATTACTTCAAAGTCAAGCCAGAGTGAAAATGTAATTAATAAAAAAGTTGATGGGATAAATGTTTTTTATTTAAAAAACCCTTATAAGTTTAGTATGGGGGTTTTTAGACGTATGATTTCATTTGTCAGGTTTGCTTTTAAAAGCTCCAGGTTTGCTCTTAAGCAAAAAAAAATTGATTTGGTAATCGCTACATCAACACCTCTTACGGTTGGTATTCCTGCTCTACTTTGTAAATGGATGAAAGGTGTCAATTATGTTTTTGAAGTACGTGATTTGTGGCCGGAGGTGCCTATCCAAATGGGTGGTATGACCAATCCAATTATGTGCAGGATCGCAAAAGGTTTGGAAAAGAAGATATATAAAAATGCAAAACATATAATAGCGCTTTCGCCGGGAATGAAAAAGGGTGTAACAGAAACTGGCATACCAAAAGAAAAAGTTTCGATGATTCCCAATATGTCTAAAGTAGACAAGTTTTGGCGCAGGGAAAAGAATGTTGATGCTGCAAACAATTATGGCATTTCTTTGAATAAGTTTAACGTTATCCATTTTGGTGCAATGGGCTTAGCCAATGGACTTGAATATATGATTGATGCAGCGGAAATATCTCAAAAAAATTCCGAAAATGATATTTGCTATATATTATTGGGAGATGGTAGTCAAAAAGATAAATTGCTTAATGAAGCGGAAAAGAGAAAATTGAGAAATGTGAAGTTTATTCCCCGGCAACCAATGGATGTTGTATCTGAAATTGTCAACTTGTGCGATGCTTCGTTTGTTCCGTTCAAAAACTTGCCTGTGTTATGGACTAACTCTCCAAACAAGCTGTTTGATTCTCTCTCTGCGGGGATACCCATAATTGTTAACTCACCGGGTTGGACAAAAGATATGGTTAAGAAAAATAAATGCGGAGCTTACGTTAATCCTGAAAAACCACAAGAACTTGTTGATCTGTTATGTAATTGGAAAAATAATCCACAATTAGTTAAAAAAATGGGAGATGCCTCAAGGAATTTGGCTGAAACAGTTTATGATAAATCGATATTATGTCGAAAGTTTATAGAAGTTATTAATAGCAAAATTTAAACATAAAAAAATATTAAGATTGCTCTTAATGGATAAAAAAATTTCAAACGTTTACTTAATATTATTAGTTCACTAATAGTACTAATTATACTTTTCCCAATATTTCTTATAATAACTATAATGCTACTTATTGCCAACAATGGGAAGCCTTTTTTTATAAATAAACGCCCAGGGAAAAATGAGCGTATTTTTAGACTTATAAAGTTTAAAACAATAAATGATAAAGTTGATATAAATGGATTTCTTTTGCCGGACAAAAAACGCCTCACCAAAGTTGGTAAGTTTCTAAGAAAAACCTCAATTGATGAATTACCACGATTAGCAAATGTGTTAAAAGAGGATATGTCTATTGTTGGATCAAGACCAGTTACTGAATTATATCTTAACATGCTTTAAGTAAATAAACTTATTTAATCTTACATGTATTATTTTTATAAATACCCTGTTTTATTCTTTGTTAATATTAATATCTTTACAATAAAATATACAAATCATGGTAAGACCTAAAATATTATAGAATAATGAAACCATCTCCACTAGGCCATTATTACGATGAGTTTGAAATAGGCCAAATCATACAACACAATTTATCAAAAACAATATTTGAAAGCGACAACAACTTTTTTTCGCTTCTTACCATGAACCATCATCCAGTTCATACAAATATAGATTATGCTAAGAATAATCAACACGGCAAACCTCTTGTTGTAGGCACATTAGTGTTTAGCCTAGCTGTTGGAATTACTGTCCCTGATATTAGTGGAAAAGCTATTGCCAATCTTGGTTATGAAAATGTTGAGCATTTAGCACCTGTTTTTATTAACGATACTATTTATGTAAGAACTACTATCTTGGATAAGAAAAAATCAAAAACAAAATCTGATAGAGGAAAAATATACGTGGAATCTATTGCATATAATCAGGATGGAATAGATGTGCTTAAATTTAGAAGAACTGTATTAGTTAAAATAATAACTTGAATTCTATTCTTATGAAAGACAAACTGTTTAGAAGCTTAATGTTTGTGCCCGGGCACAATGAAAAATTGATGAATAGTGCATCTAAAAGCGACGCTGATGTTCTTTTGCTTGATATTGAGGATTCAGTTCAACCTATTAGAAACAAACAATTAGCTCGTGATTTGGTTTATAGTTGTGTTACCAATGGTAATTTTAAAAATTATTTAGTTTTTCCCCGGGTTAACGATCGCGAAAGTGGTCAATTATTAAAAGATGTTCATCAACTAGCAGTTGAAGGAGTTCATGGATTTATGTATCCTAAATCAACAAAAGCTGAAGATATTTATTTTTTTGATAAATTATTAGAAACCATTGAATACGAGAAAGGGCTATCAGTTGGGACTTTTAAAATTATAGCTTTAATTGAGACTGCTGCAGGCGTTTTAAATGCTCAAAGTATTGCACAAGCATCTAAACGGGTTGTATCTCTTGCATTTGGATGCGAAGATTTTGTTACCGACTTGGAAGGTATTCATGATCACGAAGGTTTGAGTATTTATAGTGCCAGAGCTATTATTGCTATGGCATCTCGAGCTGCGGGAGTAATACCTGTAGATACAGTTCATATTAAAATACATGATTTAGAGGATTTAGAAAAAAATCTTCAACTGGCTGTAAAGTTAGGTTATGAGGGTATGCTTGTATTGCATCCTAAAGAAATTCCATTGGTACACCAATATTTTACTCCCTCAGATCAAAGATATCAAGAAGCTTTAGAAATGTTGCGTCTTGCTGAAGAGGCTGAAACTGAAGGTAGGGGAGTAGCTATCATGAACGGAAAGTTTATAGGCCCTCCGATGATTAAAACTGCTAAAAAAATAATAGAGAAGTATAACTTGACAAAAAAATAGATTATTATGAGTAAAAAAATAATAATTTTTGGTGGCCACGGAACGGGCTCAGTGATAGCTAATGCTATTATTCATGCAAGTCAAAATGGTTATAATGATGTTATTTTTTCTGGATTTCTTAATGATCAAGGACTTGATAAAATTGCCGGGTTACCAGTACTGGGTAGTTTTAAGGACGTTAATAAGTTTATAGATAAAGGATATTCATTCATTTTTACTGCACACAAAATTGGCCTCCAGAAAGAAAGAATTGATTTATTACATTCTTTTAATATCCCTGATAAACAATTAGCAAAGTTTATACACCCATTTTCTTATGTTGCCCCTGATTCAAAAATATCTCCTGGTTGCGTGGTTATGCCAGGAGCAACAGTATCCTCTCATGTAAAAGTAGGCCCCAATACTTTGATTATGTCGAATGCAAGTATAGGGCATGATAATATTGTAGGGGAAAACTGTTTTTTTACATCCAATTCTTGCACGGGTTCTTATATTAAGATGGGCGATGGTGTATGGATAGGGTTAAATGCAACTTTGAGAGGAAGGTTAAATATTGGCTCATATTCAGCAATAGGAATGGGTTCTGTTGTTACAAAAAGCATTGATGAAAATGAACTTTGGATTGGAAATCCTGCGCGATTTCATAAAAAAGTAAATGAAAAAATAACATATTAAATTTTACAATGTACAAAATTTTTTTTAAGAATTTTATTGATAAGGTTTTGTCATTCTTGGTTATTATAGTTACATTCCCAATATTTGCTGTTTTTACTATACTCTTACTTTTAGTTAATAAAGGTAAACCTTTTTTTATTCAGTATAGGCCAGGCAAAAATGAAAAAATATTTCCAATTATTAAATTCAAAACTATGAAAGATACTAAAGATATAAACGGGAAATTATTGCCTGATAAAGAAAGACTAACTAGTATTGGACGATTTATGAGAAAATTTAGTATAGATGAAATTCCGCAATTATTTAATGTGTTAAAAGGAAATATGTCGATAGTTGGCCCAAGACCTTTGTTAAAGGAATACTTGCCATACTATAATCAATATGAAAAACAAAGGTTTATGGTTAAGCCAGGCATTACAGGATTATCACAAGTAAGTGGGAGAAATGAGTTATTGTGGACAAAAAGAATGGAGTTGGATGTTTTTTATGCAAAAAATGTTACGTTTTTATTAGACATAAAGATTTTATTAAAAACAGCTATAAAAGTTTTGATGCGTGAAGGTGTTTCTGTTGATGTTTCTAAGCATAATAGGGCTCCCCTGCATATACGCAGAAATCCTAAATATGCAGGAATGTATGATGATAACGGAATTCCCATAAATAAATAGTTCATTCAAGCTTTATGGTTATCGAGAAATATAATAAAAACATCTCAATTGTCCGTGATGATTTATTCCCATTTTTAGGGGGTGGCAATAAAGCACGTAAAATCATTGAGATAAGTAAGGATATTGTAAAAAAAAAACGAAATGCAGTTGTAACAACGGGTGGAATCCAATCTAATCATTGCCGCGTAACTGCTTTAATATGTGCGAAAAATAATTGGAAGTGTAAATTAATTTTGCATGGCAACAAAGAGGATTTTCTAGAGCAAAAGGGAAATGCGTTAATAATGCGCTGGTGTGGTGTAGATATTGAATTTGTTGATTCTTCTGAAATAGGTTCAGCCATGCAAAAAGCGATGATTTGTTTTGAAAAGGAAGGGTTTATACCTTATTATTTAAAAGGAGGAGGACATAATAAAGCTGGTGTGGAAGCATATATCGCGTCCATTGAAACTCTTAAATCAAAAATTGGCTCCCAAAATCAACCGGAATATATTTTTCTTGCTTCAGGTACGGGTTCCACACAAGCAGGTATCTTGTTGGGATTAGAAAAAGTTGGATGGTCAGAGACAAAAGTATATGGGATTTCTGTTTCGAGAAGAAAAAAAAGAGGAGTCAATGGTATAGTTGAAGCAATTAATTTTGTGGTAAACGATTTCGATAATTCAAAAATATTGTTTTGTGATGATTATTTGTTTGGGGGTTATGGAATTTTTAATAATGAGTTAGAAGATTTTTGTTATACAGTTGCGAAGGATAAAGGCATATTGCTTGATACTTATTATACTGGTAAGGCTTTTTATGGAATGCAAGATATAATTAGAAAGAATAAAATAACAGGTTCTGTTTTATTCTGGCATACAGGTGGTTTATTAAACATTATGGCTTAATGAAATGAATATCCTTTTTACTTGTGCAGGTCGCAGAAATTATTTGTTAGAATATTTTAAAAAGGAATTAGGGAGCAATGGTTCTGTAATGGCTGCTGATATGCAGAAAACTGCACCAGCAATGATAGCTGCTGATAAACCATTCATAGTGCCAGGTATTTATGAACCAAATTATATTGATGTCTTACTTAATATCTGCAAAAGCGAAAAAATAAATGCTGTAATCTCGCTAAATGATTTGGAATTGCCTATTCTTGCTTCTCATAAAGAAAGGTTTGATAATTATAATGTCAAGTTGCTTATTCCGTCCCAAAATGTAATTAATATTTGTTTTGATAAATGGGAGACTCATAAATTTATTAATAGTCTGGGTTATAAATCACCAAAAACATTTTTAACACTTAACGAGGCTATCAGTTCAATAGAAAAAAACATCTTAACTTTTCCACTGGTTCTCAAGCCTCGCTGGGGTAGTGCATCAATTGGAATAGAATTTTCTAATAATATTAAGGAATTAGAATTAGCATACAAGCTATTAAATCTTAAATTATCGCGAACTATTTTATGTGAAGCTAGTAAAGAAGACATTAAACATGCAATTTTGATACAGGAACATGTTTCAGGTACTGAATATGGCATTGATGTTTTGAATAATCTAAACGGTGAAGTTGCAGATGTTTGTGTTAAAGAAAAACTTGCAATGCGTGCAGGGGAAACGGATAAAGCTGTATTAAGAAATAATACGGAAATTGAAAAGATTGGATTTCAATTAGGACATAATCTAAGTCATATCGGTAATTTAGATTGTGATGTTTTTGAAAAAAACGGTGTTTATTATATTTTAGAAATGAATCCCCGGTTTGGCGGTGGATATCCTTTCTCACAGATGGCTGGTGCAAATTATCCTGCTGCTATAATTGCCTGGCTACAAGGGAAAACATTTGACTTTTCTTCCTTTAAAAAAAGGTATAATCAGATTTTTGCAAAATGTGATAAGATGGTTAAAGTTAGTTAACAAACACTAATAAACCATATTATGGAACACATTTACCTTTTATTTCAATCTGCCGGTAACAACAAATACAGATTTGGTATAAGCATTAATGATTCTTTAAAATTCTTTAGAGAACGCAATAAAAATGTGATTATTAAATATAAAGATGAAATTTTATTTGCAAAAACAACTTGTGGAAAATTTGTCAAAACAAAAGACAATAACAAACTAAAACTTGAAAAAGGATTTGATTTATAAAGTAAAGAAATTTCAAATTTCATAAAATCAAATCTACACATTAGATCAGAAGTAATACATGGGGCAGAATGCCATATTCTAAAAAAAAGTAATTTCACATTGATTACTATAAAATCATTTAAAACAAAGGATGATAAGGAAATTCCTGTTACTTAAAACCTACTTTTGTTAAATGTCAATGTAAATTCAGATGACAAAAACCTCATGAAATAATAAACCTATTGTGTTTATAAATTTCAATTACAAAAAAGATCAATGTACCAATTCTCCTCCTATCTCATTCTAAAATTTTTATAAACCTGTTAACAAACAGGTTTTATTTTATTATAAGCTCTTTGAAAAAGCCTTTCGGTTTAAGTTTTTCGTTTTCAGGCTAAAAATTATAAAAAAATAGTCAAAAACAAACCTAAAATAACATGACACAACCTTCCAAAATTTATCTTTCCTCACCCCACATGAGCGGAGCAGAGGAAAAATATGTTCAAGAAACCTTCACTTCCAATTGGATCGCACCATTAGGCCCAAATGTAGATGGCTTTGAAAAAGATCTTTGTGATTTTACCGGTGCAAAATACGCCGCAGCACTTATCTCAGGTACAGCGGCAATACATCTCGCTTTAATAATGCTTGATGTTAAGCCGGGAGATGTAGTTTTATGCCAAAGCCTTACCTTTTCAGCCTCGGCAAATCCTATTGCCTACCAGGGAGCTACACCGGTTTTCGTTGATTCAGAGCCGGAAACATGGAATATGTGTCCTGAATATTTGGAAAAATCCATTAAAGCATGCCTTAATGGTGAGCTCGAAGTAAATGGTAATAAAATAAACCCTCAAAAGCCAAAAGCTATAATACCCGTTCACCTATACGGAATGCCGGCAAAAATGGATGAGATTACAGCCGTTGCCAATAAGCATGATATTCCTATTGTAGAAGATGCAGCTGAGTCATTGGGTTCTACATATAAGGGCCGGCAAACAGGCACTTTTGGGAAAATGTCGGTACTCTCATTTAACGGTAATAAGATTATAACCACCAGCGGTGGAGGAGCCCTGCTTTCTGATGACGAGCATCTGATTAAAAAAGCCAGATTCCTTGCTACTCAAGCAAGAGATCCCGCACCGCATTATCAGCACAGCCATATAGGGTATAACTACAGGATGAGCAATATCCTTGCTGCTATCGGGCGCGGACAAATGGAAGTGCTTGACAAAAGAGTTGAAAAGCGCAGGGAGAACAATCAAAGGTACAGGGAAATGTTTATGGATGTTGAAGGCGTTTCGTTTTTAAACGAACCCCGGGGGTGCTTTTCAAATTATTGGCTGACAACCATCCAGGTTGACCCTGCTAAAACAGGTGGTGTTACATGTGAAAGTATAAGGCTTGCCCTGGAAGAAAAAAATATTGAATCGCGCCCACTCTGGAAACCTATGCATATGCAACCTGTTTTTGCAAATTATCCGTATTGTGGTGGGGATGTATCTAAAGAGCTGTTTGAGAAAGGATTATGCTTGCCATCAGGCTCAAATCTTGATGATCAGGATTTTGAACGTATAGAAAAAGTAATTTGTAAACTTTTTGGTTAGTATTAATCCTGAGTAAAAGTAGTTCACATTTTACTTCGTGGGCTGTTTGAAAAATCCACCTGTATAGCTGACCTTCAGCATTAAACCCCAGTTATCACCATACATTTTTCCTGTATCACCGGCCATGCTTAGTCCGATTTTCATTTGGTCGATTGTGGGCAGGTCATAATGCAGGTCCAGCAACCAACTCCATTGATAACGCGGGGTTTCAATCTCAAACACTTCCGGAACTGTGGTCATGCTTCCGTATACACCTTCATTTTTACTATAACTGATAAGTGCCCGGTATTTTAATCCTTCCAGCACGCTGCCTTTAATTCCAAAGTGATGCGCTGTAACCCTGTTGTTCCAAATCCTGTAATTTCGCGGATGGTCAGTGTCTATAGTATATAGAGGTGAAGTGATGAAGGGTGTTCCTATAGTCATATTATAATGTGTCCATCCTGATTGATAGGTTCCGTGGTTGAAGTAGTTGTCATCTCCACTTAGTCCTTCTTCTGTAGAATGAACCGGTCCTGATTGATCAGTGGTCTGAAGGTATTCATAAACGATACCTGACACCGGGGCCTTTTGATCATAAAGTTTGAAATACCAACCCCAGAGCCCGTCAGGGAAGTTTCTTCTTCTCATGCCCGATCCGTCTTCAATAATATCCTGGTGATAAACCCCTGTTTTATAGTCTTCAGCAGTCCAATAAATGCCATAATTTCTTGATCCCAGGTGATTGCCGATCTTGTTCAGTTGCCAGC
>SLSZ01000042.1 GCA_007130125.1 Bacteroidales bacterium
CACTCGTGGTGTCAGGAGACTTGGTTCGGCTGCTGTTGACCTGGCTTATGTTGCCTGTGGAAGGTTTGACGGGTTTTTTGAATATAGCCTTAATCCCTGGGACGTTGCGGCAGGTGCATTCCTGGTTAAACAAGCAGGTGGCAAGGTAGCTGACTTTTCAGGTAATGATAATTATATTTTTGGTAAAGAGATTGTTGCTACTAACAGCTTATTGTATGATGAGTTTATTGATGTTGTTAAGAGAAGTATGGGTGGGGGGTAGAGCATAGGGCATAGAGCATAGAGCATGGAGTTGAAAAGTGGATTTGTTGTAATCGGTATTCGGTAATTAGTGTGAAAGTAAATAGTAAATAGCGAATGATATTAATACTGTGATTAATGGATTTTGATGTTTTTAAAGATATTTTTTTTGAGATTGCTGCTCTGTTGGGTTTAGCTGTTTTTATAGGTTTTGTTGGCAGGAAGGCCAGGCAACCTTTGATTGTATCCTTTATTGCTGTGGGGATTATTGTTGGGCCTTATGGGTTGGATCTGCTTCAATCTATAGAGAAAATCCATTTGCTTGCAGAGTTGGGTATTGCTGTGTTGCTATTTGTAGTTGGTTTAAAACTCGATGTCAGCCTGATCCGTTCTATGGGACAGGTTGCTTTACTTACAGGACTTGGACAGGTTATTTTTACTTCGGTATTTGGATACATTATAGCTATATCATTGGGCTTTGATCATGTTATAGCTCTATATATTGCAATAGCTTTAACTTTTTCGAGTACTATCATTATTGTGAAGTTATTGTCGGATAAAAAAGAGATCCAGAGTTTACATGGCCAAATATCCATTGGTTTTCTTATTGTACAAGATATTGTAGTAATTCTGGCCATGATTTTCATTTCCGCCTTCGGTTATGAATCTGATGAGCGGTTAATAAATGAGATTGTTACAATCATCGCCAAAGGCTTGGGCTTATTGCTATTAATAGCTTTGTTGATGCGATATGTTATTCCATACGTCACTCATCAGATGGCCAAATCGTCTGAAATGCTGGTTTTATTCAGTATAGCATGGGCAGTTGCATTAGCTGCCTTTAGTGATTATCTTGGGTTTAGCAAAGAGGTTGGTGCTTTCCTTGGTGGTGTATCACTAGCATCTACGCCATACAGGGAGGTCATAAGCGGAAGGCTTATTTCTATCAGGGACTTTTTGTTATTGTTTTTCTTTTTGGATCTGGGCAGTAAACTCGACATTTCGCTTTTGGGAGAGCAACTATGGCCTGCAATGATTTTTTCAGTATTTGTATTGGCAGGTAATCCATTGATAGTTATGATCATCATGGGATTGATGGGTTACAGGAAGCGTACCGGCTTTCTGGCAGGACTCAATGTTGCACAAATATCGGAATTTTCATTGATTCTGGTTGCACTTGGGGTCAGCGTAGGCCATATTGATAATGAAACCCTGGGGTTGGTTACTCTTGTTGGGCTTATTACTATTAGTATTTCCACATATCTTATAATGGGTTCACACCAGATTTATCAAAAAGTTGGTAAAGTTTTATCTGTTTTTGAAAAGAAAAATCCTTTCCGGGAAGTTGATAAACCTGAAGCAAAGGAAATTTTATATGATGTAATTATTTTTGGATTGGGAATGTATGGTAATAATATTGCTGTTAGTTTGGAAAATAAAGGTTATAAAGTTTTTGGAGTTGATATTGATCCTGATGCTGTGAAGCGTTGGCGCAAAAGAGGAAGGAATGCACAGTATGGTGATGCTGATGACCCCGAATTACCTGAAATATTGCCAACACATGCCCAATGTGTTATAAGTACTTTGCCGGAAAGAGAGATTAACATTTCCCTGATAAAATATCTTAAAGCATATGGATTTGAAGGTAATATTGCAGTTACTTCATATACCGGGCGAACAGCTAAACAGTTGGAAAAAGCTGGTGCTGACTTGGTTTTACTACCTTTTGCTGATGCAGCTGATAAAATACCGGAAAAGCTGAAAACTTTGAAAAAACCTTTTGGAGATTGATGAAGGGGGAGTAAATTTTTAATTCTAATATTTCCGTAATCATATCCCGCAGATCTCGTAGATTTCCGCAGATAAATAATAAAATTGCGATAATTAGCGCAATCTGCGGGATAAACATTTAAGGATTTTTGTGAGCCTATACTTTTATAAACTGCAGAGTAGCATATCGAGATTATAAATAAACCATTATTTTTGCCAAAATTTTATTATTGACAAATAAAAATAATATTCAAAAAAGTGATGTTTGTCAGTTAACCGTTAATGAGTTGTTAATAAAAGTGTTTTTATACCCGTTATCCGTTGCTTGTCACCCATCGCTTTTCACTAATAATTAATCACAATAAAAAATAAAACCACATGAAGCCAAGAGTAAGTATCATTATGGGCAGCACTTCAGATTGGAAGGTTATGGAGCAAGCTGCTAAATTTTTTGACGAGATGGAGATCCCTTTTGAGATCAATGCTTTATCAGCCCACAGAACTCCTGAGAAAGTTATGGATTTTACCGAAAACGCACATAACAGGGGTGTAGAGGTAATTATTGCAGGTGCCGGTGCAGCTGCTCATTTGCCCGGGGTTATAGCAGCCGGGACTCATCTTCCTGTAATTGGTGTTCCGGTGAAGTCTTCCAATTCGCTGGATGGATGGGATTCAATATTGTCAATTTTGCAGATGCCGGCAGGTATACCCGTAGCTACAGTTGCCCTTGATAATGCCCGTAATGCTGCAATTCTTGCATTGCAAATGTTGTCAATTGGGGATGAAAACGTTAGGAAAAAACTGTTGCAATTTAAAAAAGATTTGAAGAAAAAGGTTGTGCAAGCTAATGATGATTTGAAAGAAGTCAAGTTTAAATTCAGAGTTTAGCCTGAAAGACATTGATTAGGCTTATTTAAGAAAGAAACCGTTTTATGAAGAAATTTAGTTTCGTAGTTTTAATAACTCTTTTATCAGGGGGATGCGCATCATTGTTTTACCTGGCCAACCTTTCTGATGATGCTGATTCTGCTTACCAGGAAGGTCGATATGAGGAAGCACTTGAGTTGTATGATCAATTGATAGATGCTCACGATGATAGAGGCAAAGAGGTTGAGGGTTATGTATATAATCGTGCCGGATTGCTTGCCTATAAATTTGAGCAAACTAACAAAGCAATTGAATACCTTGAAGAAGCCAGGCGAAAATCTTCTGATAATGCTGAAAGTTTAATTGCATTGGCAAAATCTTACCGGAAGATTGACAACCTTACACTCGAGATCAGAAGTCTTAAAGCCTATGTGAACCAGTATTCGGGAGATTCGCTTTATTATGATATGCAGAAAAGATATTTTGAAACACTGGTGGAAAGTCATAACTATGAACGAGCTTATGAACTGTGGCAGGATTTGCAGGGAGATCCTTATAATGATGAGGTTATGATGGAGAATTATTTATTGTTGAATAAGGCAACGGATAATGATAAAAAAGCAACTGAGGCGGCTGAAAATTTATTGAGGATCAATAAGAAAAACAAACTAGCGCTTGACTGGCTTGCCAGAAAGTATTATTACCAGGCAATTGAGCGGTATAATTATGAAATGCAAGCTTATGAAAAAAACAGGACTCACAGGCAATACGCTCAGTTGAGGGAAGCGTGGCCGGTAATCCATGATGACCTCAGAACGGCAAAAAACTATTTCAAGGAATTATATTCAATGTACCCCAGTAGTGAATATGCCAGGTTCTTGTCTAATATTTTTGAGCGTTTTAATAATGATAGCAAGGCCCGATATTATAGACAAAGGATGAATGATTAATATCCCGGCAACTTGCAAATTTGCTAAAATTATGTAGTTTTGCATTTCCTTACTTAACACCCCTGAACTTTTGAATATTTAACGAATAGATATTTTTAAATATTTAACAGGAGGGATTTTATTCAAAGAGTAATATGTTTTTATAAATAAAATTTTAAAATAATATTAATATGAAGAAGTTATCAGTTATTGCATTTGGTGGAAACGCATTGTTAAAAGGAGATCAAATTGGGACAATCGATGAACAGGAGCAAAATGTTTACGAGACATGTCAACATTTGGTAGATTTAATTAAGCGCGGCTATGATATTGTTATTGGTCATGGTAATGGCCCACAGGTTGGAAATGTTTTGCTGCAACATGAAGCAGGAAATCGTATCTACGGACTGCCAAAGCAGCCGATTGATTTTTGTGTGGCGGAGACCCAGGGATCTATTGGATTTATGATTGAGCAACAATTGCGAAACGTGTTGGCTGAGCATGGTATTGAACGTAATATTGTTACACTTGTAACCCAGGTTAATGTTAATAAAGAAGATCCTGCTTTTAAAAATCCCACAAAACCGGTTGGACCTTTTTATTCAAAGGAAGAAGCTGATAAATTGAAAGAAGAAAACGGATGGGTATTTCATGAAGATCCAAGAAAACGTGGCTGGAGAAGGGTAGTGGCTTCACCAAAACCAATAGATATTCCAAACTGGAAAGCAGTTGAGAAACTTGCACGTGATGGTAATATAGTAATTACAGTAGGCGGTGGCGGGATACCTGCTTATATTGATGAAAAAGGAAAGATCATTGGAATTGATGCTGTTATTGATAAAGATCTTGCTTCTTCTCTGCTAGCTGCCAAGATAAAGGCTGATGAGTTTTTTATATTAACTGATGTGCCAAATGTTTATATAAACTTTCATAAGCCTGGTGAGAAAAAACTTGAAAAAGTTACAGCAAAGGAAATACAAGGTTATCTTGATGAGGGACATTTTACTGAAGGAAGTATGGCGCCTAAAGTTAGAGCTTGCCTGCAGTTTGTTGAAAACAGCGGAAATGAAGCTATTATAACTGAAGCTGAACAGGTTGGAAAAGAAGGCGCAGGAACGGTTATTCATTAGGATAGGTTGATAAGAAATGTTGAGGCGTTGAGGCGTTTAGGTTTTGGGGATAGCAGAAAATTAGTGGTTTCATGATTTGTGAGTAATCGCTAATCCTAAAGGAACAGAATTTTGCTATCGCTCAATCGGTAATCAATAGTTGATAATATTGGTAATTAGATACAATAGTAATAATAGTAATTGATAAAGTAAAACAAAATTGGTAAAAACAGATCTTTATTTAATAATTTAAAACAAAAAGGAGAATATATTATGGCTTTTAATTTAAGAAACAGAAGCTTTTTAAAGTTATTGGATTTCACCCCCACGGAAATCAAGTTTTTGCTTGATCAATCGTTAGATCTCAAAAAAGCAAAATATGGCGGTTATGAACAGCAGAGATTAAAGGGTAAGAATATAGCTTTGATCTTTGAAAAATCTTCCACCCGCACACGTTGTGCTTTTGAAGTTGCTGCTTTTGACCAGGGTGCACAGGTTACATATCTTGGACCTTCTGGTAGCCAGATAGGGCATAAGGAGTCAATGAAAGATACAGCACGTGTTTTGGGACGCATGTACGATGGCATCGAATATCGTGGTTTTGGACAAAAAGTTGTTGAAGAACTTGCTGAGTATTCAAATGTTCCTGTTTGGAATGGTCTTACGGACGAATATCACCCTACACAAATTCTTGCCGACTTTATGACTATGATGGAGCATTGTGATAAGCCTATACATCAAATTTCTTTTTGCTACTTAGGCGATGCACGCAATAATGTAGGTAATTCGCTATTGGTTGGAGCTGCAAAAATGGGTATGGATTTTAGGGCAGCTGCACCAAAATCTGTTCAGCCAAATGAAGAGCTGGTTGCGCAGTGCCGTGAAATAGCAAAAGAGACAGGAGCAAAGATCACAATTACCGAAGATGTGGATGAAGCCGTAAAGGATGCGGACTTCCTTTATACTGACGTATGGGTATCAATGGGTGAGCCCGAAGAAGTATGGAAAGAACGTATCGCATTGCTTAAACCATACCAGGTTAATGCAGAGGTAATAAAAAAGACAGGTAATCCAAAAGTAGGGTTCTTGCATTGCTTGCCTGCATTTCATAATCGCGAAACTACCATAGGAGAGGATATATATCAAAAATTTGGATTGGATGGAATGGAAGTTACTGAAGATGTTTTTGAATCAGAACATTCAATAGTCTTCGACCAGGCAGAAAACAGACTGCACACAATCAAAGCTGTTATGATTGCCACTTTAGGCGCATAATTTGCATTCTATATTTTTTAAAAGTGAAAAGCAGGATGTGGTATTTTCCGCATCCTGCTTTTTATTTAATTACCGGTTGGAGAAAATTACTACGTAATTTGATGGGTTTATAGGGATTAAAGTAAACCGGTTCAGCTGTCAACACCATCTTATTTTTTACAAAGATGCATATGTATAAATAATTGATCAATTATTATTACCAATTGATTATTTTTGTATTCTTTAAAACATCAATTCTATTCAAAAGTTGAATTATGATATGGTTTAGTAAAAGTTATTCCCGTATATGGGTTTTGATTGCAGATATTTTGTTTTGTCTGTTTTCAATTGTATTTGCATATTCACTTCGGTTTAATTTTTCTATTCCACCGGACAGGATAGCTGAACTGCCCTATATAATTTCTTTTGTGTTACTTGTAAGAGGGATAAGCTTTTGGATTAGTAAAACTTATACAAGCATGATGAGGTTTACTACTACGCAGGATGTAGGTCAGATATTCTTAGTATTATCATGGGGAAGTGTAATTTTTATCCTTAGTAATTTTTTAAAATTTTATTTTTTTGATGGAAATTTTATAATACCTATTTCAATAATAATTGTTGATTTTTTCATTACAGGATTTTTATTGACGACATTTAGATTGATAGTAAAAACATTGTATACGGAATATGCTTATACAGGTAAGTCGATAGTTAATGTTGCGATATATGGTGCCGGTGAAGCCGGAATTATTACAAAAGAAGCTCTTGATCGTGATGCTGAGATGACATACAATGTGTTGGCTTTTATTGATGATGATCCTGCCAAGATGAGGAAAAAATTAGAGGGTATAACAATTATTGGAAGTGATAAAATTGAAGAGCTTTTATCAAAAAACAATATATCAATTTTAATACTTGCAATCCAGAATCTGGATGTTAAAAAAAAACAAAGGATTATTGAGCTTGCCTTAAAATACAATACCAGGATTTTAAATGTACCGCCTGTTTCACAATGGATTAATGGGCAGCTCAGTTTTAAACAAATTAAAAAAGTAAATATAGAAGACCTTCTTGAGCGTGAAGAAATTAAGATCTATCATAATCAACTGGCTAATGATTTAAAAAAGAAAACAATAATGATAACAGGTGCAGCCGGTTCGATCGGTAGTGAGCTGGCTAATCAGATCATTGATCATGAGTTTAAAAGACTCATCCTTATTGATCAGGCTGAGACCGCATTGTTTCATCTGGAAGCTGAGTATGCCAAGCATATAAATTTTAATAAAACTGAGTTTATAGTTGGGGATATCTGCAATGAAGCAAGGATGCAAAGAATTTTTGAGCTTTACCGGCCTGACTTTGTATTTCATTCAGCTGCATACAAACATGTACCAGTAATGGAAATTAATCCTGCAGAGGCTGTTGACACCAACATAAACGGCACTAAAATTCTTGCTGATCTTAGTTCTGAATACGGAGTTGATAAATTTGTTATGATCTCTACTGATAAGGCTGTTAGGCCTACAAATGTGATGGGTGCATCAAAAAGAATTGCTGAAATATATGTGCAAGCTTTAAATCAACATAGTAGAACAAAATTTATCACTACAAGGTTTGGTAATGTGCTGGGATCAAATGGTTCAGTAATACTTTTATTTAATAAACAAATTGAAAAAGGTGGCCCGCTGACAATTACACATCCTGAAGTCACACGTTATTTTATGACGATACCGGAGGCTTGCCAGTTGGTTCTTGAAGCCGGAACTATGGGGAAAGGCGGGGAGGTATTTATTTTTGATATGGGAGAGTCAATAAAAATAATTGATCTAGCAACCAAAATGATCAAGCTATCGGGGCTTGAAATAGGCAAGGATATTCAGATAAAATACACCGGACTGAGGCCAGGTGAAAAGCTTTATGAAGAATTATTGTTTGAGCAGGAAAGCACAATCCCGACGCATCACCCTAAAATAATGATTGCCAAAGTTGAAGAAAACGAACTGGGTGTCATCACAAAAAATATCAATGAACTTATCTCCAAGATGGAAGTAAGTGATGACCTTGAAATTGTAAAAAAAATGAAGGAAATAGTTCCTTCATTTATATCAAAGAATTCAAGATTTGAAGAGCTTGATGTGGACCGGGCTTGATTCCAAACTTTAATTATTAGTCTTTTATTACATCATTTACCATCTGGGCTGCTTCCTTTAATAGTATAGCTGAATGCACCTTCAGTCCTGACTCATCTATTATTTCTTTAGCTTTTTCGGCATTTGTACCTTGCAAACGTACTATTATCGGCACATCTATTTCACCAATGTTTTTATAGGCATCCACTATACCGTTTGCTACTCTGTCGCAGCGAACAATACCACCAAATATATTAACCAGTATTGCTTTAACATTTGGATCTTTAAGTATAATCCTGAAAGCTTCTTCAACTCTTTTTGCGCTGGCAGAACCTCCAACATCAAGAAAGTTTGCAGGTTCACCACCGGAAAGTTTAATGATATCCATTGTTGACATAGCTAATCCGGCGCCATTCACCATACATCCAACATTACCATCTAACTTCACATAGCTTAAATTAAATTTGCCGGCTTCAACTTCCGTTGGGTCTTCTTCATTTATGTCTCGCATATCAGCAATTTCCGGATGGCGATATAGGGCGCTATTGTCAACAGTCATCTTGGTATCTGCGGCAAGAATTTTGTTATCAGAGGCTTTAAAAAGTGGGTTAATTTCAATAAGGCTGGCATCTGTATTAAGGTAAGCATCGTAAATTTTCGGCACGAACTTTATCATGTTTTTAAAAGCATCACCTTTAAGGCCATAATTAAAAGCTATTCTTCTTGCCTGGAAAGGTAATACACCTGTTTTTGGATCTATCTCTTCTGTGAATATTTGCTCAGGAGTTTCTTCGGCGACTTTCTCAATATCCATACCACCTCTTGGAGAATACATAACTATATTTCGTGCTGTTGCCCTGTTGAGCAAAATACTGAAATACAACTCCTGGGGTTCATGTTCACCGGGATAGTATATTCCTTGCTCAATAAGAATTTTTCTTACTTTTTTCCCATTAGGACCGGTCTGTGGAGTAACAAGCTGCATGCCAAGTATCTCCCTGGCATATTGTTTAACCTCATCCAGTGATTTTGCAATTTTTACTCCTCCGCCTTTTCCACGCCCGCCTGCGTGTATCTGTGCTTTTACTGCCCATATATTACAACCCGTTATTTCGGACACTTCCTCTGCAGCTTTACGTGCCTTTGAAGCATCATCAAGAACACGTATTTCAGGTACGGGAACCCCAAATTTCTTTAATAAAGATTTTCCTTGATATTCGTGTAAATTCATATCTATAAAATGTGTTTAATATTCTGATTTTTAGTATTTATGGTAACGAGTAATCCCGAAAAATCGGGATTACGCTATCGCTCAACGGGTAACGAGTAATCGGTAATAGTTATTCAGTAACCATCAACAAATCAACTCAACGACTCAACGACTCAACATCCCCTAAAAACACTCACTGCCCTATGCCCATTCACATTCGGTTGCCAATTACCCTTCACTATTGTACCACTTCTTTTGTGAACGTTTAGTTTATATGGGTTCATCGGGTGTTATAAGTTTTATTGAAGTTAAGATTAAATTTCGTTTGCAATAAAGCAAAAGTAAAAATTTTTATAAAAAAAACACTGCTATATGAAAGTAAATAAATAAAAAGTCAGTTTATTTTTAAATTAAGAAAAATAAAAGAAACTATCAGGCGTTTTGAAATAAGAAGACACACTAAACCAACTTTAATTGCCTATGAAACAAAGCAATACATTTGA
>SLSZ01000025.1 GCA_007130125.1 Bacteroidales bacterium
ATATTTTTTTCTATTATCATATTCATTATCACTAAACTCTTCTTCCAGATACTCCTTTTTGAATATTTCTACCGGTGATTGAATATTAAAAGCAAGGCAATCCTTTTTAGAATTAAAGCTGACAGTAATGTAGCGTTTGTCCAATTGTGCTTTCTCTATGTGTTCAATTATTATTTCACAACCTTCAACAACAGCCGTCAAGATATTTCCAAAATATGAATTAAATATATTATACTGATCGCAAATTTCTTCAATGAAATTCTCAATTTTGTGAATTTCTTCAGGCTCTGTTTTAATCTTAACTTCCTTTTTATTTTCAACCATTATTCTTTAAACTTTAAAAAATATTTCTCCACTAAGTTATTATAAAATCTTTTAAATTCAACATTATTTTTTTTGAGCAATTCGATTTGTTGGTTTCTTAATCTATTATACTCAAAAAAGTCTTCAGGGTTACTTAATTCGTAAAATTCTGGTACCTCGCCAACGCGTTGATCATCAAGCTCTCTCTCCATAAGAGCTCGCTCATGTTCGAGTAGTCGGGTTAAAATTCTATCCTGTCTCAACATAGTTTGCCGGTTAATGTTGTTGGTGACAATTTCCATTTCGGTTCTTTCCATCTCCCTCTGAATTTGTTCAAGTTCCCTGGTACTAATATCGTAATCTTTTTTAAATTGTTCAGTAAGTTCTCTCAATTTATTTCTAATTTTCTCTTGTTGTAAACTCATTCTGGCAAGTTGCTCGCTTAATGACATTTCCTCCCCGGTTTCACCTGGTTCAGGTTGGTGCCCTTGTCTGATTTTATCCAGCATCTCATTTGCCTGTTGCTGCATATCAATCAAATCCTTAAGTGACGGAGCACCTTGACCCATTTGATCATGATCACCAAACCCCTGTTGCATTGCCATCTGCATTTGCATATTCTGCAAACTCTCATTCAACATTAAAGCCAGATTATTAACATGTTTCATGACAAATTGTTGTCGACTGGCAGCAGCATGCCTTCTTCGGTTAATCATATCAGGAATGGCCTTTTCAATATTCATGTTAATTTCAGCTATCTCCCTGTTAATAAAAGAGCGCACATGAACCTGTCTTTTACTCAGTGCAACAAGCGAATCTTCAATAACCCCAAGGTCATCAAATATTTTTCTTTGTTCCTGTATCAATTTCACATATCTCGGGTCATTAAGGTTTATTTCTCTTATCTCTTTCATTAATTCTTCCTGGTCAAAAGAAGTTTTTAATAAGTTTTGCAGAAGCTGCCGCAATAGCCTGGCGTCTTCGGCAAGCTCTTCGCTAAATATTGAATTTTGAAAGTTTTGTAGTTCCTGTAATAACTGCTCCAGGTTTTCAAAAGTTTGTTCCTGGTGAAATTTAGTATTGTCAAAATCCAAATTATTAATCTGTTCCAAAGCCTTGTTCATATCATAATCTATATTATGCTGGAAGTCCCTGGTGTCAGGTATATTCTGTGGCCTCTGAAGATCTCTGTTCTTTTCTTCAAGCAATTCAAGCAATTCAGTTAATTTTTCAAAATTGTCTTTTAAAGCTTCCTGCTCATCATAGGCACTCTCTTCGATATCACCTTTATCATCAAGTTTATCCATCAACTCTTTTTGACCTTCTTTAAGTCTTTCAGTGCTTTCAACACTTTCATTCAGCATATTTTGAAATTCAAGCATCTTGAATAATTCAAGAACCCTTTCCATCTGATTCTCAAATTGTCCAAATTCGAAATCCATCTTCTCAAGATGTTCATACATTTCATCACGGGTTAATTTATCAAGTTCCTGCCGAATCTTTTCAAACATCTCTTTAAATTCATCCGATAGTGCTTCATCAAAAATCCTTTGAAGTTCTTCCTGTTTCTTTTTAATATCTTCGCTTCTCTCAAGAAACTCTTCATGGCGTACCTCACTTTTCCGCTTTTTTTCCTGAAGCTCCTCAAGCTTTTCTTTCATCTTCTTATGCTCCTCAAGTATTTTATTAAAAGCTTCTTTTTCTTCCCAACCAATCTCCTCTTTTTCAAGCAATTTTCGACGAAGCTCTTCTATCTCATCTCTAGCCTCGCTTGCATCGCGGGCACTGGTAGATAATTCCTCGCTTATCTCATCATAATCCCTTCGAGTTTCCCGGTTAATTTCATCATGAGTAGGAACCCTATATGTGAATGTGCGGCTTTCTGATTTTTTTGGACCATTTATCCCATCATTATCCCATACCGCAAAAAAATATTCAACAATATTTCCGGGAGATATATTCAATGTATTCAAGTCCAGATGATGAGTAAAGCTTTGGTTTGTTGATTCCTCTTCAATCGGTATGTTTATCTTTTCAAAAGGTTTGTCATTATCCGGGAAATCATCGGAAATCCTGTATTTAAAGGCAAGCTCTGTGAAGCCATAATCATCTCTTATTTGGCCTGTGAAGAATTTATGTGACAACAGAACAGAGTCCTGATGTTTATTAATGGTAATTTCAGGATACCTGTCCCTGATAATGTTAATAGCATAACCAATTGAGTCACCTAAATCGGTGTGTTCGTTTTTGGTATATATATTATATTTAAATCCTTCAAAAACCTGCGTGCTAAATTCAAATATTCCCCTTTCTGTTTCTTCAAGATATTTTTTGATGTCTTCGGTTTCCATTAATACTTCATCTGTAAACCTGGTATTAAATCTCATTGCAATTTCAGATCCTTCGGCAACAGTTATATCTCCGTAGTTATTAAAAGTTTCTTCTTCTTTCCTCGTATATTGTGGGCTTATTACCTCAATTTCAAAATTATTAATTACAGGTTTTGGGACAACACTCAGTTCATACGGACCAAATTTGTATCCTGCAGCATACAGATAAAATCGTTTGTTTTGCTGTAAATTCTTAAACAGATAACTAAAATGTTCCTTGCTTTCTTTTTTAGCCATAAAATTAGAACCACCATATTGAACTTTAACATTATCAGGGAATATAGTTCCTGATACACTAAAGTTCAATTCAAAATCTTCGTTTTGAAAAGCTTTCAAACAGCAATTTTTAATTTGAATTTCAAAAGGTGCAGGCCTTTCAAAGTGTTTATCATATTGAATGATCCGGCTTGCCGGTTCTATAACGACAAAAGGAGTAAGAATGAAAAGTATGGTTATTATGAGAGCAGGTATAAAAGCCCATTTTGCATATTTAATATTCTCTTTATACTTAATAACATTATCAAACCTAACACCGGAAAGCATCTGAGCTTTTTGATCAATACTTGCAACAAGTAAATCAAAGTTGTCAGTCTTCTTATCTAAAAATCGATTAAGTTGAATAACATTTATGATTTTATCATCTATAACGCCTTTAAAATGCTTTCCAACGACCCGTGCAGCTTCTTCCTGATCTATTGTTTTACCAATTTTATAAAGTTTTAATGAAGGAACAATAATATTTCTGATAAGGATAAAAATACTTATTACAATAAAACTGTAAAACAAAACGCCTCTGAAAAAAGAAGAAAAGTAACCAAAATACTCTAGTAAAACATAAATAAGAAAAATAGAACCAATTGATGCTAAAAAATAAATGACTCCTTTTATTATAATATTCTTATAATAACGTTTTATAAATTTATCTATCTTCTTGACTAATAAATTGAAATTTTTTGTCATTCTTTTTTAACTTTAACTTGTAAAGTTATGAATTATACGGTATCTGAAAAAATAAATTTCGTTAATAATGTTTTAAGGAGAATAATTTCTTCTTCATATTCATAACGTTATAGTAACTATTTATTGATAAATTTTAGTTAACGTTTTATAAAAACAAAATAACAATTATCTTTATAATTCTTAAATCAATTATAATTTTAAATCGTTTTTTCACATGGCTAAAAAGAAGGAAAAGATTAAAAAGGAACTTTCAGAAGATATTTTAAATATTTTCTTATCCAACCCAAAGAAAGGCTTCAATTACAAACAGATTGCAAATTCATTAGGGGAGAAAGGCAAAAAGCATAAAAAATATATTTCAGGATTATTATATTCATTAGCCAAACAAAACAAGCTCTTTGAATTTACTCCGGGAAAATTCAAGCTAAACCCTGCGTTATTAAAAGAACAAAGAAAAGGTTCACCATACGTAACGGGTATAGTAGATATGAAACAAACCGGCAAGGCATATATTTTAAACAAAGAATTTTTTGAAGATATTAAGATTGCTCCTAATAATACAAATACAGCTTTACATGGCGATAAAGTCAAAGTGTTTCTCTTTCCTAAAAGAAAAAATCAAAAAACAGAAGGTGAGATCATTGAGATAATTGAAAGAAAAAGAACTTCTTATACAGGAATAATAGAATTAAGTGATTCTTTTGCTTTTGTAGTATCGGATAATAAATCAATGCCAACCGACATCTATATTCCACAAGAAAATATAAATGAAGCAAAAAATGGTCAAAAGGTAGTAGCAGAAATTACTGATTGGCCAAAACATTCAAAAAATCCTTTTGGAAAAATAACTAAAGTTTTGGGTTATCCGGGTGATAATGAAGTAGAGATTGAATCAATACTTTTAGAAAATAATATTTCAACAGATTTTTCAAACAAAGTTATTTCTGAGACAAAATCTGTTCCGGACAAAATATCTTCGAAGGATCTTAAGAACAGGGAGGACTACAGGGACATTTTGACTTTTACAATTGACCCTGCAGATGCAAAAGATTTTGATGATGCTCTCTCTATTAAAAAAATTTCCGATACCGTTTTCGAAGTAGGTGTACATATCGCAGATGTAGGTCATTATGTTGAAGAAAAAACTGCGCTTGATGAAGAAGCTTACAAAAGAGGTACTTCTGTTTACCTTGTAGACCGGGTTATCCCAATGCTTCCTGAATCTTTGTCGAATAATATATGTTCT
Organism: Bacteroidales bacterium; assembly: GCA_007130125.1. Classification (GTDB taxonomy): domain Bacteria; phylum Bacteroidota; class Bacteroidia; order Bacteroidales; family UBA7960; genus PUKZ01. The sequence continues at coordinate 4,900 of SLSZ01000025.1, forward strand.
CTAAAACCCAATTGCGACCGGCTGGCATTTTCTGTAATCTTTAACATAAATTTAAACGCAAAAGTTACCAAAACAAAATTTGCAAAAACAGTTATACGTTCAGATAAGCGATTTGCTTACGAAGATGTACAAAAAATCATAGAATCAAATTCTGGAAAATTTTCAAAAGAGATAAATATTCTTAATTCGATTGCAAAAGTGCTTCGGGAGAAACGCCTTAAAAACGGGTCAATTATGTTTGACCGTGCAGAAGTGAAATTTAATCTCGATAAAGACAGCAAGCCGTTATCAGTATATTTCAAAGAACAAAAAGAAGCCCACAAATTAATTGAAGAATTTATGCTTTTGGCCAACAGAACAGTAGCTGAAAAAATAGGAAAAGATGATCAAAAAAAGGTATTTGTTTACAGAATACATGACATTCCAAACCCTGAAAAACTCAATTCCTTCGCAGAGTTTGTTTCAAAATTTGGTTACAAAATAAAAACCGACAGAAGAAAGAATATATCAAATTCTTTTAATCAACTTTTAAAAGATGTTGAAGGAAAAGGCGAACAAAATTTGATTGAGGCTTTAACAATCAGAACTATGGCAAAGGCAGAATACTCAACTGAAAATATTGGACACTATGGTCTTTCATTTGATTACTATACTCACTTTACTTCACCTATACGCCGATATCCCGACCTTATGGTTCACAGACTATTACATTCGTATATCACAGGAAATAAAAAGCAGTTTAATCAAAATGAATTTGAAACAAAATGTAAATATACTTCCGAACAAGAACGAGTAGCCCAGGAAGCTGAATGGGCTTCAATTAAATATAAGCAGGCAGAATTTTTAAATGAAAAAATTGGAGAGGTATTTGACGGAATAATTTCTGGTGTAAGCAAATGGGGTATATATGTAGAGCTTACGGAAAACAAGTGTGAAGGGATGATACCTTTACGAACACTTGATGATGACTTTTATTATCTTGATGAAGATAATTTCCAGGTTATAGGTTCAAGGAAAAAAAGAAAATTTAAACTTGGTGATAATTTACGCGTTTCTATCTCAAAGGTAGATCTTATAAAAAAAGAAGTTGATTTCGAACTTACGTGACAAAAAAAGGACCTTGAAAAAATTCAAGGTCCTTAAAATATTTCACTATTTTATATTTTAAATCATGTTTAATCTGCTGTAAAGCTCTTTTCTATACAATCCTCCTATAGGCAGAACTTTCATTTTATCTTCAATAACCAGATCAGGATATTTTATTGAATAAATTTTGTTTATATTCACTATATACGAACGATGAATCCTGACAAAATCTTTTTTCGGAAGAATTCTAACCATCTCTTTCATCGTTGTGTGTGTAGTATAACTGTTATCTGAGGTATTGATAACGACATAGTCTTTTAAAGCTTCGACAAAATAAATGTCAGTAAAATTTATTTTATTAAGCCTGTAATCAGCTCTTACAAAAATAGAATCTTTAGACTCTTTGTTTTCAATTATTGAACTATATAAATCACGTTCTTTTCTTAACTCCTGGTCTTTCTCATATTTATAAAGAGTCATTTCTATAGTTGTCTGAAGTTCTTTCTCCTTAAATGGCTTGATGATATAACCATAAGGCTCAGTGATCTTAGCCTTTTCAAGTGTATTATCATCAGCATAAGCAGTAAGAAAAATAACAGGTATACGATATTTTTCTTTTATTATTTCTGCACATTCAATACCGGTCATTTTTCCTTTGAGCATAATATCCATCAGCACCAAATCAGGTTTATTTTCAACCACTTCTTCAAGTGCTTTTTCTCCTGAATTTATTGTTGCTGGCACATCGTAATCGAGCTTTTTCAAAGTATTCTTGATATCTTTTGCAACTATACTTTCATCTTCAACAACTAAAATCTTAATTTTTGCCATATCTATAAAATTTAATTAATTGTATAACAGTCTCTTATTTTTATCAGAAATTTTATATTTTTCAAATTTAAATAATTTTTCTTAATCTCATTATTTAAAACGTTTATATTTTTAACAAAACAAATATATTTTTTAAAATTATTCTTTTACATCGCTTGATTTTCCTATTTAAGTAAACTTTATAATGCTCTATTCTATTGTTTAATTTTCTTATTTTAATAAGCTTATTTTTTATAATTATCTTTTTAAAAACAGTTTGATAATTTTATTATTATATTTTATTATTTATAGCACATAAACTGTTTTATAAATTTATTTACTAAGATCCAGCATTTTTTTAACAGGCATATAAGCCTTTTTAATAAGTTCATCATCTAGTTCTATATTGTATTTTTCTTCCTCAAGGCTCTTTAATACTTTGTCCGAAGTAATTTCCTTCATATAAGGACAATCATTACACATACAATTCTCATCAGAAGGTACAATAATAAATTCCTTGTGCGGTGAATACTTTTTCATCTGATGAATAATACCGGTTTCAGTAGCTACAATGAACATATTTTTTTCCGATTCTTGAGTATATTTTAATAGTTTTGATGTTGAACCTACAAAATCTGCCATTGCTAAGATCTGGGCTTTGCATTCAGGATGAGCAATAACCGGAGCATCTTTGTATTTATTTTTTAATTTTAAAATTGTTTCAACTGTGAGCAAATCATGTACTTCACATGTTCCATCCCATAGTATCATATCACGTCCTGTAATATTGTTAATATATCCTCCAAGGTTTTTATCCGGGGCAAAAATTAATTTCTGATCTTTGTCAAAAGAATTTACAATATCAACAGCGTTACTTGAAGTACATATAATATCGGATAATGCTTTTATTTCAGCAGAACAATTTATATAACTGATGACTTTATGATCCGGGTATTTTTCTTTAAACTTTTTAAAATCTCCGGGTGGACATGAATCAGCAAGAGAACAACCGGCTTCAAGATCCGGAAGTAAAACCTTTTTTTCAGGTGAAAGAATTTTTGCTGTTTCAGCCATAAAATGAACTCCGCAAAAAACTATTATATCTGCATCGTTTTTTTGAGATATTTTTGCAAGTTCAAGGCTGTCACCAATATAATCAGCCAAATCCTGAATTTCAGGGATCATATAGAAATGAGCTAAAATAATAGCATTTTTTTCTTTTTTTAATTCATGAATTTTTTTTGCCTTTTTTTTATTTAAATACATTATAACATTAGTTTTTTTAAAAATATATTGTTGTATATTATCGTGTTAATATGGTTTATAAAAACTTAATACAAAACTTGACTTTTTGGTTTTTCAATAATAATTAACAAGTAATTAACTATTATGTTTGTTTTAAGTTATTAATTTTTAATATATTGCCTATTTTATTAACAGTTGTTAGTTTATTAAATTATTGATAAATTTATGATTTTCAACATCTGTTTTTTCAATCAAAAATGTTAAAACTTTGTTTATATAATTTTAAAACTATTTTTGTTTACTTGTTGCATTTTTTAAAAAAATAATTATAAGAGAACCAAAATTGAATTTGCAAATTTAATTATTAAAAAATTTCAGCAACTAACTATGATTTATTAACATTTTTATTGTTTAAAAAATTATATAGCTGAAAATGAAAATGTAATCATGTATCTACACATAAAGATAATTATAAAAGCAAATTCTTAAAGTGTTTATTTTGAAAAACATGTGGTTTATTTATATTTTTGTTTAATTTTTAGTTCACAAAAAGATATTAACAATGGCAGTAAAAAACAATGAAATCGCAATAGGCTCTGATCATGCAGGGTTTATTTTGAAAGAATATTTAAAAAATGTTCTTTTAAAAAAAGGGTATGATGTAACTGATTTTGGGACAAATTCAGAAGACTCTGTTGATTACCCAGATTATGCTCATCCTGTAGGCCAGAGCATAGAAAAAGGCAGATTTAATAGAGCTGTGGTATTATGTGGTAGTGGAAACGGGGTAAATATGACTATTAACAAATACAACTCCGTTCGTTCTGCTTTATGTTGGAATGAAGAAATAGCAAAGCTTGCAAGGTTGCATAATAATGCTAATGTGTTGGCATTACCGGGAAGGTTTGTAGAAAAAGAAGAAGCAGAAAAAATTCTTAATGCATTTCTTGATACAGAATTTGAAGGAGGAAGGCACACAAACAGAGTCAATAAGATTTGCGTGAAAAAGTAATTACCTAACTTATGGAGAACCGTGCAGCTAAATTTTTGAAAGATAGCGAAAACAAAGCTTTTGATAAAAAGCATCGTGCTACTATTAAGTATAACATTTCCCGTTATGATGCTTCTGTCGCCAAGGGTTTGCAGCAGTTCAAATATCTGCACGGAGCAACTACCAAGGCTGCTTTAATTAAGCACAAAACTCTTGAAAACCTTGATAGCTATCTTTTGAATTTTGAAAAAAACTTCTCTAAAAATGGCGGATCCGTTATTTGGGCTTCTGATGCAGATGAAGCGTTAACCGCTATAGGTAAGATATTGGAAAATAATAACATCAGGAATGTGGTAAAATCAAAATCTATGACCACAGAGGAGATAAAACTTGTTCCATATCTTGAAGCGAATGGTATAGAGGCTTTAGAAACCGATTTGGGTGAGTATATAGTACAAATAAGTAATGACAGGCCTTATCATATTGTTACTCCGGTTATGCACCGTTCAGCTGTGGAAATTGGTGAGATTTATCACAAAAAGTTTGGTATTCCAGCCGACAGTAAACCCGAAGAGATTACTGCTTATACCCGTGGCAAACTTAGACAAAAACTTATTAAGGCAGGGGCTTGTATAACGGGGGCAAACTTTTTAATATCAGAAACCGGTTCAGTTGTTTTGACTGAAAATGAGGGTAATGGAGTTATGTCAATGTCCTGGGCACCAATACATATTGTTATATCCGGTATTGAAAAATTAATTCCCGAACTGAAGGATTTAAATTTATTTCTTCCTCTTTTAGCATCACATGGAACCGGACAAAAGCTTACGGTTTATAATTCTATAGTAAGTGGACCGCGACGAGATTTAAAAACAGGAAATACGCTTGCCGGAATGTATGTTATTTTACTTGATAACGGACGCACAAATCTTTTACGTCAAATACCTCAGAGAAGGGCTTTATCATGTATACGTTGTGGTGCCTGCCTTAACGGGTGTCCAATATATCGCAACATTGGAGGGCATTCATACGAAGCAGTATATTCCGGGCCTATTGGCGCAGTGATCACTCCTCACATGAAAAATTTTCAGGAATATAAACATTTGAGCTATGCTTCTACTTTATGTGGCAAATGTACCGAAACGTGCCCTGTAAGAATAAACCTTCACCAGCTCTTGCTGCACAACCGTAATTATTCGGTTAAAAACAAATATGTTCCAAGGCTGGAAAAACTATCCATCAAAGCTTGGAAAAAGTCAATGATGAACAGAAAGTTTATAGATAAGCCACCTTATATCATAAAAAAATTCATATTTAAGAAAGTGATCGGTAAAATATGGGGTAAAAAACGATCTGCTCCTAAATTGGGAAACGAATCATTCCGGGCTTTATGGGAAAAAAGAAAAACTTAAAGGTAACTTTCTATATAAACAAACCGGTTGCTAAAACCTTGATAAAATAGATTTTACTGAGCTGAGATATCCGCCTCCAAACAGATTAACATGAACCATAAGAGGATAAAGGTTGCAAATTTCAATTGCTTCGCGCCAATTGTTTTCCAGCGGGTGTATTTCATTATAAGCATCGTAAAGTTCTGAGCTAAAACCTCCGAAAAGCTTCGACATTCCCAGGTCCATTAACCTATGACCAAAATATACCGCAGGGTCAATTATGCATGCTTTTCCATCATCCGATACCATATAATTTCCACTCCATAAATCGCCATGAACAAGAGAAGGCTTCTCAACAGGAAAAAAATCACCAAGGTGGCGGTAGATTTTGCCGAACCTGTTTACTGTCGAATTGTCTATGCGATTGCTATCACGAGCCATGGATATCTGTTTTTCCAGTCGTTCTTCAACAAAGAAATCTATCCAATTATCATGCTGCTTGTTGCTTTGCGGAAGATTGCCTATATAATTATTATGGTCTAGCCCGAAGTATTTGTTATGATGATTATGCATACGTGCAAGGGATTTGCCGAAGTCTTCCCAGAAGCCCGAAATACGGTTGGAGCTTTTTATAAACTCAAGCACCAGCACGGTGTAATTTTCGTCTTCATCAAAACCTATTACCTCAGGAACCTTGATTTCTCCGGTATTTCGCAAAAGATTAAGGCCTTTAGCTTCTTTTTTAAACATTTGAGGATATAACCCCGCTTTATTCCATTTAAGAAAATAATCCCCGTCATTTGTTTGTACCCTGGCGCTTTGATTTATATCCCCGCCACCAACCACAGACGTTTTTTCAACAGTACAATCAAAACCTTTCGAATGATGTATAATTCTTTCGAATAATTTTTGAATATTTTCGGGTATCATATAAACAGTTTTTTTATTAAAATTTAATTTAGAAATTTAAGCCTACTCTAAAATGTGATTCCTGCAGATATCGCAGATTTTCGCTAATAAAAAAAGTTTATTATCTGCGTAAATTAGCGAAATCAGCGGCAGGCAGTATTTTTGGACGCATTATATTTGATTCAAAACTAAGTATTATTTATAAAGACATAACCGCTTATTATTTCCATCTGCTTCAGAGTTCAAAATTCTCCAGAACAGTATATTTTGGCCCTTCTTTTTTCAGGACGGATTCAAATAATTGGAAACTATTAACAGGTTGTTTCAAAAGAGTTTTGTCGTGGTATTTGCTTATCATGGCATCCAGGGCATAGAGGTTTTTAATGTGTTTTACCCTTCCGATTGTCAGGTGTGGTGAAAAACCTCTTTTTTCAGGCATGTAGCCGTCTTTTGCAAGCCTGTCGTTAATTGTTTTGTACAGGCTTTTCAATTTTTCGCATTGTTCCAGTCCAAGCCATATTATTCTTGGAAAGCGTGGACTTCCGAACGTTCCACAATCTTTAATTTCAATATCGAAAGGAGTAATGTTTTTCGCAGCATCTTCAAGTGCAGTTTTTATTACAGGCAGTTTCTTTTCAGGTGTTTCACCAAAAAACTTTAATGTGATATGGATGTTTTCGGGATTTACCCACCTGATCTTTTCTTTGCTGAGCTCTCTACTGAAATCTGCCATAGCTTCTCTTAGCTCTGGCCCGGGAAGGATCTTTATGGCTGCAAATAATCTGCGCATAGTAAGAGTTTTAAAAATATAAGCTTTGATTTGCTTTTAATATTTGAAACAAAACCCAAAGTTCGTAATCACAAGGATTTTTTCAAAGAAATATTGAAATAATTATGAAAAAAGAAATATTGAATTGACAATTTGAAACAAACGTTTTTGCAAAAGAGAGTTAAAAAAATTTATAAAGGGTTAGTGCCAAAGTTCTTTTGTTTTGTGTTCAAAATATTGTATTTTAAAGGTTTATTATAATAAGCGTATAAAAAACATAATTAAATTAATTATAAGCAATGGTTTGTTTTTTACTGGTTTTTAAATATTGCTAAAGGAGGTGTTTTTTTTATCTATCAAAATTATAAAGAAGTTATTATTTATTGATTAGAAAACGGATTGTTTAATCAAAAACGCTTAATTATGTTAAAAAAGATACTATCTATTGCAATTATTATATTGTATTCACAAATAACCTTTGCACAGGAAGTAAATCTTGAGTGGCATGTTTATCCATATATTCCGGAAGATTATGAAACGGGAAGGCTTAAAGGTTTGGTAGTAGATAAAGAAGTCGGGACAATTTATGCGGTTGGTTATGTTTCTTATACTACTGACTCCAAACAGATAATGGAATTATATGATGCAGTTTTTACAAAGTATACACCCTGTGGAGACCAAATATTTAGGGAAATTGATGAATTTTCGGAGCACAAGGATATTTCTAATTCTGTAAGTTTATCGCCAGATAAAGCCAGCGTGCTTATAGCCGGCCATATCAGTGAATCTCCGCCTGAAAACTTTCCGGGTGTTTATCATACGGTTGGGGCTTCAGGAAAAAGGGATACAGCTGACGCAGAAATTATAGATACTCACCTTATGGATTCCGAAACGTATTACAATTCTGAATATAACTGGAGTATCGTTGATGGAGAATATTTATACACTACATATAGTGGAACTTTTATAGATACCGACCAAATTTTAGGAGGAGTGATAAAATATTCAGATGTTGGTGTCGAAGAGTGGAGAACCGAAAAGGAAAACATTAAGCCTCAAAGCATATTTGCTCATGGCGATTATATTTATATCGCAGGCTTGCAAAAAGATGATGAAAATAATTTTGAAGCATTTATTTCCAAAAAAAATGCAGAAAGCGGTGTTGAAGAGTGGTTTAAGACTTCCTTAGATTTGGATATAAGTACAGACTTTCCTAATATGGGAAATGATGTGGTAGTGGATTCAGAAAATAAAATATATTTTACTGTTGATTATGTTCGTGAAGAGGATGAAGATATTTATGCAAAGCTTATAAAAATTGATAGTGACGGTACATTACTGGAAAAAAAAGAAATAGATTCAGGGGAAGGAACGATAGCCAGGCTTGGCAGAATGAGTATTACCCCGCTTGATGAAATTTATATTGCGGCTATGTATGATGGCCAACCCGTATTTTATAAATTTCATAACATGGAAAAGCAATATAGATATAATATTTCGGAAGATGAAGGTGTTGAGCCTGTTGATCCTGAGCATGACTATCCTTCAGATATTTTTATTAATGACAAAACGATAACAGTAGTAGGCAGTATGAACGATCATAAGATGTGGCTGGCTCAATACAATGAAAAAGAAAATTATGAAGTTACTTTCGGTGTTTTAGACGGTGAAGGTACTATTACAGCAAAAGCAGACGGAGAATCAATTAGCACAGGTGATATTGTTACAGAGGGTGTGGAAGTAATATTCACGGCTGATCCCGCCGACGGCTATGAAATAAAAGACTGGATAGTAAATAATGCTTCGCAAGGCATAACAGAAGATACATATACGATCGAAAGCCTTGATTTTGATGTAAGTGTAAAGGTAGAATTTGAGGAAAGTGTTCTGGCTGGCGAAATGACTGACCCTGAAATCTCTGTTTTTCCCAATCCTGCCAGAGATAAGCTTTATATTGAAGGAAATGAAAAAATAAAACAAATCATGCTGTTTAACATTAGCGGGCAAGTAATTAAAGATATTGACGCAGAAGGGTTTAGCTGCGAGATTAATTTAAGTTATATCCGAACAGGGCTTTACCTTGTAAAGATACATACAACAAAAGGCGTGCATACTAAAAAGGTTCAAATAGCACGATAATGAAAAACTCCGGAGTTTTTTGTTGCTCTATAAAAAAGGGGCGGTTTTTTATAAAAAATTTGGTGCGGATTTTAAAAATTTATGTAGGTTTGGATTGTTGTACACAAATTAAGAACAAAAATTTCGAATGAGCAATCACGAAGAGCAATCGGCAAACAACCTGGTTATCCGTTCACTTCAGGAGCGTGCGAAGGAACTGCGCTGCATATATGAATTTGAAGAGCTTTTCAAGAAATACGAAGACAAACCATTAAAGGATTTTTTTAAACAGGTTGAGAAGATCATTCCCCCGGCATTTCAGTTTCCCGAAATTTGTCATGTTAAAATAAAATTTGAGGGCGGGGAATATGGCAATTGCACATGCGATGAAAACAGCTTGTATTTGCAGACACCTATAGTTGTTGACAATGATCAAAAGGGCTTTTTGCAGGTTTGTTATGTAGATAAAGGAACGGAAGTGTTTTTTCTGCCTGAAGAAAAACGGCTTGTTAACACTATAGCTCGTCGTATAGGTAGGTTTGTTTTTTACAAGAGGCTGAGAGAGAATATCGGTTTAATAAAAGAAGAGTCTGAGAAGAGAAGCAAGAGGGAAAAAGCCCCTGAAAGCATTGGTAAACAATCATATTGGGAATGGCGCATGGATATGGCCGGCTTAATAGCAAACGAGCTTGATGCGAAAAAGCTTGGAGTAAAAGCCCTGTATATTATTGGCAGCACTAAAACCGGGGAGGCCGGCCCAAAAAGCGATATTGACCTGATGGCGCACAGCTGTGAAGATAAAAATAAGCACCAACTTCTTGAAGCATGGATTGATGGTTGGGGAAGGTGTCTGGCTTATGTATACAAAGAAATGACCGGTATTGAAATGCCAGGAAGCATTATAGATTTACACATAATCACCGATGAAGACATAAAGAAAAAAACAAGTTTTGCCGCCATGTTGTCATCGGTGTCTAACACGGCTAAAATTTTAAAAGAGTATAAGAAATGATGTATCCTTTAACTAAAGCGTGCAACAGAAAATTTATTAAGTATGAATGAGGGATGTTTAGTCGTTGAGGGAAGCTAATGGTTGGTAGGTTGATAGTTACCGATTACTAGTTACACGTCACACTATTATTAGTAATCATAACATTAAATATATTTTATACACATGAATAACCTCTGTTTTTTTGTTTCTGACCTGCATGGAAAGATAGAGCGGTATAAAAAACTTTTTGACAGGATTGAAAGTTACAAGCCAAAAGCCGTGTTCCTGGGTGGCGACCTTATGCCTGCCGGTATTGCAAAGGCTTTAAGGATAGGTGGCGGCTATAATGATTTTGTTTCAGAATTTTTGGTAAAGCAGTTTTCACAGCTTAAAGACAGGATGAAAAACAGTTACCCTGCTGTCTTCCTTATCCTGGGGAATGATGATCCCCGCATTGAAGAGAAAAACATTCAATTTTATGAGAGACAAGGGCTGTGGCGTTATATACACATGAGGTGTGCTGATTTGGAGGGCTATACGGTTTATGGTTATAGTTATGTACCCCCTACGCCATTTATGTTAAAAGACTGGGAGCGGTATGATGTTGCACGCTATGTTGATCCCGGCTGTTGCCATCCAACGGCAGGTTTTAGAACTGTTAACATTAAGGAAGACATTGAATTTGAAACAATCAGAAAAGATCTTAATAACATGACAGGGAATCAGGACTTATCAAAGGCAATATTTCTTTTTCATTCTCCACCATATAACACCTTTCTTGACAGGGCGGCGCTTGATGGTGTTAAGATTGATCATGTACCGGCAGATGTGCATGTAGGGTCAATTGCCATTAAGGAGCTTATTGAAGAGCGTAGCCCTTACATTACAATGCACGGACATATTCATGAATCAAGCCGTATAACAGGGTATTGGAAACAGAAGATAAATAAAACATGGGCTTTTTCGGCTGCCTATGATGGCGACCAGCTTGCTGTTGTGCAGTTTGATTTAAAATACCCGGAAGATGCTGAAAGGGTAGTAATCTGAAGGCTTTTATCTTAAACCGCTTCATTGCCTTTGCTGAATGAATATTACGAAAACAGGAATAAAACCTTTTAAAGCGTTTCTTTTTGATTTTGATTAAGTTGATTTTTAAGAATATTTTTCAACCGGGGCATTGGATTAAAGTGTTAAGTAAAAAAAGAGGCTGTCTAAAGCAGACAGCCTCTTTTTTATGTGGAAAAATTTATTTAGTAACTCTTTGTTTCAGAAACGGTATTTCCTTTACTATCTGTTACGGTCAGTTTTACCGAGTCGGGGGTAGTATTTCTGGCACGCAATTCAGTTGTACCAGACGCACTGTCTCCGCTCACGGTAATACTTTCACTATCAAGTACGTTGCCTCCACTTAGCAGTTCAAGTGTAACATTTGCGAGATCTCCGTCTTCATCAGCAACAGCCCAATCAATATGTACTCTTCTCCATGGTCCAGCACTTGATTTGGTAAAGCTAAAGGTGTTAATAACAGGAGGATTGTCACCTACTTCACCGCTTCCACTATCTGTTACGGTTATAGAGCTCGTTGCGGTATAGCCCCCATCGTCGGTTGTCACGGTAATGGTTGCGGATCCCTCTCCAACGCCAGTTACAATGCCTGAGGAACTAACCGTGGCGACTGATGTATTATTCGAAGACCATGTAACGTCCTTATTGGTGGCATCCTCAGGGGACACGGTTGCTGTCAGTTCTACTGTTTCGTTTATCTCGATTGATGCCGAAGTAGGGCTTACGCTCACGCCGGTAACAGCCACCGGGTCTGGATCTGGTTCTTCACCACTACCATCACCAAATCCAAGGGTATAAAGCATGTGGTTGTTTTCAGTTTTAGAGCTGGTTACAATGTTTTTCGTGCTGTTTGCTGTAATTGCATCGTAAACCTGCTGTGGCGTTGCATTAGAGTTATATTCGAGGAATAATGCAGCAGCTCCGGCAACGTGTGGTGAAGCCATACTTGTACCGCTGATGGTTCTTGTTGCGGTATTGCTGCCAATCCATGCTGATGTAATACTTGAGCCGGGAGCAAAAAGGTCAACGCAGTCTCCATAGTTAGAGTAGGAGGCTTTTGCATCGCTGCTGGTTGTTGCTCCAATGGTATATGCTCTTGGTGCACCAGCAGGGGAGTAATTACAGGCAGGCTGCTCACGACCACCCATATTTCCATTACCTGCAGCTACAACTACAGGTACACCTGCATTGTACATACGATCAACTGCATCGTCAATGGCCTGGCTACTGCCACCACCAAGGCTCATGTTAGCAACTGCCGGCTTCACATGGTTAGCAGCAACCCAATCCATACCTTCAATTACAGTGGTTGTGGTACCTGAACCACCATCGTCAAGTACTTTTACGCCTATTAAAAGAGAATTTTTGGCAACACCGTAAACCGCACCACCCACAGTACCTGCCACATGTGTGCCGTGACCCTGACGGTCAACACCATCACAATCAAATGCTGTAAAGCCATGTGATGCGCGGCCACCAAACTCGTTATGTGAGAAAAGGATTCCGGTATCAAGGATATAAGCCCTTACGCCACTTCCTGTTGCATCCCAGGAATATATTCCATCCAAAGGAAGGTTTCTCTGGTCAACCCTGTCAAGACCCCAGGTGGCATCGGTTTGAGAACCAAATGTAGTAAAAACCTGAACAGGCTCAATGTATTTAACCCTGTTGTCCGACCATAGTTTCTCAACTTGTTCACTGGTTAGTTCGGCTGAAAAACCATTTAGCGCATACCCATAAACTGTTTTTAGTTTTTCTTCTGAAATACTGTGTGTACTTAAAAACTCAAGAGTTGAGGATTTTGCCTGCTTAATACCCTCTTCATAGGGTAATATCTCTGCAGATTTTGTCTCTCCCTCTTTATAAACAACAATGTATTCACCTTCAACAACATCGTATAATTCTTGTTGAGGTTCAAAGGCCGGTTCCTTTTCACATGAAAAAAAGAACATTCCAAATGTTGCTAATACAAGCACACTTGCTAATAATTTAAGTAAAATTTTCATAGTAAGTTTTTTGGTTTAACAATGAGGCAAATGTAAACAAAAATTAACAACCATTAACAATTAATTTGTTTTTTTAACAGTTAAAAAACTTCTGCAGAAAAATTAAGCAACTGATTTTGGGGTTGCATTATAAAGCAATAATTTATTAATAAATCTTTATTTAAAAGAAAATTAAATTTATCTATTCATTAAAATTCAATTAAATTAGCAGTTAAGAAAAAGTTTAAATATGCATAAAGCACAGATCAACAAACTATACGATGCAGTATGTAAGAAATTACATAACCACAAAGTATTGGACGGGATAAAAATAATTAGAAACCTTATATCCGAATCAGGGGAAGAGTTCCTGAATGATCAGGTTGACGAATATCTTGAAACATACAGGAATATATTGCGCCACTCTTTTATGGAAGTTAAAGATCCTGAAAGGGAAAAAGTTTACAACTATCTTATACGTTCATTGCTTGAACTTGCTGATGAGCTTCGGGAAAAGCTTTATACCGGGATTGCTGCAGGAAACATATATTCATTAAAAGCTCAATTCGAAAAAGCCCGGTCACCCGAAAGACTAGAAGCTCTTAACATTCTTGAGACGCTTACATATGACAGTAAGCTTGCTTCAATCCTAAAACAAGCAAAAGTGGAGGGAAGTGATCAAACAATGTCGCGCGAAGACGGGCTTATAAAGGTTTTCAACATAATATGGCTTACCGACAAATATTCTGAGCAAGAAATAAATCTGCTTAATACGGTTTGCGATTCTAAAAAGTTGCCATGGCACGACAAATGCCTTATTGTTAGTGCATTAACATTAAGTTTACTAAGATATTTTGATATTAACAAATTTGATATATTGTTCCGCTTTGTTGAAAAACATGAAGAGACTGTTTGGCAAAGGGCCATAGTCGGTTTGTTTATGACTTTTCTTAAGTATAATGACAGGTACTATCTATATCCATCCTTGAAAGAACAAACCGAGAAGCTAAAAAACTTTCCTGACATTCAAAAAAATATTGAAGCAATCCTGATTCAGTTTACCAAATCACGGGAAACGGAGAAAGTAACTCGCAAATGGGAAGAAGACATCATGCCCGAGATAATGAAGATGCGCCCGAAGATCGAAGAAAAGCTTGATTTGGATAATATTTTCAAAGATCCTATGGGTGAGGAAGAAAACCCTGACTGGGAAACGGTTTTTGAAGATTCTCCGGACTTACTTAACAAACTGCAGGAATTTACTGAAATGCAGATGGAAGGCATGGATGTGTTCATGAGTGCATTTTCTCAGCTTAAGGGATTTCCTTTTTTCAGACAGATAAGCAATTGGTTTATACCTTTTTATGCAGAGAATCAGTTTTTACAGCCAATAATTAAAGAGCCGGAAAAAGATATTGATTTGACCCCCCTGGTGGAAAAGCTCGAAAAGACATACTTTATGTGTAACTCCGACAAGTATTCTTTCTGCCTTAACCTTAACCTGGTTCCGGACCAGCAGAAATCGATGATGATGAATATGCTGAATGCGGAAATGAAAAACATCAGCGAAATAGAAAAAGATGAAGATATTATAAACAGCTTTGCAAGGACAAAAAGTATTTATACGCAATATTTTCAAGACCTTTACAGGTTTTTTAAGCTACATCCCTGGAAGACAGAGTTTGATGATGTTTTTAAATTTTCTCTACCACTGCATGAAACATTATTTGTTAAAACATTAGTAAGGGATGAAAAAACTATTCGCAATATTGGTGAGTTTTATTTTGATAAAAAGTTTTATGCTGATGCTTTGAAAGTTTTTCTTGACTTGCTGGATGAAGACAAAAGCAATATAGAGTTATTCGAAAAAATAGCATTTTGTTATCATAAAACAGGCAAATTTGAAGAAGCACTTAACTATTATAAAAAGGCGGATCTTATTGAGACCAACCGTAACTGGATAATACTAAAGATGGCGGTATGTTGCAAATACCTGAATCGTTGGCAGGAGGCTCTAATGTATTACCGTGATGCTGAGAAAAACGACACTGAAAACTTAAATATTCAGGCTAACATCGGGCAGTGCTTGATTCACCTTGAGCGCTATGAGGAAGCCCTGGAGTATTATTTTAAAGTTGAGGTGCTGGCCCCGGAAAACACTAAAATCAGAAGGCCCCTGGCATGGTGCTCTTTTCTGCTGGGCAAGGATGATACTGCAAAAGACTATTTTGAAAGGCTGCTTGCCGACGACCCTAAAAACAAATATGACCTGATGAACCTTGCTCATGTTTGGTGGTGTATGAACAAACCGGAAAAGGCAATAAACCTTTATAAAGAGAGCTTAAAGAATTGGGGAAGCCTCAAGGATTTCGAAGCATCATTTAACGAAGACCGCAAACACCTGGAAAACAGGGGTGTTGATCCTTTTGACATGGACCTGATGTTGGACTATATTAAAATAGAATCCGGTTTATAAGTATTTTACTGTTGTTTTTTATATCGTTGTTTTACTATTTTTACATCTGATAAAAGTGTAAACTTATGAGAATAATTGTTGAACGTAAGCCTAACCGCTTTTACCCCAACTTTAAAAGGGTAATCATACGGTTTTTCAACAATGGTGCAGAACGTTCAAAAAACCTTGTTGAAAAGGTCTTGGAGCTTGATGATGAAGATGTTGAGCTTTCGTTGACTCAAACTTTGAGAGATTTTGCCAAACGGCATCGAAACCTTACGAAGAAATTTTTAAAACATTATGAAAAAGTAAAAGAACTGCTAAGTGACTCTTCAATTGAGTTAAAGGGGTTGAGTGAATCAAAAAAACTACTTATAGGTTCTTATTTTTCAATGGAATATTCTATAGAATCGGCAGCATTTTTTAACCCTTCTATGGTTGAATCGCCAGATCAGACCGTCCTGGAAGAAGGCTCAAAGCGTGTTGTTGTAAGCTTCAGGGCTACAGGAGAAGGACATGTTTCAAGTATTGTTTTTCACTCGGGAATAATTGATCATAAGGGAGATTTGACGTTTGAAAAATCAGGACGTTATGTTGATGAGCCGGAAGTTGTAAAACGAGCAAACTATAATAAAAAAACGTTTATCAACAAGTTGCGGGAAATGAACGTTGATAAAAGTATTATTTCACTCGTGATAGAACCCCTTGATGATAAATTTATCTATGGCGATTTGCTAAAGTCGGTCAATGAAGCGCTTGAAAGGAACAACGCCAATGAGGAGAAACGCAGGGCGATTAAGGAGATTATTTGGCTGGCGGATTCCCATTATGAGATAAAATTTTCTCGTGACACACACTTGTCTGAAAGAGTGATTTTCCCAGTATCATATACTGAGCGTAAAGGTATTGAGGATGCCAGGTTTGTCAGGTTCGTAGAAGACGATGGTCAAATTGTTTATTATGCTACATATACCGCTTATGATGGATTTACTATCCTGCCGAAATTAATAGTAACAAAAGATTTTCATCATTTTGAAGTAAAACCCTTGCATGGGAAAGGAGCACAGAACAAAAACCTTGCATTATTTCCACGAAAAATTGACGGAAAATATGTTATGCTTTCGCGGATTGATGGGGTAAACAGCTTTATTGGCTTTTCTGAAAACATAAACGTTTGGGAAGAACCCGTTAAGATACAAGAACCAAAATACCCATGGGAGTATATACAAATTGGCAACTGCGGAGCCCCCGAAGAAACTCCGGAGGGTTGGATACTTATTACTCACGGCGTAGGGCCTATGCGAAGGTATTGCCTTGGGGCAAGCCTGCTGGACCTTAAAGACCCGACAAAAGAAATCGGACGGCTGAAAGAACCGCTGCTGATACCTAATGATGAAGAACGAGAAGGATACGTTCCCAATGTAGTTTATTCTTGTGGATCTCTAATACACAATAACAAGCTTATCGTACCATATGGATTGTCGGATACAGGTGCCGGCTTTCTGTCTGTAGACATGGATGCTCTATTGGAAAGGCTTGTGCCTTAAAAGATTATAAAATCTTTTTGTAAACTTTAATATAATCCTCCGTCATTTTATCGACAGAGAACTTTGATTGTGCCCTTTGGCTACAATAATGCCGGTCAATGGTTTTAATTTGTGGTATTACATCAACTGCTTCGTCTATGTTATTGACGAGGAACCCGGTTTTTTCATCCTCTATAAGTTCCGGCATTGAACCTTTTTTAAAAGCTATAACAGGAGTACCGCAAAACATGCTTTCGGCAACACTAAGCCCAAAAGGCTCTTTAAAGTTAATAGGATGCAGTAGTGCATAAGCTTCACCCAGTAGCTTGTCGCGTTGCTCAGGGCCGGCATTGCCTGTATAAATTATTTGTTCACCATCTATGTATGGCTCTACTTTTTCACGGTAGTAGCCTTCATCCTGGATATATCCGGCTATAATCAGTTTCATCTTTGCCTTGAGTGCAATATTAATAGATTCATGGGTGCCTTTATCATGATGTATACGGCCGAAGTATAGCAGGTAACTTCCCTGTTCTTTGCGGAGAGTAAAAGAATCCGGGTTTATTCCGTTATAAACATTGGCGATGTAATCCAGCTGTTTGCTCCGGTCGGCATAGCTGATCGAAACATAGTTGTTTATGTCGTTGAATCGTTTGTAAACAGGAATTATCTTTGGAGATGAAAACCCATGTATGGTCGTAACCATAGGGGTTTTGACAAGATTTGAATAAGTAAGGGGCAAAAAATCAAAGTTATTGTGTATGATATCATATTCATGTGCTTGCTCCATCAGGTAACTTATATGCATACACTCTTCAACCTTTGGGTCGAGTTCTTTGTCTTCTTCATAGCCTGATTTACATATTGACTTAAGCTTACCTTTAGTAATGGAGTCACTGGTGGCAAATAGTGTAACATCAAAGCCTTTCCTTACCAGTGCTTCTGTTATATTAGAAGCTATTTGTTCCCATGGGCCATATTTCCTTGGCGGAGTGCGCCATGCAACCGGCGCAAGCATTGCTATCTTCATTTTTTATCGTTTTATTGAAATTAGGATAACACAGGGGTTACGGATTATAACAGATGATTTTGAGTTATCCGCGATTATCTGGTGCATCCGTGTTCAGTTTAATTACAATCATCAAAAAGGCTTTCTTGGTTTGTTTAAACAAAGATTTACAAGGTCATCAATCTTTGCTGTACCTGCACACATTACCTTATCAGCACCTCCCCAGTAAATTTTCACTGTGCCGTCATTTTCAGGTACAGCGGCGCAGGAAAAGACTACATTATGGACATAGCCGGTAATTTCGTATACCTCTTCGGGTTGCAGGATCCACTCATCGGCCACAGCAATAATTTTTGAAGGGTCTTTCAGCTCATGCAGGGCAACCCCTAATCTGTAAACACTTCCATCCATGGTTGGAAACACGCCATGATAGATATTTAACCAGCCTTTTTGTGTTTTTATAGGGGGCGCGCCAGGCCCTATTTTCATTTCATCCCAATGATATGTTAAAGGTTTCATAATTACCTTACTATCGCCCCAGTATCTAAGATCCGGAGAATAAGATATCCAAACCGACCAGGGGCTTATCTCCGAGTGTGGCCGGTCAAGCCGGGCATAAAGACCATTAAACTTTTCGGGAAAGATCACTACATTGCGATAGTCAGCCTCCGTAATTAACGAAAATCGCTCAATACTATTGAAGTCTTTTGTTTTTGCCAAACCGATACGCACTCCATGTCTGGAGTATGCACTATATGTAATAAGGTATTCACTATCTATGAAAGTTATTCTGGGGTCTTCCACACCAAACTCCTCATATTCGGCAAAAACACCCTCTTTTGCTGGAGTCATAAACGGTTTGGGGTCAACAACAAAATCATAACCATTTTCAGACAACGCTTTGCCCAGAATCGATCTTCCATTAAGGCGGTGTGAGCGAAACAGCATGATATATTGTCCGGCATGCTTAGTAACCGCAGCGTTGTGAACGGTTGCTACTTCATAAGGAATATCGTCTTTGGTAAGTATAGGGTTCTTGCTATACCTTTCTATTATTGGCATAAATTTGTGTTTTTATTTTTGATATTCAAACTCGTATTCAAGAGCAGTTAATACCGTGAGGTGTGAGATCAGATAAGCCAGGGTGCTTTCTGCTCCCTGGTTTCTGTTTACGCCACTGTCCTGGAGCCCATCGCAACAGCCGAAAGTTTCATGATCATACAATCTCATACGTAACTCATTTTCGCCTAAAAACCACAAGTATGATAAAAACATTTTTTCTATATAAAGAGGGTCTTTTGTAACTTTATAGGCCTGGAAAAACAACCTGACTGTGGCCATGGTATCAATAGCTTGCTGATCAAAGACCGCACGTTCGCCTCCTTTTGGATACCACCCATTGCTGCCTACAATAGAAAGATAGCCCTTATCCATAGTAACGGATTCTAAAAAGCGCGTTGTTTCTTTGGCAATCGCTATTACAGATTCATCTCCTGTTATCTCGGCTGAATGGAAAAGGCTTAAAGGTAATATTGCATTATCATAAGCAAGAATGTTCTCGAACCATTGCCAATCCTCTGTTTTGTTCTTGGCATAAATGTCAGTCAGAACCTTGGTCATACTTTTCATTTTTTGAACCATACCTTCGTCAGAGGGGATACTTTTTAAGTAATAGCTTATCCCAATGATTGTGTTTGCTATTCCTCTTATGGATGATAATTTGTCAAAATAGCCGTAGGAGTTTCCAAACAGCTCCTGGGCAAACTCCCGGTAAGATTTGTTTGGTGCTCTGTGCATAAGATAGCCCAAAGCCCATATTGTTCTGCCAAAGGAGTCTTCGCTACCCTCTTCGTCAAGAAACTGTCGGTTAAAACTCATAAAATTACGGAAACCACCATTTGAGGTTTGCATATAGTGTATATAACTCAGGTATATCGGTATGAAATTTAGAGCCAAAGGGTCTTTGTTTTGCCTGTACGACATTAATGCCATAAGCAAAGCCCTTGAATTATCATCCAGGCAATAACCTTCCTTTAGGTTGGGAATTCCATATTTGGCATGCTGAACAATTCCCGAGTCATCAGTAAGCCGCCTGATATGATCAAGCCTGAATTTTGGAATTACTGAAGTGTCGATGATAAGTTTTTTTCCGGGTTCAACAAGAACCTCAGATTCTTTGACAACAGAACTTACCAAATCCAGGTAATGTTTTCCAATAATTGGCCAGCGTATTTTTTTGCCATACTCATAAGCTTTGTTTCTGAGATCGTTAAGTTTTTTGGGGTTATCTAAAATATCATTGAGTATTTCGGCAAGCTGGTCGGAGTTTTTGAAATCGAACAACCGCCCCCGGCCATCTGACAGCAACTCTTCAGCATGCCAGTATGGTGTTGACAGAACTGCTGCGCCTGCACCAATGGCATAAGAAAGTGTGCCGCTGGTTATTTGTGCTTCATTAAGATAAGGAGTAACGTAGATATCGCAAGCAGTTAAATATTCAAACAAAACCTCTTCAGATACAAAGGTTTTTAAAAAATAGACGTTGTCTTGAAGATTGTGTTTTTGCACCAGAAGGCTGAGGTAGTCTCGATACTCTTCGCCTGCATGTTCTATAACGGCGGGGTGAGTTTTACCTAAAACAATATAAAGGACTTCAGGGTGTTTGTCCACGACTTTGGTCAAAGCAGATATTACTGTTTCTATTCCTTTGTTTCTGCTAAGCAGACCAAAAGTGAGAATGACCTTACGATCTTCGAAGTTGTATTTTTTCTTGATTTTTTCGTGTGTTAAACCCGGATAATCAGGAACACCATGCTCAATGAGAGCAATTTTTTCTTCAGGTATATCATAAATGGTTTTCAAAAAATGTACTGCCTTATGGCTCATTACAATAATTCTTTTTGCAATCCTTCCTATTTCATGTACGATGTTCTTTTGTACAAAAGAGGGTTCACGCAAAACTGTGTGAAAAGTAACTATAAGAGGAACTTTTAACCTGTGAAGCATAGGCAGAATATAAACGCCATCTTCACCTCCGAAAATACCAAACTCATGATTTAAAATGCATGCATCCGAATCACTAAAATTAATATATTTTGCAGCATTGATGTAGTCGCGTTGATGCTCCTGGCGAATAGTGAATTTTACCTCTTCGGGGTATTCGAGGGCGTCCTCCTGGCCGGGATTGTTAAGGGCTATAACATTAGTGTGTTTAATTATTTCTTTATCTTTTGTGTTAGAAACAATAGCCTTAATCAGATTATTGGTAAAAGTGCCTATGCCACATTGCCGCGGCGGGTAGGTGCCTACATATGCTATTTTCATAGTTTTGACAGTTTTATTATAACGTATTGTAATCTAATAATATAGGAGTTGTTAAAAATCCTACTCAAAAGTAACAAAACTTTTGATAAACTCATACAAAGCGTTTTTTTATCATTTTGACCCCTGTTAATCAGGCCGTTAAAAATTTTTTTTATAATGACGCAACGTTTTGATGTTTTTTTTCATCTATATGAATAGAGAAACCATTCCGGGGCATTTATCTCTTATAGCAGCCAACTTTACCTGGTTTATTTTTAAGCCGGATCTCCTCAAAAAGCCAAATTAGCAAAGAATGATGCCCCGGCTGGTTTACTCAAAAAAGACTTGAAAAAAGGAAAAGATGAAAAAGAAAAATATTTTTTTTGCTATAATCATATATTGCATTTTGCTTGGTATATTTTTGCAGTTTGCCTTTGATTATTATGTTTTAGGCACAGCTGCATATGTGATATTATTTTTATCCGGCATAGTTGCCGGATATGTTTGCTCTAAAAAGCAAAGCATCAAACAACGAAAGGTTTCTCCTTTATTATATGCAGTTTCTATACTGCTTGGTTTGGTTTTAATATCGGGTTTTACGGTAATGGCCGCACAAAACTTTATCACCCTGCATAGGGGTGAAAAGCTTATTCACAACATTAACCACTATCAACAAGAAAGCGGCCATTTACCTAAAACCCTGAATGAGCTCGAACCGGAATATCTCGCTTTTATTCCTAAAGTAGCCAACGGTATGAATGGGGAAAGGTTCGTCTACGCAAACGGTAGAGAGCAAGACGATTTTAAAAGGTATGTGAAAAACACTCATGGCACAACTCTTGGAAAAGACGACTATTATCTTAAATTTAAGTCGTATTTCGGAGTTGTTTATTATTATGATAGTGTTTCGCAACAATGGAACTCTTTACAACAATCTGAAGAAAAGCAGATCATTAACCCTCAAATTGCGCTTGCTGATTTTTTTTCAAGGATTAAAATGCAGAGATAAGAAAAAAGTTTTCAAAGCAAGAAATATTAAAAATCGTTCTTAATTTTTTGTTTAAAACAACAAATTAAAACAGTTCATAAAATCTAAATAAGATTTCACTGGTTTAAATGGTATAATAATTGTGTTTGTTTTGTATATTTGTTTAAGCTAATTTGGAACAAAGAACAGACAAAACCAGTGGAACCCGTTGAAAAGATTATAAAAGGCTGTCTTGAAAACAGAAGAAAAGCGCAAAAGCAGCTTTATGACCTGTTTTCTGCTAAAATGTATGGCGTTTGTATGCGATATGCAAACAATCATCATGATGCACAAGACATATTGCAAGAAGGGTTTGTTATTGTTTTCAACAAGTTGCACACATTTAAAAGCAAAGGTTCTTTTGAAGGTTGGGTAAGACGTATCATGGTCAATGTAGCTGCTCAAAAATACCGTGAAAAAATTTCACACCTGAGAGTTGAATATATGGATGATGAAAAAGAGAATTTTGAGCAAGCAGTTGAGTGCCGAAAATTTGAAGTAAATGAATTGGTAGATATTATACAAACATTGCCGGCACAATACAGGATTGTTTTTAATATGTATGCCATAGAAGGGTATGCACATAAAGAGATTTCTGAAGCTTTGAACATTTCGGAAAACACTTCAAGGTCAAACTTTTTCAGGGCAAGAAGCATACTTGTTGAAAAATTAAAAAAAGAGGAAAAGAAAGCAGGCTTATACAAAGCCTATATTAACATAAAATAAACTGCTGAAAATATAAGTATAAGCAGAAAGAGTATTTACAATTTTGAAATGAACAGGATTTTGTGTTTGGTCTTAAACTGAAAAGATGAACAAGAGTAACGATTTCGAAAAAGAGCTTAAAAAAGCATTTGAAAACTATCAACCCACACCTCCTGAAAATTTGTGGGAGGAAATTGATAGTAATTTAGGCAGGAATAAAAAGCCTGCATGGAAGGGGTATGCAAAATATGCCGCTGCAATAGCTCTTTTAATAACCTTCTCCTGGGGAATTCGTGAGATTTTTGTTAGTACTCAATTGTCGGATCAAGCAAAAACAGTTCAATTTGATGAATTAACACTAAAAACCCTGGAGCCAATAACCATCTCTGAGAAAATTAAACCGGAAGTATACAAAAAAGAAACCCCCGGCAAACAACAAGAATCAGCAATACTTATTGCAGAAAGAGCTACAGTACCAATCACTAAAGAAGAAAAAACAGAAGAAGATCCAAAAACATCTGCTGAAGATATTGGCAAAAAAACCGATACTGAAATATTATTAGCCGAAGAAGCTGATATAATTTTTAAACAGTTTCCTGATTTTGAATATACAGAAATTAAACGATTGTCAGATGATGGCTCTTTAATTAAACTGCCGGATAAAACACCGGCATATGCTGCTTCAGCAATTGTTGAAAGTGAAGAAGCATATGATGCTTCCCCTGCAAATCGGTGGTCTTTTGGAATAAAAGCTGCTCCACAATTTGCTTACAGGTTTAATTCATCCGACCCGGAAGCCCTGGATAGGGGAAAGACCGTTTTTGAACAAAATGAAAGCTACTTATTAACGTACAACCTGGGCTTGAATGTTAGTTATCAATTAAGCGATAAATTTTCTATAGAAAGCGGGTTGCAATATATCAGAATGGGGCAGTCAATTCGCAACATCGGAGTTTATTACCATCCTGAAAACAAGTCGCCTTTTAATGTTTCTATAAACGATAGACATCCGCAATCGGTGTTGACATCTATGGGCGCAATTAATTTTAGTGATCCCACACTTTATTTTGACGATATACGTTCAGACCGGGTTACTATCATTGAAGG
>SLSZ01000174.1 GCA_007130125.1 Bacteroidales bacterium
ATGTTTATATTGGTGAAGTTGTTGATAGGTTTAGCAGTTGATAGTCTGTAAAAGGTGACCAGCATTTGATAAAAAATGACAAAAATATGCAAATGAACGAAGTAGATATTTTTATACCTTGCTTTGTAGACCAGCTTTTCCCTGAAACGGGAATGAATATGGTAAAGGTTCTTGAAAAGGCAGGTGTAAAAGTTCATTATAATCCCAATCAAACTTGCTGCGGCCAATTGGCTTTTAATGGTGGCTTTTGGGATGATGCCAAATGTGTGGCCGAAAAATTCATAAAAGATTTCAAGGGCAACTTACCGGTTGTGGGGCCTTCGGCTTCCTGTATAAGTATGGTAAAAAATTACTATCCTAAGCTGTTTAATAACTCTTCGCAGCACTATGAAAGCCGCTTGCTCTCAGACAGGATCTTTGAATTTACGGACTTTTTGGTTAATATTTTAAAGAAAGATAAATTTGGATCGGTTTTAAACTGCAAAGTATCATATCATGATGCATGTGCTGCACTACGCGAATATGGCCTTGACAATGAGCCGCGTCAATTGCTCTCGAATGTTGAAAACCTTGAAATCGTGGAAATGCAAGACAGTGATGTGTGTTGTGGTTTCGGAGGTACTTTTTCGGTTAAGTTTGAACCTATTTCAGTGGCAATGGCACAACAAAAAGTGGAAAACGCAATTAATGCCGGTGCCGATGTTATAGTATCAACCGAGTCGAGTTGCCTGATGAACCTAAAAAGTTACATAGATAAAAACAAGCTGCCCATAAAAACTATGCATATTGCTGATGTTCTGGCTGAAGGATTGTAATATGCCAATGTGCTAATATGTTAATGTGCCAATATGCTAATGTGTCAATGCTGAATTAATGGAGACGTGAGACATATAGCTTTTTTATTAAGTTATTCAGATCCGGTTTTAATAAAAATCTTACTTTTGTAAAAACTATACATCAAATATGCCGTTAGATACTATTATTCAATTAGATAAAGCTTCTATTTTTCAAAGGGATACCCTGGTTTTATCAGATGTTACTCTTGAAATTGACCGTGGCGAATTTTGTTATATAATAGGAAAGACAGGCACAGGAAAAAGCAGCTTGCTAAAGGTGCTGTATGCTGATCTACCTTTGGTTGAAGGTTATGCAAAGGTTGCCGGCATAGAGCTTGCTGATATCAAACCACGTATGATTCCTTATCTGAGACGAAAGATCGGCATAGTCTTTCAGGATTTTCAGCTTCTTAATGACCGTTCTCTTCGTGATAATCTGCTTTTTGTTATGAAGGCTACCGGTTGGCGCGATAAAGTTGCTATGGAAGAGCGCATGGAAGATGTTTTGGAAAAAGTAGGTTTGCGTACAAAAGGCTTTAAGATGCCACATCAGCTATCAGGTGGTGAACAACAAAGGGTTGTGATTGCACGAGCCTTGCTTAATGATCCTGACATCATTCTTGCCGATGAGCCAACAGGAAACCTTGACCCTGATACCAGCGAAGGTATCATTGAATTGCTTTTTGAAATCAGTAAAACCGGGCGTGCCGTACTTATGGCCACACACGACTATACTCTCATCCAAAAATATCTCGCCAGAATATTCAAATGTGAAAACGGTAAGGTGGAAGATCTTAATCCGGAACATAGGATTCAACGACAAAACCAGGAAGCTTAAGGTGGAAAAGAAGGTAGTCGGTAGTCGGCAGTCGGCAGTCTCCAGTCCACAGTCGGCAGTCTTCAGTCTTCCGTAGGCAGTCCTCAGTCATGATAAATAGTTGAAAGTTGACAGTTGACAAAATGTTTTACTCAACGACTCAACAACACAATACCAATTACCCTACGCTCTATGCCCTATGCCTTCTAAAACGGCCTTAAGGATTTTCGATTCTTTCTCCCAGCAAAGCTCTTCAGATGCCTTTTTAGTGTTAGCTTTCCATTGCCGGTAGCGTTTTTTATCTGAAAGCATCTCATTGATTTTCGCAGCTATATGCTCCGGATCGTGATTCTCTGTTGTTAGTCCGATATGGTAAGCCTCTACAATCTTTTTTACCTCGGGCAGGGGAGAGGCTAATACAGGGATGCCTACCATTATATAGTCAAAGAGTTTGTTGGGTAAACTGTACAGGTAATTTAGCGAATTGGCCTTGTCGAGAGTAACTCCAATATCGGCGTTGGCAGTGTAATGTTGCAGTGTTTTGAAATCCATCTTAGGGAGAAAGAGAACTTTATCTTCCAGTTTATTATCAACTGCCATTTGCTTCAAAACATTTATCACATCACCACTACCTATAAAATACAAGATTGTGTTTTCAAGCCCGTATTTAGGTTTCATAGCCAGCAAAAGTTCTTCACCGCCGCGATCTACATTTATGCCACCGCCCTGAAGAAGCACAATCTTTTTATCTTCCGGCCAGCCAATTTCTTTCCGGCTTTTGGGAGTTAAATTTTCTCGCTTATGAGGAACATTGCGAACAACCACAGGCCTAATCTGATATTGTTTTTCATAAAGCCCGGCAATCGACTCATTTACAGTAATTACATGTTTTAAGCGAGGGAATATGGGCCTTTCAATAAGCTTCCATATTTTTTTTACAATTGGACGTTTCTGTATTTCCGGCACACCGGTAAAATACTCGTGAGAATCGTAAACAAGCGGTTTGTTTTTGATTTTTGAGATTAGAAAATTTGGCAACAATGTGTCAAGGTCGTTTGCAACATATAAGTCGCATTTTTTGAATAACAGGTAAAAAAACAATCGCAGGTTGTATTCTGCATAGAACAAGAATTTTTTATTGAACAGCAAGCGGAACCTTTTTGTTTTAAATCTTTTTGGATTAAAGGGTAGTGAGTCACGCCTTTTCCTGCCTATCATCGTTGCTTCAAAACCCATATCGGCAAGCATATTTGCTGCTTTTATCACACGCTGATCTGTTGCAAGATCATTTGTTACCGATAAGAAGGCTCTTTTCATTTGCATAAGATGTAATTAAAACTCTGGTTTCTACTAAGAGTGACGGGTAACGGGTAACGGGTAACGGGTAACGGGTAACGAGTAATGGGTAACGGGTAATCGGTACCCATACAACCATACAACCAAACAACTAAACAACTAAACAACTAAACAACTCCTATCAACCAATCAACCAATCAACTCAACGACTCAACATCCTCCATCAACCAATCAACCTGTAAACCAATCTAATCATTAATTCAACGTCTATACCCATTAACCTCATCACACATTAGCTTTTGTAGCCTATGGTAGATGAGGGTCTCATTGGCTTACTACATTTGGGTTTTCTTTTTCTTTTTCATCTTTAATGCGTGATATTTTAATGTTAAAGTAAGCAAATATCATTGTCATAAAAGGGCTTATGATATTGAAAAAGCTGAATGGCAAGAACACCAGGGTTGGAACTCCCAGCACCGATGATTGCGTTGCACCGCAGGTATTCCAGGGTACAAGCACCGATGTTACCGTTCCTCCATCTTCCAGTGTACGACTAAGGTTTTGTGGTGTCAGGCCGCGCTTGCGGAAAGTATCGGCAAACATCCTGCCAGGTACAACAATGCTTAAATACTGATCGCTTGCAGTAACATTAAAGAACATACAGGTAACGGCGGTGGTTGCAACCAATGATCCGGTTGAGTGAGCTAGTTTTATTATTGATTCTGTAATTCTTTTCAAAAGGCCTGTTGACTCCATTACTCCACCAAAGATCATAGCTGATATTATTAACCATACTGTATTGAGCATGCCACGCATTCCACCTGTTTGTAAAAGGCTGTTGACCATCTCGTGATCTGTGCTAACACTTATATCGGAATACATTGCTTTCATAACGGCAACATAGGATGCCAAAGTAAAATTGTCAGTAACTCCACTCACATGTTCAATTATATGAGGTTGAAAGATAATAGCAAACAATCCTCCTAATAATGTACCTATGAGAAGAGCAGGTAAAGCAGGCACTTTTTGAGTTATTAAAGTAATCACAACAGCAGGTACTAAAAACAGCCACGGTGTTATGTTAAAAGTGTTATTAATCGCATCAAGAACAGGTATTATATCTTCCTGAACAGTTTCGCCACCACGGCCTAATCCTATTAATGCAAAAATTATTAAAGTTATGGTTATGCTTGGAATAGTTGTCCAGGCAAGGTATTTTATATGTGTAAAAAGGTCGGTACCTGCCATTGCAGGTGCAAGGTTTGTGGTATCTGAAAGTGGCGACATCTTATCTCCGAAATAGGCTCCGGAGATTATTGCACCCCCAACCATTCCAACAGGTATACCCAAAGCCTGACCTATTCCAAGTAGAGCCACACCAAGTGTTGCAACTGTAGACCAGCTGCTGCCTGTAACCAGCGACACAATTGAACTTACTATACAAGCAGCAACAAGGAAAATTGTTGGATTGAGCACCTGAAGACCGTAATAAATCATTGAGGGGACAATACCACTGAGCAGCCATGTGCCTGCCAAAGAACCAATAAGTAAAAGTATAAGTATTGCTGCCATAGCATTACTGATGCTTTTTACTATGCCTTTTTGCAGGTCAGTCCAGCGAAAACCTAAGCGCAAAGCTACAATGCCCGCTACAGTGGCCGATAGTATCAGCACAATCTGGTTTGAGCCGTCAAGAGAGGCATCACCAAATACGAATACATTTATTGATATTAGTAATGTTAAAAATATTACAGGAATAAGAGCCTCAATAAGTTTCGGCCTTCTGGTCTTTTTCTCGCTCATGCTTTGCTTTTATAAGGTTGCTCTCAAAATTGAAAGCGTAAAAATATGGCTTTTTTTTGTAAAGGCAATGGAATTGTTTTGTTGCTATTTGTCACTGAAATTTTACATCTACTTTCGGAAAATGGAAATTCCTGACACAAAAAAATAGAAATTCTGCAGGTACAATAATCCTATCTCAGCTATAGCTCCGTTTATATAACAAAAATATGTAAAATGTTCATTTAATAATACGTAAAAAGTTTCTGATTTATTTAAAGTAAAGTAAAGTTTAAATCATTATTTCCCTTCAGATATATGTGAATTTAATACATAGTTATGATTAAAATATTCCGTCTTATAAATTCAAAGCCTGTAGGACAAAGTCTTGGGCAGCGCCTGTGTTGCAATAGCCCATGTCGGTAACCGTTTCTTCGTGACTTAATATTAGAAATAGCACAAATGTTTGAAAACGACAATGCTTGAAAGGTGATGGTTACACAGATGTCTTTTCAGCGGTGACGTGGACCAAAGCTCTCGGCTATCTAGATATAGGATATATAATTTTTTATCAAACTGCTGTTTGTATTTAACAAAATATTACTATATTTGCTTTTTAAAAGAAGCAATATGGAAGACTTAATTTTTGAACATCAGACAAAACTGACACAGCTTGATGTTCCATTTCGGAGGTATTTGTACTATAATATTGATTTATCTAATCGCCTTATTGCAATTAAAGGAGCAAGAGGTGTTGGTAAAACAACTTTATTGTTGCAATTGGCAAAGAATGAATTACCAAAAGAATCAACTTTATATGTTAGTCTTGATCATGTATTCTTTTATGAAAACAAAATATATGACCTGGCAAAGCAATTTGAGAAATATGGCGGCAAATATTTACTGTTGGATGAAGTCCACAAATACCCTAATTGGTCAAGAGAGGTAAAGCTTATTTATGATAACTTACCTAACCTTAAAATTATACTTACTTCATCATCGGTGCTTGAACTATATAAATCAGAATCGGATCTTAGCAGGAGAATGGTTAGCTATTTATTAAACGAATTGTCATTTAGAGAATTTTTAATACTTGAAACAAAACATGTATTTTCTGCTTATACTTTGCATCAAATAATAAAAAGTCATCCGGAACTTGCCTCCATAATAATGCAAAAAATTAAGCCCCTACCTTTATTTCAAAAATATTTAAGCTTAGGAGCATATCCATATTTTTTCGAAAACGAAAAATCGTATTACCAAAAGTTAATCAATACAATTAACCTGACGCTGGAGGTAGATATACTCGCAGTAGAAAATCTGAGATATGAAACAACCTTGAAACTAAAAAAGTTGCTAAAAGCGATTGCAAGCAGTTCTCCGTTTACACCAAATATTACAAAATTGAGTCAACATACAGGTTTATCACGAAACAGTTTGGTTGAAGCGATAAGAATGCTTAACCGTGTAGGGCTCATTCATGAATTATATAAAGACACAAAAGGTATTGGTTTACTTACTAAGCCTGAAAAAATATTTTTGAATAATACAAACTTAATGTACGCAATAGCAAAAGACAACACGCAGATAGGCAACCTGAGAGAAACTTTTTTTGTTAATCAGCTAACTTGCCTACACGAAGTAAACCTTGCCGAAAAAGCTGATTTTATTGTAGACCGTAAGTATACTTTTGAAGTTGGTGGAAAAAGAAAAACTAAAAAACAAATATCGGGTTTAAAAAACGCATATATTGCAAAAGATGATATTGAAGTTGGTTTTGATAACTATATTCCGGTATGGTTATTTGGTTTTCTTTACTAGCAACCTGTATATAATAAACGGAAGTTACCAATTGCGGAATACCTTGCAGGTATTAATTAACAATCACTTTATGCACTTCCCTGAATTGTTCACTTTCTATTTTAAACAAATATATTCCTTTAGGAAAAGCGGAAACATCAATAGTTTTGCTTGAGTTAAAAGTTGTTTCTTTTATATTTTGGCCGGCAATATTGCTGATTATAAGATTTACGGGTTGATTGTTTTTATATATAATATTTACAGTCAAACTTGCCGGATTAGGATAGATGTTAGTATATTTAGCTTGCTCTGCAACAGATTGGCTATCGTCGTAGTTTGCTAAAGTAACTACAGATGCCATTACTGCTTTTGTAAAAATTACGGCCTGTTCTTCGTTGTTATAGCTTAACCCGACAGTATCTTCTGCAGTATGTATATAAGGGCTGTAATTTTCAACATCTTCAAAAGGGAATATACCCATATAACCGTTGTTATTGAAGGAGGTGTGGTCGCTATCGCCACCGGTTAATGTTGCGGGTTCAACAACAAAATCGGGCAGATACACCTCGCAAATACCGGTGTAAAAGTCAGCTAACTGCTTTGCCGATTCGGGATAAATAAGTGATGTCATTATTGTAGTATTACCCGGCTTAAAGTATCCTATCATATCCATATTAAAATAACCAAGTATATTCATTTCTTCACTTGCGCTTCGTGATGCATAAGCTGCACTGCCGTATAAACCGTACTCTTCGCCGGAAAAAGCGCAAAATACAATACTTCTTTCAAACTCGTATTGGCTGAGTATGCGGGCAATTTCCATCACACCTGCCGTGCCGGAAGCATTGTCATCGGCACCCGGTGCTTCTTCACCACCTTGCCAGTTTACAGAATCATAATGAGCACCCAACACTATAAATTCATCAGGTTTATTTGTGCCTGTTAAAGTAGCTATAACATTATCACTTGCATCTCCACCCGGCATATGAAAATCCATAACCTCAACTTCCAAACCCCAATCCAAGAACTTGCTTTCTATCCATTCCTGGGCAACTACACTCTGTGGATGATATGCATCGCGAGTACCGTAATCTTCCATGTGCTGAACCCTTTGGGTAATTTTTTCACCATTTACTTCTGCAAATAAATTAAGAATAAAAGGGTCGGCAGTTAAACTTTTGGTTGACGGAAAAAGAAATGGCGACGGTAATTTAACCTCCTGGTCAAAAATTCTTACCATCCCATTCTTTGAGGGTGGTAATTGACCATATTTCTTTTCATTAGTGCGTACAAAAATGAAAAAATCATCATGATATAAAATATCAGAACGGGACTCAATCAAAGAAATGTATTCGTCTTTTTCGGCAAACTCATCAGTATAAACAATGTAGTAACTTATATTTTCCTGCCACGGATTTCGGTCCAAACTTATAAAAGCTTGTTTGGGTTCAGCATCAACAGAGGCTATCACAAACTCATCCCTGTAGAAATTAATCCTTATTGATGGATCTTCAAAAAGAGTTTGGGTTTCTTCAAAATTTGCAGTTGGTATCAATACGAGTTTTGTGGCATTAATTTTAGTGCTAAAGATGCTTAGCAGTAGAAGTAAAAGCACTAGTTTCATCTGGTTGAATTAAAGCGTTATAATTAAATAAAGTTTAATATTTAAGCCTTACAAAGCTAAAGAATTTTAATTAAAAAAAGTTGTCGGCTTTGGTCCTGATTTCGATCCATTTACTCTGCAATTGGCAATATTTATAACTGAGGGCCGGAAGAATAAAATAATGATTGCACCCTGAAGGCATTGATTGATTATAGTTTAAGCAAAACCCATAATCATTAATTAAAATAATAATTCATATACTCCAAAGGCATTACAAGCAGAGGTTGGGTATTATGCTTATTTAGCAGACGGAGGTATTGTAACATTGGGTCTTTGGTTGCTTCAGGGCTTTCAATTTCAATCATACGCGAAACAAAGAATGCTATTAATCCGCTGAAGCTGAATAATTCAGGGTCAGGGTATTCAATAATTTCATAGCCTTCTTCGATATCTATTCCGGCCTTTTCTACTGCAATGTTAATGGCTGTCGTCAAGTTGCCGAGAGTATCAACCAGTCCTGCTTCAATTGCATCTTTGCCTGACCAAATTCTGCCACGTGAAATAGTTTCAGCTTCATCATATTCTTTTCCTCTGGCTTTGGCAATTTCTTTAACAAACCGCTCATAGGTGTTACTCATCATATCAACTATAATTTCTTCTTCTTGTTTGGTGAATTTTCTGTCGAGCAAAGGCATATCCAATATAGGTATAGGTACGCCAAATCCAAGGTCAGCGAACTCTCCCTTTTTAACAAAATCTGTAGTGTAACCTATTTTTTCTTTAATGCCGTTGTCGTACATCCATCCGGTTATAACACCTATTGAGCCTGTAATTGTATTTGGTGCGGCAACTATTGCGTCGCTGTACATTGACAACCAATAGCCTCCGGAAGCTGCTACTGAGCCTTGTGAGATAATGACCGGTTTTTCCTCTTTGGCTTTTCTAAGCTCCTCTGCGATTATATCCAGTGCCAGGGTAGAGCCTCCAGGTGATTCTACGCGTAAAACAATAGCTTTTACCGTATTGTCTTCACGTGCTTTTTCAATATCCTTTGCCAGAGATCTTGCCTTCATGCCGGTTTCCATACTGCAGAAGCCCTCAGCATAAATGACTGCCACTCTGGGCTTCCTGCCCCAGCTATAATCTGTTCGTCGCAGAAACCTATGCAAACGGTCATCTTCTAAAAGTCTTATTTCTGAAGTAACTACATGATCTATGATTTCATTTATGTCTGTCCAGCGTCCTATCGTATCAACCAAGCCATATTTTAAAGCATTTTCAGCAGAAAAATGAAATATGTCATTAACAATTTTTTCGTATTTATCCTCAGTGAAACCGCGACTTTCAATTACATCGTTCTTCACCAGACTATAAAAGCCATCAACAAGTTTTTGATGCTGTTGGCGGTCTTTATCACTCATTTTGACGCCTGCTAAAGGTTCAAACCCCGATTTGTACTCATGAAAGCGAAACTCCTTAAATCCAACTCCAACCTTTTCAAGCATATTACCCAGATAGATATTACCTTTAATATAGCCCGGTAAATTTAGGGTGCCAAATGGATGCATTACTATTAAGTCAGCAATGGATGCAAAATGGTAAATGTTCATGTCGGCATTGTCAATAAATATGACAACTTTTTTGCCGGTTTTTCGCAGCTCTTTAAGCTGTTCTCTTAGCTCCCATATCATAGCATGATTGATGTTCATACCTGAAGTGTTTATGACTATGCCACCAATACGGTCATTTTGAGCCACATTTTCAATCAGTTGCAGTTTTTCCAAAAGTGTATAAGAGTCATCAAAATGTTGATATTTTTGATAACGCATGG